>JBBDXD010000026.1:11602-62664 GCA_040902535.1 Dehalococcoidia bacterium | reverse complement strand
AGTCCCAGTGTGGCTGACCATCCTCTCAGACCAGCTACCGATCATCGCCTTGGTGCGCCGTTACCACACCAACTAGCTAATCGGCCGCACGTCCCTCCAAAAGCGCCTTGCGGCTTTCGTCATCCGCTTTCAAGCGGTGACCGTATGCGGTATTAGCCAACCTTTCGGCTGGTTATTCCCCACTTCTGGACAGGTCACGTACGTGTTACTCACCCGTTCGCCACTAGGCTTCGGGCCGAAGCCCTGACCTCGTACGACTTGCATGCATAAGGCACGCCGCCAGCGTTTATCCTGAGCCAGGATCAAACTCTCCGACAATTCCTCAACACTCGCTTGCGCGAGCCCAAGTTCTTACGGAGAACCCTCACACGCGTTCTTCTTACCGCTATCCAATTGTTAAGGTGCCCGCGCCGCCCTGCGACACGGCGAGAGAGTCTATCGAGCACTTCGGCGCAGTGTCAAACGCATTGCGCGTCGCACAACGATCCCGTTCGCTCTCGTGTTGACTTGGAAAGGCGCTACGACTGATTCGCTGCGCACCGCACACGACGTGCAGTGGGGGCGTTTCGCGTCGCCCGTCCGGCGTAGGAAAGACCCGTCTTAATCGACGGGCCACCGGACATCGGGTCTCTCTCGTTACCCAGTCACTCGTTCGTCAGTCCGATACTATCGACAATCCCCCTGCGAAGTCAAGTTTCAAGCAGCCACAAACATTCGCCGCGCCGCTCCCGCAGCCATCGCATCGGCCACCAGCAGCTAACTAGCGATGTATAGCGACTTCGCGCCGAAACGTCAATCCGCACGCACCCCCAGCACTGTGTACCACAACCCCTCGCCGCACGCCGACGCCCCCCCGAACGGCGTCCACAATACGTCGCCGCCGACCGCGATCACCGGCGCCGCATCGCGCTCGCGTCGCGGCACCTTCCGGTCGATGTAGTAGTCCTGCAACTTCTTGTGCCCGCGCATACCACGCGGCTGCATGCGATCGCCCGGCCGCCGCCCCCGCACCACCGCGCCCGCCGGCAGGCGTAACGCCTCCTCGCCGTCGGCAGCTGTCACATCGATCCGCCACCCGCCCACTGTCCCTGCGAACGGCAACGCGTACTCCGCGCCGGCGTCGATGCACGCCGCCTTCAGCGCACCGACCGACAGCACGACGATGTCCGCATCGACCGTCGCGACGACGCCCCGCGGCAGCTCGAACACCGACCCCGTCGATGCGTCGTGCGCGCGTGCCAGGATCCCGTAATGACGGCGCCCGAAGTCACGCGCGTCGCCCAGCAGCCGGACAAGCGCGCGCCGATACACGTGCGGCGCCAGCCCCGATGGAACGGCGCGCATCGCCGCGCGCGACAACTGCACGCAGCCCTCGCCGTCATCCATCACGAGCGCGTCGACCACGGAGCCAATCGCCTCAACGCCGGCCCGCGCATCGTCTGACCACCGCAGGATCCCATGACGCCCGCCCGGCGCCACGGCATCGATCGCCGGCAGCAACTCGTTGCGCACGCGGTTCCGCAGAAACGCCCGGTCCGCATTCGACGCATCGTCGACGTACACGAAGCCGCGCGCGTCGCAATATGCACGCGTATCCCCGCGTGTCAGCGCAAGCAGCGGGCGCACGAGCCGCGGTCCTCCCTGCGCCGCAAACGGCCAGAGCGACGACGCCGCCATCCCCGCAAGCCCGTACAGCCCTGCGCCGCGCAACGCGTGCATCAGCACCGTCTCCACCTGGTCGTCCGACGTGTGCCCCGTCGCCACGCCCTCCGCTCCGTGCCTTCGCGCGACATCCGCCAGGAACGCGTAGCGCGCCTCACGCGCCGCTGCCTCCGACCGCGCCGGCGCCAGCCACGCTCCCGTCTCCATCCGCACGCCGTAGCGGTCGCACAGCGCCTCGACCGCCCGACGCTCCTCGCGCGACGCATCTTCGCCGCGCAGCCGATGGTCGAAATATGCCGCCACGACGCGGTCGCGCGGCACGATCTGCGTTTCGCACACCAACGCGAGCAGCGCGCACGAATCGCCGCCGCCCGAAATCGCGACCACAAGCGTCGCGTCCTCGAAGCCCAACGCCCGTTCGCGCCAATACGCGATGAACCGCTGCTCGATCAGTGCAATGTTCACGGTCACATGATAGGGTCGCGGCTACAATCGCCGCATCCGCACGATGAGCACCATCGGGAACTCAGCCTCGAGCCTGTCCCGCCCCGCGTTCGCACTACCGCTTGGCGATCGCTCCTCCATCGCATCGATGACGAAGCCGGCGTCCACGGCAGCCGTCACGTATGCCGAGATCGGGCGCTCAAAGTACGGCTGCTCGCGCGGCTGGCCAACGATCGCCTGTCCGCTACTTACGATCGATGTCAGATAGCCCGACACCTTCATGACCACCGCGCCTTGTTGCCCCTCGTCGATCGCCTCCATCGCGCGCGATTGATTGAACGCGGGATGCATGATCGACCAGACGAAGCGTCCACCCGGCCGTAGCAACGTGTGTACCGCGCGCATCAGCGGTTCGATGACCGGCATGTCCATCAATGCCATCGCGCACAGGGCGCCATCGAACGATCCGGCGTTACCCAGCGACACGATCGCCGAAGCGTCGGTTGCATCAACGACGTGATACGCAATCGAGCCGGGCGCCGGAGCGCCACGCTCCGCCGCGCGCTCTACGAGCGACGCGACGAAGTCGAATGCAACGACCGATGCCCCGAGCGCCGACAGCCGCCGTGCGTACAACCCGTTGCCGCACGCCGCGTCGAGTATGCGCTCGCCGGCTTGCGGCGCCAGCAGCCGCTCCGTAACCGGCCACAGCGCCGTCTCGACGAGCCGGTTCCCGTCGCCCATGCGATCGTCCCAGAACGCAGCGTTCGCGTCCCACGCGCCGCGCGATGCCTCGTTCTGCGCACGCACATCGTCACTCATGAAAAACGCTCGGCACAACCGGTGACCCAACAACGCTTAGGACTGACAACTGAAAACTGACAACTACGGCGACGCAGTCGCCGTCGGCACGAACAACGCCTTCCACCAGTCCTCGTCGTGTACCGCACCGGCAACCGCCGTCGCCGCGGGCGTCGCCGACGGCAACGCATCCGTGCCCGAGACGATCACCAGCGTCTCGCCCGGCCGCACTAGCCCCAGCGTCCGGCGCGCCACCTCCTCGACGTACTCGTCGGACTCCAGGTAGTCGCGCACCGCAGTCAGTTGCTCCTGCTCGGCGCCGAGATCGACGATCTCCTGGCGCAGCTCACGCTCGTCGCTGCGCAACTGGTAGTAGTGGACAACGTAGTTGCCCGTCGTGAACACCAGGTAGACAATCACAATGATCGCGGCGCCGATGACCGCGGGAAGGAGTTGCAGACGCGAGAACCCTGGCACGCTAGATGCGCCCTCCAGATGAATCCCGCCGCCCGCAGCCACCATACACGCGCGCAGATCACGTGTCTAGTTATGATCCGTAACTCAAGCGATGTTATGTCGCACCAATTCGACGCGGCCGCACCGCAGGTGGAGGACAGGCGCCCTCGCCTGTCCCGTCGATTACGCCACCGTCATCATCCCGACGCACGCCGATCACCCATCGCGACAACAAGGCCGCAACACAAGAACGCGGGCTGAAAGCCCGCGCTCTACAAACAACCTCTGTGCCTCTGTGGTTCCATCACCCCCGACTGACAGACTGATCGACTGACAGACCGCCCGCCCTAGCTCGTCCGCTCCGTCCGCGGCCGGAACGTCCGCTCCTCCGCCGGCACATCCTTGAAGAAGTCCTTGTTGATCTGCGTGTACTGCTTCCAGTCCGCCGGCACGTCCTCTTCAAAGAAGATCGCCGTCACCGGGCACACCGTCTCACAGGCCGCGCAGTCGATGCACGTGTCCGGGTCGATGTAGTACTGCTGGTCCTCGTCGCGCGTGTAGATGCAGTCGACGGGGCAGACGTCTACGCAGGACGCGTCCTTCGTGCCGATACACGGCTCGGTGATGACGTACGTCATGGCAACCCTCCGCCGCGATCCCACGGGATCGACGCGCCTACTCCGATGGCCTCCGCACGCCGGGCTTCCTCACCACGACCGCGCCCTCGCCTGCCACCCGCGCCTGGCATGCCAGCCGCGTCGGCGTCCGCAATACGCTCTCGCCGCGCTCGTACACCAGCGACCGCTGCTCCGCCCGGCCCATCGCCGTCAGCGACTCCAATCCTTCGGTGACTTCGCAGGCGCACGTCGTGCACCGCCCCTCGCCTCCGCACGTCGTCGGCCAGTAATAGCCGGCCCGCTGCGCCGCCCCCATCACCGTCTCGTCGCGATCAGCCTCGATCTCGATGTCCAGCGGGAGGATGCGGATGCGCGTCATCGCGTTGCCTCCCGCGGCACAAGGTCCGCGCGCTGCGCAGTCATGGTAATGCCGTCCGCAACGCGCTCCCGACGAATGACAACCGCAAATCGCCTTAGCTTAGCACAACCTAAATTGTGAAAAACGCGCTGCCCCGGGAACAATCCTCGTACCTCCAACGTCCCTCGACAAGATCGCATGTGATAACATCCGCCCCGGCAGGGTGCCGCGAAAGGAGCCGCCCATGAAACCTGCGTTCGTCCCCGGTATCTCCGACGAGATGACCATCACGACGACCCCCGAGATGGGCATCACGCACCTGGGACCGGACGTCCCGTCGATGTACTCGACGCCTTCGATGGTCCAGCTCATCGAAGGCACCTGCGTGCGGCTGATCAGCCGCTACGTCGAACCGGGGGAGCAGTCCGTGGGCTTCCGGGTCGATGTGAAGCACCTTGCGCCCACGGTCGTCGGCAAGCAGGTCACCTCGAAGGTGCAGCTCCGCGAAGTCAACGGGCGGCGCTGCATCTTTGATTTCGAGGTGCACAACGAGGACGGTGTGAAAATCGGCGAAGGCGTCCACGAGCGCGCCGTCATCGATGTCGGTCGCTTCGCGGCCGCTCAAAACCAGCAGTAGAGCGTATGCGTCTATGTTTGGGACATTGCGCTCTCCCGCGGTTAACCTTTGACCGCATTCGTGCGTTTCACGTCTGAACGGCATTCATCCACCCCATGCGGGCCGGTCGGCCCGCGATACATCACCAGGAGGGAACACTCAGCGACATGAAGAAGCTTGCAGTACTCGTGTTCGTGCTCGCCGGACTCTCGGCGTTCGCGGCCACCTGTGTCATTCGCAACGTCGGCGAGACCGAGATCGATGGCGACCTCGTCTACGGCGCGGAGATGCGCAACGAAACCACGCTCAACATGCTCAACCACCGCTTCCTCGTCGGCTTCATCGATGACGACGGCGAGGTCATCAACACCAAGAACGCCACCCAGTGCTCGCGCACCATGCAGGCGAACGCGTCCAACTACTACTCCGCCGACAGCGGCGTCGACCCGGATGACGTCGATGTCGTCCTCAGCCGCATGATCATCGATAGCGGCCTCAAGCTCGGCATCGCGCTCGCCAGCGACCTCGAGATCTCGAACGTCGTCGCGGTCCGCGACGGCGACGACGTCCGCGTCACGGGCACCGTCAAGAACGACGGTAACGACGACTACGAAGATGTCATCGTCTGCATCGTCATCTTCAACGACCAGGACGACGTCGTCATCGTCGTGCTGGAGGACGAGTTCGACCTCGACTCCGATGATTCGCAAAGCTTCAGCGTCACGGTCGGCGTGACCGACGACGACGACGACAGCGACCGCGTCCTCGTCGTCGCCGACGCCGTCAACGCCGATGAGAACGACCAGTTCACGAAGCCCGTATCCCAGGCCGAAGACGTCGACGCGTGCACGGCGAACACCGCCACGCCCACCGGCACTTCGACCGCCACGGCGACGGCGACGAACACCTCGACGCCGGTAACCGCGACCGCGACGAAGACGCCGAACCCGGCGGCCTGCTAAGCGGCCAGCACAATCCGTACGCGCAACGAGGGGCGGCCACACAGGCCGCCCTTCGTGTTGTATCCGCCTCTGTACTCGCTGCACCATTGCCGGCGCCGCTCGCTACAGGCGATAGCGCAGCAATGCCCCCACGCCCTCCATCTCCGCCAGCGGAGCGGCGTCTTGAACCACCTCGACCTCCGCCGCCGTGGTGGCCGCGAGCCGCACCATCTCCTTGCGCTCCGTAGGGCCCAACGTCTGCTCGTCGATCACCAGCGTGTCCACCTGCCCGTTCTCGAGCGCGCGCCCTGTCGCTGCTACGCCCGCAATACCCAGCCCGCCGCGCCGCACCTCCCCCACGAGCCGCTCGACGGCCGACATCCCCGACTCGCGCTCCGCCTGTTCCATGATCGGCGCCACTTCCGCCGCGATCTCGTTCACGTTCGCCCGGATGTCCGCCTGGAACACGCCCGTCACCTTCTCCGCGAGCCGCTTCGGCATCGCACGGTTCAGGTGCGACATCACGACTTCGTCTCCCGCGAGCACGACATGATGCGCGTCCTCGCGCGCCACCAGGTCGTCGATCGCCTGCACGATCTCTTCCGTGAAGTCTTTGCGGTGCTTGTCGATGTGCCGCTGATACCGTGCCTGCGACCAGCCGCCCGTGGCGCGCTTCCGATAGTGCACCGGATCATCGTCCGGTCCGCCCGCTTCGACGAGCGCGCCGTACTCGTACGCGTAGAGCCGCGCCGTATTCGTGTCGATCACGCCGACGACCGCGCGCTCGAACTCATCTTCCAACTTCGCCAACTGGTACAGGTCCGCCCGCGACGCCACCGTCACCTGGATCTCGAACGGCGTCCCCACCTCGACGGCCTCCCACACGCCCAGCCCGTTGCACGCGAAGATCGCCACCCCCTCCGTCGATGCCTGCATCTCCTCTTCGACGAACCTGTTGATGCTCGCCGCGTCCGCGTCGAACGAGTCGAGATCCTCACCCCGCGGCAAGAAGGTGCGGCGGATCTCCCGCAGCCGATCTTCCAACACCAGCAGGCCCTCTCGTAGTTGCGGCTTCTGTCCAGTCGCCTCCGGCCGCACGTCCAGGTAGATGCTCAGAAATGGCAGCGCGCCCGCGTCCACCTCCGCAAGCTTGTGGATCAGATCGTTCATCTACGCTTCGTCCTCATCCGGCGGCCGCGCGCCCTCGTCGGCCGGCGTTTCGTCGTCATACTCGCGCGCCTTGCGCTGCAACTTCGCTTCCTTCTCCGCGAGCTTCTGCTTCTGCTCTTCGAGCTGTCGCGGGTCATGCTGCGACTCACGTGCCCGGTCGATCGGGAGCTTCCCGCCCATGCCAACCTCCGCTATCTTCTCGACCTACGGTATCGAGACCGTGCTCACGCGACTGCAACAAGGCCGAATCGAAGGCTTGCAAATACGACGAATCGTTTGAGGGGCGGCAATCACACGAGCGGTCGATGAAGCGGATTCTTGTCCAATATCGCGGCGTTGACTTTAGATTTCAGCAACTCCCTAACGTCGCGCTCGGCTTCCAATACATGAACTAGCTCGTCCAGCTCACACAGCACGACAACGCGGTTATGAAGTGCTTCGCGACAGGTCGTAATCGCCGGATCCGTGAATCCCGAAGCTGAAATAATCAATCCGCGCGCATCGCTGCGACTGAAAACCCTCACCAGTTGCTCAGAAACATCAGCCTTGTCGACGCGATGGTTCAGCCACTTCATTTCCACCAAGTAAATCTCACCGTCGATTTCAACCACGCCATCGATTTGCTCGATTACGCCTTCGGCGTTCCACCCGCGCAGCGTGAAAGCCTCTCGCACGAGGACTCCGCTGTGTTTGAAGAGACGATTTAGGACGCCTTCAAGGTCCTTTCCGCGCTTGTGCGCATCATCTATCCGGAAGAGTGCGGCCAAATCTCGGGATGTTTCGCGGAGAGCCACAAGCCGAGCCTCGGCTTGCTCCTGTCGAATGCGCTGTTCGGCCCGACGCGCCCTTTGTTCCTGCTCCCGTTCTATATTGATTCGAGTGAATGAGTCGTGCACATTGACAACCCGTCTGACGCTGCTGACAAGTCCCATCGCTTCCAATCGGTCGGTCTCCCAGCAGGTCGAGAAGTCTTCCCATTGAGTCACGCGCTTCAAGATTTCCCGGCGCTGCCTCAGAAACACATCTCCCTTCGCGTTGAGTCGTGTGAGGATCATTCGGGCTATCTCAGCCTTCGAGATGCTGTCCTTATCCGTAGCGACTTGGGCGGCGAGATCGACGGTCAGAGAAGTCGGAGTTCCAGCTCCGCTGAAGAAGACCAAGACGTCGGACTTGGAACGGCAGAGACGCCGAATAGCGTCAACCAGGAGGTTGAGTAGGTCGGGCGGGTAGTGGAATGCAGGGTCAGCTTCGGGTGTTGTCGGGTTGTTCGTCATTTCAGTTGGTGCCAATTGTACGATCAAATGATGGGGCAGGCGCAGTCGTTCGGCGTTTGGCACTGCCTCGTGCCAAGCGAGGATTTCCCCTATAACACCCCTGTCCGGGAAGCCACGACGAACGAAAGAGGACGCCATGGTCGCCACCGCAGATATCATCGACGAAATCCGCGAGATCATCGAAGAGCGCAACCTGCTCAAGCACCCCTTCTACCAGGCCTGGCAGCAAGGCGATCTCACGCTCGACCACCTGCGCGGCTACGCCTCCCAGTACTGGCACCACGTGCTCGCCTTCCCGCAATACGTGAGCGCCGCCCACGCCATCTGTCCGAATCAGCCCGACCGCCAGGAGCTGCTCGAAAACCTCATCGAAGAAGAGCGCGGCGATGAGAACCACCCAGAACTCTGGCTTCGCTTCGGCGAAGGCGTCGGCGCCGATCGCGATGCCATCAAGACGTCGGCGCCGCTCGCCGAAACCACGAGCCTCGTCGGCACGTTTCGCGATGCCACGATGAACCGCTCCTTCGCCGAGGCCTGCGCGGCGCTCTACGTGTACGAGTCGCAGGTCCCCGAAGTCGCGAAGACGAAGATCGCTGGCCTCAAGCAGTTCTACGGCATCGAAGATGAGCGCAGCCTGCAATTCTTCGAGGTACACATCGGCGCCGACGAGATCCACGCAGAAGTCGGCGCCGGCATGGTGCGGCGGCACACGGACGATGCTGCGGAGCGCGAAGCGGTGCTGGGCACGGCGCGCGAGTGCGCCGGCGCGCTGTGGCGCTTCCTCGATGGCGTCCACCGTGAGTACGTCGCCGCCTGATGGCCCTTGACCTCACGTTCATCGGCACCGGCAACGCCTTCGCACCGACGCGCTACTGGAGTTCGTTCCTCGCGAACGACCGCTACCTGTTCGACGCCCCGCCGACGCTCCTTCCCCATCTCAAGAAGCTGGGCAAGGACGCCGGCGCGATCGAGGTCATCTTCATCAGTCACTTTCACGGCGACCACTACTTTGGCCTGCCGTTTTTGCTCCTCGAGTACGCCGAACTCGCGCCAAGGTCCACGGACCTGACGATCGTCGGGCCGCCCGGCATCGCCAAGCGCATGCAGACCGTTACGGACCTCGCGTTCTCCAACGTCTTCCGCAAGGACCGCGGCTATCACCTCGACTTCATCGAGGCAAATCACGGCAAGGGCAAAACCATCGCATCCTGCTCGTTCGAAGCGTTCGAAGTCGAGCACGTCCCCAACCTGCGCGCCTTCGGCTATCGCGTGACCACGCCCGACGGCATCATCGCCTACTCCGGCGATACCGTGATGTGCCCGCCGCTCGTGCCCCTCGCCGATGGTGCCGACGTCTTCGTCGTCGAGTGCTCATGCTGGGGTGAGAACTGCGGCCCCCACCTCAACCCCAAGAACATCCTCGAACTGCGAGAACGCATCAGCCTCGATACGAAATTCATCCTCACGCACATCGGCGGCGGCGAAACCCCGCAAGCGCTCCTCGACGCCGGCATCCTCGTCGCCGACGACCTCAAGACCATCACCGTCTGACCGAACTCGACACAGGAACATTGGGAAATCGACCGCCCGCATTCCGCGAACAACATTTTCGCGAGATCGTCGTGGAACTCGACAGCCACGACTTCGCCAACAAGACGCCAACACGGGAACGTAGGGACGTAGCTTTAGCTGCGTCCGTGCGCGTCAATGCACACAATCAAGGATCAAGCTGGGCTTCAGCCCGCGCGGCTCAGCGCCAAAGCCGCTTCGCCACGCCGAGATCCGCTCCGCCTTTACGTCGCGGCAGCGTCGCTACAGTGCTCCAACCGCTTCCCGCTTCCCGCTTCCCGCATCCCGCTTCCCGCTTCCCGCATCCCGCATCCCGCTTCCCGCCTCCCACCTCACGGCGCCACCGGCGCCGCCCGCACCGGCTTGTCGATGCAATAGAACAACGCCACGCCCTTCGACGTGAACAGCGAAAACCGGTTGTCGAAAATGAACACGTACTCCCCGCGATTCCGCGCCGGAAAGTTGAAGTCGTACGTCGCTGCCCGCGGCGATGCCAGGATCTCCTCGTTCTGCGGGTTGCGCACCCGCAGGAAAATATCGACGCGCCCCAATCCGCCGTTCGCCTCGAACGTGCCGCGCAGCAATTCACCCGTCTCAAGCATGACTGTCCGCTCCGTCTTCGACCGCGGCCCGACGTTGAACGAAACGTTCGTGCACTCCTCGGGCTTCCCGTTCGAGACTGCGCCCGCATGCGCCGGCGTGCCGATCGAACCCGGCTGGTAGTGGTTCATCGCCCACCAGCTCGCCGCCAGCCCGCCCGCAAACGCGAACATCACGAATGTCGAAATCAGGAACGTGCGCAAAGGCCGACCCCCTCCATGGAAGATCGGCCGTCATACGTGCTTCCCTTAGGGGATGCAGCGCGAACACCCCCGAAAAACGTATCCGCGGAGCTTCAGCTCCGCCCACTCCACCTTCAATCTGTCCCCATCTGCTCCATCTGCGGACAAACCGGCCCCGAGACATTCACCCGAAACCGCGGACCCGCAGCTTACGACAACACCCCGAAAAATGTAGCTGCGGAGCATCACCTCCGCCCACCCATCCTAAATCCGTCCCCATCTGCTCCATCTGCGGATAAGACCCTCGACGAGTAGGCCCAGCATCCAGCATCCAGCATCCCTACCGCCGCCGCGCCGGGACCCGCAGACTCCGCGCCGGCTCCGTCGCCTCGCGCGGCAGCGGCTCCATCTCGAGCGTCTCCAGGCTATCGACGTAGAGCGCGAACGCTACCCGCGTCAGGAGCTTCCACGCCTCCTCCGTCAAAATGCTGCGGTGCAGTTCCATGTGCCGGCGCAGCCGCCGGTACATCCCGGCGTGCATGTTCCGCACCGCCACGGCGCTCGTATCGATCGAGCCTCTGATTCCCAGCATCTCGGCGTCTTCTCGGACTGCATCAGGGGCGACGGCCGGCGTCCGCGAGGGCACATCGCGAGCGCCTTCTCGCCGCCGCATCTGCATAGTCGGTTCTCGCTGCGGTTTCTGACGGCGCATCACGTCAAGTCTCCGATCCCGCCCTCGGCGCCTGGCCTCGTCTGTCAACGCGGCCCAGAACCGCTCCGATGCCGCAGACGGCACCCCGCCTCCTCCGACGATCAGAGCATGGCAGACGGCATGTAAAGGATCCGTCACGGGCGCGCGGAAAGATCAGGTGAGATCAGTTTCGGTCACAGGGTTAGGTCGCGCCTGGAATGCCGAAGGCTCAGCCCAGCGCGAACTCGCGGATCGCCCACGCGACGCCGTCATCCAGGTTGCTCGGACCTACCACATCGACCTGCGCCTTGACGTCATTCGGCGCGTTGCCCATCGCCATGCTCACGCCCGCCACGCGCATCATCTCCAGGTCTGGCGCCGCATCACCGATGGCCATCGCCTCGCCGATCGGCACGCCGACGTGCTCGCAGACGAGATGCAGCGCGCGTCCCTTGTCCGCCGCCGCGTGGACGATGTTCACGTACGGCGGAAACGTCTCGCTGTATCCCGACGCTACGTTCAGCACACCGTCGAAGCGATCGCCAAGTTGCGCGCGCATGCCATCGACGGCATCCTGCCCGAACGCGAGAAAGCCCTCCGCCCCATCGCCCACGTGGTCGGACAGCCGATCGGTGAGCTGCATGCCGCCGGGCAGCCGCTTCGGGTCGACGTCGGCGCGCTTCGTGATCATGTACGTCACGTCGTCGACCGTCACCATCGCTTCGAAGCGTTGCGCATCCGCGATCGCTGCGATCTCCACTGCCGCATCGGCCGGAATATCAAGCTGCAGCAGCCGCGCATCATCGATAGGACTGCGGATCATGGCGCCGTTGTGGCAGATGATCGGCGACGTGACGCCGAGCAGGTCGGCCGTGCGCTTCGCCAGCAGGTACCAGCGTGACGTCGCAAACACCACGTGTACGCCCGCCGCGACGGCCTCCCGCACAGCATCGGCGTTGCCGTCGCTCACCGTATTGCCACGGGTCAGCAGCGTCCCGTCGAGGTCGAGCGCGACGAGCCGCACGCGCCTCCGCTCCGTCACGGTGCGAAGCCCAGTCCCAACTCTCGCAGGCTGACTGACTTGCCACCGGCCATGATCATGTGGTCGAAGACGTCAATGTCCATCAGCTTGCCCGCCTCGACCAGCATCTTCGTCATTGAGATATCCGCGGCCGAAGGCGTCGGGTCGCCCGACGGGTGATTGTGTACCACGATCACCGCCGATGCGTTCGCCCGGATCGGCTCCCGCAGCAACTCGGCGATGCGGATGTGCGCGGTGTGTACGCTCCCCCGATAGACGTCCTTCGTCGCGATCACGTGGTTGCGCGTGTCGAGCACGAGCACCCTGACGACTTCCTGATCGAACAGCGACATCTCCGTGCACAGCAGATCTTCAACGTCCTTCGCCGACTTGATGATCGTGCGCTCGTTCTGCTCTCGGCTCGCACGAACGCCGAGTTCGAGCGACGCCTTGATCTGAGACGCCTTCGCCTCTCCGAGCCCATGCTCCGCGCACAACTCCGCGAACGATGCCCGCACCAGTCCGTACACGCCGCCATAGCGCGCCAGCAGCCGCGACGCCTGCGCGAGCGCGCTCTCCCGGGCGTTTCCCGTGCGCAGCAAGATCGCGAGCAACTCCGCCTCCGAGAGCGCATGCGCCCCGAAGTCGCGCAGACGCTCGCGCGGCCGGTCCGTCGCCGGCAGGTCGCGGATCAGCGTGTATGGCGCGCTTCCGTTCGCATCCTCAGCCATAGCTCACAACGCTATCAGCACCCGCGCACTCAGGAAAGCCGCCAATCACCCCCCACCCGCATCGCAGGTGGAGAACAGCCGCCCCCGGCTGTTCCGTCCTCACGCACTCACGCCGCACCACCCACACCGCACGCGGAGAACAGCCGCCCCCGGCTATTCCGTCCTCACGCACTCACGCCGCACCACCCACACCGCAGGCGGAGAACAGCCGCCCCCGGCTGTTCCGTCACGACATCGAACGCTCGGCCTGGCGCGCCGTCCCCTGCCGTCATTCAGAGCAAGCGAAGCGCCGCGAAGAATCTCCTCGCGGCGACACTCTCCAACATCAAGCACGCCCCACCCGCACCGCAGGTGGAGAACAGCCGCCCCCGGCTGTTCCGTCCTCACGCACTCACGCCGCCCCACCCGCACCGCAGGTGGAGAACAGCCGCCCCCGGCTGTTCCGTCGCGACATCGAACGGACTGGCGCGCCGCCCCCTGCCGTCATTCAGAGCAAGCGAAGCGCCGAGAAGAATCTCCTCGCGGCGACACTTTCCAACCTCAAGCACGGCCCCACCCGCACCGCAGGCGGAGAACAGCCGCCCCGGCTATTCCATCACGACATCGAACGCTCGGACTGGCGGGACGTTCCCACACCCCGTCATTCAGAGCAAGCGAAGCGCCGCGAAGAATCTCTCCCGGCGACACTCTCCAACATCAGCACGACGCCGCGCCGCACGCGTAGCACGACAGCCCGGCTGCTCCATGCCAATGCGAGCCGCCAACCACCGCCACGCTATCCTCCACCCCATGCAATCCATCGTCGTCGCCCTCGACGAACCTCATCGCGAGCGGATCGAAGAGGCCGCAGGCGAGATCAAAGCCGTCAGCGGCCGCAAAGATCTCGCCGCCGCCACGCATCCCCACTTCACACTGCACGTCGCCGACCGCTACGAAGACGCCATCGACGCAGCGCTCGCCCGCATCGCCGGCTCGACGCAATCGTTCCCATTCGAAACCGGGCGCGTCGGCGTGTTTCGCGGGCCGAGGGTCGTCATCGCGCTCGAAGTGACGCGCACGGAGGCGCTCCTGAAGTTTCAAGAACACGTCGCCGAAGCCGTCGCACCGCTCGCCGCCGATGCCAGGCCCGCCTACGCGCCGGATACCTGGGCGCCGCACATCCGCATCATCTCGGGCGTCATCGAAGAACAGCACATCGACGCCATCATGGCCGTCCTCGCGCGCCGCGACTTCACCTGGCGCCCGCTCCTGTCGAACGTCTGCCTCGTTCCCGCCCCGCGTGCGCCAACATGGACGCGCTACGATCTGCGACCTTAAACCACCTAGCCCACTGCCAACTGCCTGCCCGTCACAACTCCCCCGACACCACCTGCCCCGCAAGCAACGTCGCCACCACCTCAACGTCCGCGATCTGCTCCACAGGCACGCTCGTTATGTCGCGCGACAGCACCACCAGGTCCGCATATTTCCCCACCTCGACCGAACCCACGATGTCGTCCATGAACAACTGATACGCCGCATCGATGGTCTGCGCCCGGATCGCCTCCTCGACGCTCACGCACTCCTCCGGTGCCAGCGATCGACCGCTACGGCTCCTGCGCGTCACGGCAACCTGCATGTTGCGCAGCGGCTCGATTCGCGTCACGCCGCCGTCGTTGTGAAACGACGTGCGCACCCCCGCCCGAAACGCCGACCCGGCCCGCGCCCAGTGCGCCCCGTGCTTTTCGCCGAACAGTCCGTCGACGAGCACGTCACCCCAGTACCACAGGTGGTCGATGAAGATGCTGCACGCGACGCCCAGCCGCGCGGCGCGCTCGAACTGCGCCGGTGTCATCGCGCCGCAATGCTCGAGCCGCATGCGGTGGTCTCGCCGCGGCGACCGCTCGAGCATCTCCTCCCACGCGTCGAGCACCGCCTCGATCGCCACGTCGCCCTGCGCGTGACAGGCGATCTGCCACCCGGCGCCAAAATAGGCCTCGGAGATGCGCGCGATCTCGTCACGTTGATAGTTCATGGCGCCGTGGTGCCCCGGCGCAAGCCCGAGCATGCGCGTCTGCGGCGTATCGAGGTACGGAAACGACGTCGCGATGTTGCCGATCCACGGCGAGCCGTCCGCCCACAGCTTGATGCCGATCTGGCGCACCAGGTCGTCACCCGCACCCGGCGTGCTGTCGCTCGCCATCTGCGGCGTCGATGCCTCGTACAGGCGGAGTCGCGCCGTGATTGCGCCATGATCGCGCGCGCGTTGCAGTCCATGGCGGCTCGCCGGGTTAAACGCCATGTCGCTGCACGCAATTACGCCAGCGCGATTGAGCTGCGCGCACTCCGCGGCGAGCGCCCCCGAAAGCCCGCCGCGCAGCCGCACGCCCGGCGTCATGACGCGCACGACCGCCGCCGTTTCGTACGCCACGCCCGTAAGCTCGCCGTCCACATCGCGCTCGAACGACGCGCCCTCTGGATCGGGCGTGTCCCGCGAGACGCCGGCGACCTGCGCAGCCTTCGTGTTGAAGTACGCCGAGTGCCCGGAATTGTGCAGGATGACGAGCGGCGTCTCAGGGGCCAACTCGTCGAGCCACGCCCGCGTCGGCCGCGGCAAACCCTCCTGCAACAGCGCATCCCACCCGTTGAAGTACGCCCCGTCTGCGCCGCGCTCCCCGATCGTGCGCTGGATCGTCTCGATGACTGAAGCCGCATCGGAAATGGTCACGGGCCGGATGTCGACGACGCGGCCGAGCATGATCGCTTCGGTCGTCGGATGCCCGTGCGCCTCGATGAACCCCGGCATCACGCATCCATCACCCACGTCAACAACGCGCGTCCCCGCGCCGCACAACCCCTCCACCTCGCTCCACGCCCCGACCGCCGCAATCCGCCCGTCCCTGACCGCAACGGCCTCAGCCCGCGGTCGCCGCGGATCAACCGTGATGACCCGCCCACGTATGATCAGGTCCGCAGCCGTCTCCTTCACCACACCAGGTCCAATCCCGCCTCCCGCATCCCGCATCCCGCTTCCAAACAGACCGCCGCCGTCTCCTTCACCACACCAGGTCCAATCTTGCCTCCCGCATCCCGCGTCCCGCTTCCAAACAGAGAGGCCGCCCGTCTCCGAGCGGCCCCTGACTTACAACTGTGAACTGACGACTGACTACTTCTCCAACACCTGGATCGTGCACGCCGACCCCAGCCCGATCACGTGCGCCAGTCCGACCTTCGCGCCTTCGACCTGCCGGTTGCCCGCCTCGCCGCGCAGGTGCCACACCACCTCGCACACGTTTGCGACGCCCGTCGCGCCCAGCGGGTGCCCCTTCGACAGCAAGCCGCCGCTCGCGTTCACCGGGATCTTGCCCCCGACCGTCGTCGCGCCTTCATCGATCATCCGCCCGGCTTCGCCTTCGCCGCAGATGCCGAGGTTCTCGTAGTGCAGGATCTCGGCCGTCGCGAAGCAGTCGTGCAGTTCGATCAGGTCCAGGTCCTCCGGCGTGATGCCCGCCTTCTCGTACGCTTCTTTCGCGGCGTTGCGCGTCAGCGTGTTGATGTCAGGCATCGTCAGGTCGCGCTGCGTCCACGGGTCGCTCGTCAACACCGATGCCGCAATGCGGATCGGCTTCGTCGTGAACTGCCGTGCCTTATCCATCGAACAGACGATCGCCGCCGCCGCGCCGTCGCCCGTTGGGCAACACATGTACAGCGTGTTCGGCCACGAGACGACGCGCGCGTTCAACACGTCCTCGAGCCCGACTTCCGTCTGGTACTGCGAGTACGGGTTGTGCATCGAGTGCTTGTGGTTCTTGACCGACACCTTCGCGAACTGCTCCTGCGTCGTGCCGTACTTGCGCATGTGCTCGACGCCCGCCATGCCGAAGACGGCCGGCATCAGCCCGGAGCCCAGCACTCCTTCCGTGCTGTACGCCGGGTCGCCGCCCCCGCCGCCTCCGCCGAGCAGCCCCATCTTGCCCATCTGCTCGGAGCCGACCGCCAGCGCCATGTCATACGCGCCTGATGCCACGGACATGTACGCTTCGCGGAACGCCGTCGATCCCGTCGCGCACGCGTTCGCGACGTTGATGATCGGAATACCCGTCTGGCCAATAACCTGCAAAATGCGCTGGCCAATCATCGCATTCGACTGGTACAGGTTCCCGCTCGTCATCAGTTCGATGTCTTTCATCGTCGCGCCGGCGTCCTTCAGCGCGAGCAAGATCGCCTGCGCCGCCAGCTCGGGGACCGTCTTCTCCGGGTAGCGCCCGAACTTGATCATTCCGACGCCGATAACTGCTACGTCACGCATGTCTTGTCTCCTCTTCGCCGCGGCGGAACCTCCGGCCGGGCACTGGTCCCTCGCAGCCGATCAGGCCGGGCGAAAGCTGAACGCGACGACGTCGTTGCCCTCGCGGTCCGTGCGGATCGTCTCCGTCGTCATCTGCACCGGCATGCCGAACTTCAGGTTCTGCGGGTCCGGCTCGACGCCCGCGATGTTGCAGCGCACGCTCACGCCTTCCGGCAGGTCGACGATCGCGGCCACGTATGGCGTCGGCACGCCGGGCGCCGACTGGTGCACGATCGAAAAGACGTGCAACTCGCCCTTGTCGCTGAGCTTGATGTCCTCCATCGGCTCCGTCGAGAAGCACTTGCTGCACGCCATGCGGCCGCCAAGATACGTCGCGCCGCAGTCCTTGCAGCGCGAACCTTGCAGGTACGGCTTGCCACCGTCAGCCGGGATTCTCAGGAAGGGGACGATCGGTTTCTGTGTCTTCTCTTGCGGCTTCTCCGCGGTCGGTGCTTCTGCCAAGTTATGCCTCCTCAGTCACCGCAGTTCAGACAGGGGTCTGATTATCCGCCCGCCCGTCTCGCAGCGTCAAGGCGATGCCTATCGTTCGATGCGCCACGCCGGCCGTGAGCGATATCACACAACCCATATTCCTGGAATGGAGGTCCCTAACTTCAGCGGGGCTCTACCCATCTATACGCAACGGACCCACCCCGAGAGCGCCTGTTATGACTCATAACTGTGCTTCGGATCGTGACTGTGAGCGGTTCCCAGCGTACTATGGCCCGGCCACGCGGGTCTTGCTGCTAGGAGGGGCTATGGCTGTCAACGTCAACCTTGATGCACTGATCCCTAGGGCGGACTTCGACATTCTCGGTGTTGAGAACGCATCTCAGTCGCAGCCGCCGTCAACCATGACGATCCGCGATCTTGAGCGCGGCACTGGATTCTTCTTTGCCACGCTGCGGAAGCCAGATTTTCAGCGCGAAACAGCAAGTTGGTCGCCTCAGAAAGTAACCGACTTCATCAAAACGTTCGTCACTGGCGATCTGATCCCTGCGATCATCCTTTGGCGCGCGCCTGGGCACACTTTCGTGATCGATGGCTCTCACCGACTAAGTGCACTCATCGCATGGGTCAATGAGGACTACGGTGACGGCGAGATCTCTAGAGATTTCTTCACGCACTTGATTGTCCCGACGCAAGAGAAGGTGGCGGAGCGGACGAGGCGCATGATCAAGGCCGAAGTCGGGTCCTATAAGGATCACCAGTTCGCGTTGCACAACCCGCAAAAGTCCAAGCCTGCGGTAGCCGAGCGGGCCAAGCTCCTCGGACAGATCTCCGTAGCTTTGCAATGGGTGAGCGGTAATTCCGCGAAGGCCGAAGCCTCTTTCTTCAAGATTAATCAGGAGGCCGTGCCGATCGACAAGACGGAACTTCGTCTACTCAAAGCGCGCAACCATCCCAATGCTCTGGCGGCTCGTGCGATTATTCGCGCGGGAACCGGCCACAAGTATTGGTCGGGCTTCGATGGCGGAAAGCAGCAAGAGATCGAATCTCTCGCGCGCGAGATTCACGAAAACCTTTTTACGCCCCTGCTCAGTACGCCTATCAAGACTCTTGATCTGCCGGTGGCCGGACAGAGTTACTCGTCACAGACATTGCCGCTTGTCTTCGAGTTGGTGAATGTGGCGAACGACCACAACAACGGGAACGTGTTGGGCGACGATCTCAGCGGCGTTGAGACAATCAAATTCATGAAGGGAGTGCGGAAGATCTCTGATCGGATTGCGGGAGCTCATCCCTCATCGTTGGGGTTGCATCCCGTCGTGTACTTCTACAGCGTCGAAGGTCGATTTCAACCGACATCATTCCTGGCAGTCATTAGCTTAGTAAAGTCGTTCGACAAGGAAAACCTGTTTCACACCTTCACCACGCACCGAAGGGATTTTGAGGAATTCCTGTTGAAGCACAAAGGTTGGACCATTCAGGTCGTCGGGAAGTGGGGCAGTGGGCTCAAAGGCTTCGACAAACTAAAGGATCTGTACCGACTGATCCTCGATGGAGTCATTGCGGGGAAGTCGGAAAGCAAGATCCGTGCATCTGTCCTGACCAATCCGGTGTTCGATTTCCTCGCGGCGAAACCGATCACGAAAACAGAGGTTGGTCGCGACTTTTCGAAGGAAACGAAGTCCCAGGCGTTCATCCGCAAGGCCATCGATAGTCCGGTGCGTTGCAACATTTGTGGGGCGCGGCTCCACCTCAAATCGATCAGCATCGACCACGACCTACGAAAGGACGATGGCGGAATAGGCGAGTTGGACAACGCTCAGCCGACACATCCATTTTGCAATACCGGCTACAAAGAGAAGATGGCGGCCCTGGCAGCCACACAGTCGGGCGCGTGATATGTGGAGACTGTGAGGACCCGTTCCTGAGCAAGCGAAGCGCCGGGACGGATCTCCTCACGGCGACACTCCCGCAGCTCCAACGCTCGCCGGCAGCGAATCTCCCCGTCCACCCCATCCCCATCTGCGCCATCTGCGTCCATCTGCGGATAACCCCCACGACCGACGACTGACGACCGACGACCAACCTCCCCTGCTATCATCCGTACCGCGATGTTGCTGCGCCTGTTTCCGCTCCAATCCGTGCTCTTCCCCGGCATGCGCATGCCGCTCCACATCTTCGAAGACCGCTACAAGACCATGATCCGCGACTGCATCGAAGACGACGCGCCGTTCGGCGTCTTGCTGATCCGCGTCGGCGCCGAAGTCGGTGGCGCGGCCGTCCCGTACGGCATCGGTACGACCGCACGCATCAACCAGGTGGAGTACCTCGACGACGGCCGCATGAACATCTTCGCGATGGGTGAGCGGCGCTTTCGCATCGTGCGACTCGACACATCGCGCGACTACCTCTCCGGCGAGGTCGAGTACGTCGAAGCCGCACCTGTGACCGAGGACGCGCGCGCGCTGTTGCCGCCGGCACACGACCTGTTCAACGAGTACTTCCGCACCTACCTCGCGCTCGCCGACCAGTGGACGCGCGGCGTCGCCTTGCCCGACGACCCCGGCGAAGCCGCCGACTATATCGCCGCCCGCACCGATGCCTCGGCCCAACTCAAGCAGCAGTGGCTCGAGGAACTGTCGCCGGAGACGCGCCTCCGCAGTCAGCTCGAAGCGATCACCGAAGCGCTGCCGGACATGAAACTCCGCCTCGAAGTCCGCCTCCGTCAGAAGACATCCGGCTTCGGCGTGCTCAACTAGGCAACCGAGGGCAACGTGCGAATGACACGCGTCTGGCCGACCCCTGACGACTACGACTCTGCAGCCGGGGACGCTCTCGCTGCGCTTAGCTCTAGCGGCGTCGAGGCGCGCTGCGTCGGCTCTTACGCGGCCCGCACGCACCAGCCGCCATACTCGGATCTGGACATCCTCGCTATCGCCACGCAAGGTGAAGGCGCGAAGGTTCGTGATGTCGTCGTCGAGGTCGCACGCGGCTTGCGCGAGACCGTCTGCGTCACCGTCGACCCGTTCGATCGTCAGGCGATCGTGTATTCGATCCTCGACAACGGACTCCAGATCGACTGGTTTGTCGCTGAGCGTGACGTCCGTGGGACAGAACGTCCCGTGTGGCGCGGCGATCAGCAGACTCCACACGACGCTCCCTGCCGCGCGTGGAGCCCTCTGCTGTATGCCATTGGCGTCTTGAAGCGAGATCGCACACCTGCTGGAACAGTGGAGGTGGCGCGAGAATTAGGCGAGCATCTTGTGTGGCTGAGCCTTCACGGCATCGATGTCTCGTCGTTGCCGGCGCTCGTTCCCGCCGCCGATGACGACCTACTAATCTGGATTCACGCGATCGCAGGCGTGCTTCCCGCCCACTCCCGACTGGCAGCCATCGTGGCGCGTCGCCTCGAAGAATCTCCGGCCGACACTCGGTAACCCCGTCGCGATCTACACCACACGCTCGAGTGCGTTCACGACATAGGCGCGCGAGCGCCGCAGATCGCCGAAGAGCACCGCAACCTGGTACGTCACCACAAATGCGCCGGTGTAGAATAGCCCGGGATACCGGTCCAGCGCCCAGAACGCTGGACGGCTGAACAGCTCCCGCATGCGCGGCAACATCGCCACCCACGCTATCCCAGCACCCAGCATCACGCCCGCCATGATGTCTGTCGGCCAGTGCAACCCCACGTACAGCCGCGCCATGAAGATGAAGACGCAACTGTATACGGCGACGGCGATCCCTAGCGGCCGCGAGATGAAAAACATGCTCAACGCCAACGCAGAAAAGAGCACCGCGTGGTCGCTGGGGAAGGCACTTAACCCGGAGAAGAAGGCGGGGTCTGCCGAGTACGGCAGCTCGAACGAGAACTCCTAAGCATTGAACGGACGCTCGCGGTAAGGCAGGGCGTGCGCCAGCAAGCGCCCAAAGAGGATCGCCACCACGGCCGCGCCGATCGCCGTGATGACCATCGACCGCGTTTCACGGTTCGCAGCCTTGTCGCGGAACCACGCCCACCAGAGCGCCGCCATCACCACCCCGCCCTTGACCAGCTCGACGTTCGTGAGCAGCACGACACCCTCGTCGAACGTGCGCGACTCACGGGCGAACTGGTTCAGCCACTCGATGATGCTGGTATCGAAGCCATTCACGCAGGCCACCCTCTCTGCGCCACGAGGCCAGGATTCACAGACCTAGCGCGCCGGTCAGCCGGCCTTCGTTTCGGGACCCCGGAGGCGCCGAGAGGCTGCTCCTACGCCGCCCAGCTCAACAGCCGTTCCGCCCCAGAATCAGTACATATGTTTCACGTGAAACAATCGTGGCTAGGCGGTCGCGCCGACCCGGATCTGCACCGCCGCCGGCCGCCCATCCGCGGCCAGCAACCGCATGACCGCGCCGCCGTCGTAGTACGCCGGGATGTGCAACACGCCCTCAGCGACGCGCGCGGAGATCTTGCAGCGAATCTCGAGTTCGCCCTGGTCCGTCGAGAGTGTGATCGCATCCTCATCGCCGATACCCAGCGCCGCCGCATCGGCCGGGTGAATCTCGACGAACTCTTCGCGGTGCAGTTTGTCGGCGTCCGCGGAGTGGATCGCCGCGCCCTCGAGGCTCGTGTACAGCGTGCGTGTCACCATCAGCACGTGACCGCCCGCCGTGGCCACCGTCGTATCGGCGACGGCCTGCCGTTCGGCCTTCGACGCGGCGCCGGATGCGCGTGCTTTGCTCCAGCGGTTGAAACCGGAGCGAAAGGCTTCGTAACCGGACACGCGCTCGGCGATCTCGTCGGTGACGGCGTCGGGATGCGCGTACGACCACGCGCCCGCGTCGCCGATCGCGCCCGCCAGGTCAGTCAGTGCCAGCAGCGCCGGCCGCGCATCCCCCAGCGCGTCGAGCGCCGCGTGCATGCGGCTCACGCGGTGGTCGCCGCTGGTGAAGGAGCCCGTCTTCGCGTACGCCGGCACGTCGGCGAACAGCACGTGTGCCATCTTCGCGGTGTCCGTCAGCGCGCTCTCGATCACGACCAGCAGGTCCAGCGACGACAGCGCCTGCTCGACGCGCGCGCGGTCTGGCGCGAACATCAACGGATTGTCGCCGACGATGATCATCGCCTTGAGCGTCCCGTCAATTGCAGCATCCATCATCTGCCGGAAGCTCATGCCCGCCTTCGACGCGGGCACGCGCCCCGGCGCCCTCTCCGGGTCGACGCCCATATCGCGCGCGCCGTAGACATTCGCCTCGGTCGGCAGCACGAACAACGACGCGGCCGCCTTCTCGCCGCGCAGCGCGATCGCCAGGTTTGCCGCGGCCTTCGCGCCCTCGCCCGCAGCGATCGCGTCGGCCGGCGACGGCGCGTACACGATCGATACGACCTTCGCGGGATCCTTGGCGGCCGTAAGCACGTCCGCGGCGCGCGCTTCATCGCCCGTGACGATGCTCAGCGGCGCCGCTGCGCCCGACGCACGCTTCGCGAGCGCATCGACGAGCGCCGGCTCGCCGCCGGGCGTTGACTGCAACCACGTGCCGCCGTACGGGTCGGCGAAGTCAGCCATCTCCCCCCAGATCGAAGACACCAGCAGCAACCGGCCGTCGCGCGGCGCCGCAGGATTGCCCACGATGCCGTCCTTCAGTCGCAGCGCCGCCACGTTGTGGCTCGACTCAAGATCATCGGCGATCAGGATGACGACGTCACTCTGCGAGAACTGCAGCATGTCGGAAGGCAACGCTTCCGTGCCGAACGCCGCTTCGATCGCGTTCGCGGCGGCGCGGTTCGGCGCCGCCGCCGCGAAGTCGACGTGCGGCGTGCCGATGACCTCGCGCGCCAGCTTCTGCGCCAGGTAATTCTCTTCGTTCGTGTTGAATGGTGACCCGAGCACGCCGACAGACTCTGCACCGTGCTTCGCGATCAGGTCCTTGAGCTGCGATGCCGCGTACTCGACGAGTTCGCCCCAGTGCGCCGGGAACTGCGGCGTACCGGCCGGGCCTCGCCGCACGAAGTGCTGCTGCAAGCGTTGCTTGTCGGGTATCGCGTCGTAATGGAAGCGGCCGCGCACGCAGATCTGGTCCGCGCTCACCGGGTTCACCGGATCGGGCTTGACGATCACCGCTCGTCCCGCGCGCGTGCCGATGCTGATCGTGCAGCCGACGGAGCACGAATTGCACGTCGTCGTCGTCCAATCTTCCGTCCGCGCGATCCACTTGTTGGGCTTCTCCATGAGCGTCGCCGTCGGACAGACATCGATGCAGGCGCCGCAGAAGTCGCAGTTGGACTCGTGTACGGCGCCGCCCGCACCGAACGCGATGCGCGTCGGAAAGCCGCGCCCGGCGAGCGTGATCGCGCTGGTGTGGCGGATCTCGTCGCAGGCGCGGACGCAGCGCGTGCAGAGAATGCACATCTGCGGGTCGAACTCCAGGAACGGATTCGCGCGGTCGGGATCGGGCACGGGGAACTGGTAGTACGTGCGCGGCTCGGCCGCCCACGGCTCGACGTTTTCGAAGCCCATATCGAGCAGTTCGTTCGTCGTCTGCAGTTCGCAGCGGTAATTCTTCGAACACGTGACGCAGCGGTGCGTCACGACGTCGTCACGCAGGCAGATGTCGCCGGGCATGCATTTCACGCGCCGGTGACACGTCAGACAGCGATCCGAGTGATTCGCATTGATGATCGCGAGCACTTCCTGGCGCGCGTGCTTGACGTCGGCCTGCTCCGTCTCCACGACCATGCCGTCGGCGACCCGCGTCGTACACGAAAGCTGCAGCCCGCGCGCGCCTTCGATCGCGACCAGGCACGTGCGACAACCCGCGTACGGCGGCAGGCCATCGATGTAGCAGAGGTTGGAGACCCAGACGCCCGCTTCCTTGATCACTTCGACGAGCGGCGCGCCATCCGCGGCTTCGATCTCGACGCCGTTGAGCCGGAGCTTAGCCACGCGTATTCGCCTCGACGACGCGTTCGCCCTTCGAGACAGGTCGCCGCGCCTCCAGCTCGATCAGCTCGATGACATCGTGCGGCGCGCGCTGACCGTGCGGGTACAGGTAGTCGTTGCGGCGCAGGTGCTCATGCGCCAGCTTCGTCAGGTCGTGCTTGTCCTTGAACATGCTGTCGAACTCGTAGACCGCATCTTCGAAGACGCCGCCGGACTGGATCGCCTGGTACGGACATGCTTCGACGCAGAGCCCGCAGTACATGCAAAGCCGGAAGTCGATCTCGTAGCGCAGCTTGTTGAGCGTGCCATCGGCATTGGGCTCCGTCTCGACGAGGATGCAGCCGTCGGGACAGGCCTGCGCGCACGTACTGCAGCCCGTGCAGCGCTCGTCGAACCAGAGCAGGTTCGTGCGCGCGCGCGGCGACATCGGCCTCGTCACCTCGGGAAATTCAATCGTGGCAACGGGCATGACCATGCGCTTGAGGGTCGCCGTCATGCCCTTCAGAATGCCGATTCCGTACATGCTTGCTCTCGTGACTGAAGGGAGCGCCGTCGGATCGATTGTAACAGTTTTCACTTTCGGGACAACAAGCGATGGCCAGTCGTCGGTCGTCGGTCGTCGGTGAGAGTCCGGTCGAGAGAACGGTGTGTGGATAGTCGCTGGCCGGGAACCTTGTTGCCGCGGGTTGGGCGCCAACGATTGGCCCCGACGACTGAAAACCGAACGACTGACGACCGGAAGAAGTGGTGGGCGATACTGGACTCGAACCAGTGACCTCCACGATGTCAACGTGGCGCTCTA
This sequence comes from Dehalococcoidia bacterium, assembly GCA_040902535.1. Taxonomy (NCBI): domain Bacteria; kingdom Bacillati; phylum Chloroflexota; class Dehalococcoidia; species Dehalococcoidia bacterium. The sequence continues at coordinate 37,026 of JBBDXD010000026.1, read as the reverse complement.
ACCAGCTGAGCTAACCGCCCACAGAGGTGCTACGCATCGTAGCGAGCGCTCCCGCCGCAAGTCAACGAACGAGGCGTTGCGCGAAGCACAGTGAGCGCGAAGAAGGGCTCCATGCGGAGCCCTTCCTGTGTCCTCAACACTCGGCGACGCTAGTCGCCGATCGTCCCCGACGGCGCGTCGCCGGCTTCCTTCGCAGCGACCTGCTGCTCGTAGAGGTCGTTGTTCAGGTAGGCGAATGCGCCCTGCGGGTTGTCGAACTCCGGCGCCACCCAGACGTGCATCATCCAGCGCAGGTCCGCAGTGAAGTTGCCGCCCTTGGCGTCGCAACTCTCGCGCGTCTCGCCTTCGCTCGCGCCCGACGTGCCGACGAGGCACAGTCCGACGTGCGCGTGCCAGAGATCGAGATCGCCTGCAAAGCCGGCGGGCTCCGCCTCGCGCGTGTTGCCGCCGACACCCGGCAGCAGCAAGAACCACACGCCGACGAGTTTCGGCGGGCCGTCATCGACCTTGCTGAAGAGCAGCCCGGTCGGCTTATCGGGCTCGAACGTGCCCTTTCGGACCATGTCGAAGTTCAGGTAGTGCATGCCCATGAAGGGCACGTCGCTCGTCGTGTTGCGATAGCCGCCGGCTTCTGCCGCCTCCGTCGTCGGGAACTTCAGCGCGACTTCGCGCACGGTCATAATCTGCTCGCGCAACGCAGGCAGATCTTCGGCGCTCACCGTGCCTTCGGGGAACAGCGGCAACAGTTCGTCGTTGCCCATGGAGTCCCACTGCGTGAAGGTCGGCTGCAGGCCCTGGTCGTGCTGCGTGTGGTCGCCATCGGCGCCCTGGCCCTCGGTGAGGGCGCCCGCGACCGTCGATGGGTCGCGCGCCCCGGCGCTGGGGTCGATGCCCTCTTCGACCAGCGCACCGGCAAGTCTCGCTTCGTCACCCGTGTCGGGTGCGGGGTCTGCCACTACCGACTCATGTCCGTCCTCGTGCCCGACCGTCACGCCCGTCGCGCCGATGTACGTCACCGACGAAATGCCTACCGCAGCGACGATCGCCCAGGCGGCCGTCACGGGCACGAATCGGCGAATCGCCAGTTGCACCGTATCGACGCCCTTCAGCGCGCTCACGCTGAAGCCCGCCAGCGCGGCGAACGACGTCAGCACCAGGCCGATGCCGGCGATCAGGTGCCCGGGATTGCCCAGGCTGAGCAGCGTTTCCTCTTCGGCGCCGTTGTTATGACGCCACGCATCGACGCCAAGCCCGACGAAGACGATCACCATGCCGATCACGGCGATGCCGAACCATGTCATCGGCTCGCTGAACACGCCGAGGTTGACGCCGCGCGCCGACCGCTCGTCGGGATGTTCGGCGCTGCCGAATCTGTCTACCGTTCCCATGCGCTGCTCCTTGTTCTTCCCTGCATCCCGCGCCCTGCTCTTACGCGGACGGCGTCAGGTATGCGCTCAGCATGTCTCCGCATGCGTCGCGATACTGTTGCGCGTCCGTCCCGTCCGAAACTACAAAGGCCTGGTACACGGCCATGCTCACCGCACCCCGCACGAGGTTCGCCATGATGCCCGGCACTCCTTCACGCACGGTGCCCGCCTGCATGCCCCTGCGAAGTGCGGTGGTCAGCGGCCGGTTCCGGTCCGTGTCCGCCTTCCGCATGCGCTTGGCGACGTCGCTCTCCGGATCCGTATTCAGTACTACAAGCCGGATGAGATCGCGGTTCTCGGCGCACGCCTGAAACACGCTCTCGACGTAGCGGCGCGTCGTCTCGGCGACCGTGCGGCCCACCGGGATATCGCGCGTCGCTTGCATGATCACTTCGTTGAAGCGCTGGTTCAGCGCCGCAAAGACGTCTTCCTTCGACGAGAAGTACAGGTAGATCGTGCCGAGCGCGATCTTCGCCTCTTCGGCGATGTCGGCGATCGTCGTGCCGCGAAATCCGCGCTCGGCGAAGACGCGTCGCGCCGCCCCGAGGATCTCCTCGCGGCGAGCGGCCTTGGCCAATTCTGCGCGTTGGGCGCGGTCAACGACGGATGCGGTCAAAAGACGATCTCCACTGAATGCGGTTCATTCTGATTCGGTGGGAAGTCGCTGTCAACGCATAAACCCCCGTCGCCCGTAAACAGGCTGCAAATTCCGTCGGAGACCGTCCGGCGATGGCTCAATCGCCACCGATGCTCCGCCGACTGCCCCCTCGCTGATAGAATCGACGCGACGGGCCCGTAGCTCAGTGGCAGAGCACCCGGCTCATAACCGGAGGCGCGCAGGTTCGAATCCTGCCGGGCCCACCACGACCGCCGCGCATCACGCTTCCGATGGAGGTGGCCTGCCGCGATGCCCGAGTTGATGCGTGCCCTGCGGCTGACCCGGCTGGACGGACCCGGCGCCCTGGAGATGGCCGATGTGCCGGTGCCCGACCGCCCGGACGCCGTGCTGATCGACGTGTACGCCGCGGGCGTCGCATTCGCCGACCTGCTGATGACGCGCGGCCAGTACCAGTTTCGGCCCGAACCGCCGTTCGTGCCGGGGTCGGACATCGCCGGCGTCGTCCGAAGGGCACCCCCGGAGAGCGGCTTCAGCAGCGGCGACCGCGTCGCGGCGTCCGGCTTCGGCGCCTGGGCGGAAGTGGCGGCGGCAGTGCCCGCATCGACATTCACCATCCCCGACGGCATGACCTTCGAGCAGGCAACGTCGCTCATCAACTACCAGACGGGCTACTTCGGGCTGGTGACCCGCGGCGAAGTGCAAGCGGGCGAACGCGTGCTGGTGCATGGCGCCGCGGGAGGCGTCGGGACGGCGGCGGTGCAGATCGCCACGGGGCTTGGCGCCGAGGTGATCGCCGTCGCCCAGGGCGACGAAAAGCGCCGCATCGCGGCCGATGCCGGCGCGCGGCACACGCTCGACGCCGACGGCGATTGGCTCACAGACACCAGGGCGCTCACGGACGGCCGCGGCGTCGAGGTCGTCTACGACCCGGTCGGCGGCGAGCGCTTCACGGACAGTCTCCGGTCGCTCTGCCACGGCGGGCGCCTCCTCGTCGTGGGATTCGCTGGCGGCGCCATCCCGCAGGTCAAGGTGAACCGGCTGCTGCTGCATAACACGTCCGTCATCGGGGTGGCGTGGCCGGAGTGGGTGCGCAATCACCCGAAGACCCCGGCCGACGTGAGCCTCGGATTGCAGCGGCTATGGGATAGCGGGCACGTCCGGCCGATCGTCGGCGAGGTGTTTCCGCTCGAGCGGGGTGCCGACGCCTTGCGCGCCATCGAAGGCCGGCGCGCGACCGGCAAGATCGTGCTCCGCATCCGGAGCTGATCCGACACCCATCCGCAAGCGAACTCTCTTCGGGCGCAGCGAGAGCTTGCCGTGGCACGGCTGCCTGGGACGTGCCCGGCTTCCGACGCCCGGTGCCTGTTTAGGTGCCCGCCCCCCTTCTTGGTGACTGCAACGGCCTCGCAATGCGCGGCTCGCCCCGCCCTGCCGATACATGAGAAGCGAGGCGCCGTATATCAAACGGGGCCGCAGCGCTATTGACCGCACTCGCGATGGCGAAGGAGACGCTCGGCGATGCTTATTCTCACCAGGAAGGTCGACCAGGGAATCGTGATCTCGGGGAATATCCTCGTCCGGGTGCTGGGCGTCGAGCGCGACCGCGTGAAGATCGGCATCAGCGCGCCCGTCGAGGTGACCGTGCTGCGCCAGGAGTTGTGGCACGGGCCCGAGGGCTCGTTCGACAAGAAGGACCACAGCACGGGCAGCGACGAAGGCGCGAAAGCCGCCTCTGCCTGAGCAGCCGCCACGACACGGCGAGCCGCCCGATTTTCGGGCGGTTCTTCGTTTTCCTACGAAAGAGGCGACTGTCCGTAATCCGCCGCGCCTGCCTGCCGAAGCGCCGGTGCGATTAGCCGTTGCGGCGTCGGACGAGCGTGAGGTCCGGCGGCATCGCGAGCGGCTGCGTCTTGCCGCCGCCGTGGATCACCTGCAACGCCGGCCGGCCCGCGCCCGCGTCCTCGGACAGCTCACGCAGCTCGCCGCCACGAGCGATCGACTCACGCGCCGCCTCCCACGCCGATGCGGCGACTGCCACCTCGCGCACATTGATCGCCGAGACGTCGCGCGACCGCACCGCGGTGACGAACGTCGAAGCGACGGCGGCATCGCGATCGAGCACCGTCGATGCGGGATATTCGCTGACCGTCTCGCTCCAGGCACGACCCGTCTGCGGGCCGCCGTGCCTGCCGGCCGCCAGGATCTGGAGCGGCGCGCGCTTGTCGTATCCGTCCATCAGGATCGTGCGGCCGTCGCAGACGACGATCATCTCTTGCCGCGGCATCGGCTCGATGAGGCTGACGTCGACGGTGGCAACGGGGCCGCCATCGAACGTCATCGCGAGCATCACGGCGTCGGCGTGGCCGGACTCATCGTCGATCCGCGGCGCGACCGCGCTGATGTGCGAAGGAGCGGCGCCCATGATCGAAAGCACGCACGCGATCTCGGCGATCGCCAGGTCGTCGACGCTGCGGCGCTCGGGGCTGACGCGCACCGCGCGCACGTAGCGCGGGCGCCACAACGCTTCTATGGATGCCGTCATCTTGCGGATGAACGCGAGTCGCTCATCATCGGCGTAGCCCGTATCGAAGTACACGACGCGCGAACGGCGACGCGCCAGTTCGTCGAGCGAGATCAGCTGCTTGGCGCTGAGCGCCGCCGGACCGAGGATCAGCGCGTGCCGGTTCGCCATCAGCGTCCGCCGGACCGCGCCCGCAAGGTCGGCGCAGGGCGCGACGAAGGCGATCGCCTCGATGTCATCGCTGGCCAGCGTTTCGAGCAGTCCTTCTTCGGATCCGCCGGCGATGCGCGTGACCTCGACGCCGGCGACGCCGCGAAGTGCGCGCGCGGCCTGTTCGGCATCGGCGCCGGCGCCGGCGATGGCGATCGTCGTGCGAGGGGCGTCCATCAGGCGGCGTCCTGCAGTTCTTGCGACAGCACCATGCGCAGACGTCGTATCGCGCGGTGGCGCAGTTGCGATGCGCGCGACTCGGAAATGCCCAGCGCTTCGCCGATGCTCTTCAGCGACTGTGACTTCATGTAGTACAGCCGCACGATCGTCCGCTCGCGGTCCGGCAGCAGTTCGACGGCCTCCGCGAGCTTCGCACGCACCATCGTCTCCTCCGCGACCGAGTCGGGGTCGATGTTCGGGTCGTCGTCGGCCATTTCCCAGAGTTTCTCGTCGCTGCCGCTGCTGCCGGCGCTTTCGGTCAGTCCCTGCAGCGACACGACGCGCACGTTGCTGGTCCGCAGCGACGCCATGAAGTCGCGCGGCGCGATGCCCATCAGTTCGGCGAGTTCGTCGCGGGTCGGCGCGCGGCCGAGCTTCACGTGCAGCGCCGACGTCGCCTTCTCGAGGTCCGAGCCGAACTTCTGCAGCGAGCGAGGCAGCGGGTGCGTCGCGCGTATCGAATCCAGGATCGAGCCGCGGATGCGCGGCAGGGCGTAGGTGGAGAACTTCGCGCCCTTGTTGGGGTCGAAGGCGTAATAGGCCTCGATGAGGCCCTGCACGCCGCAGGAGACCATGTCTTCGTACTGGAGGATGCCGCCATTGGCGCTGCCGACGGCGATCCGGTTCACCGCGTGCCGGACAAGCGGCATGTAGTCCTTGATCACTTTAGTGAGGCTCGCGTCGGAGAACTTGTCTTCTTCTTCTTCGACCGGGACGGCTGCGGGAGGCGTTGTTTGCTCGTTGCTTGCACTGGCGCGTTTGGGTGCTCGGCGAGAGATGGGTGCGTTGGGCAAGTCGTCCTCCACGTAACAAGTTGCCCGGCCTCGCCGGCGCCTGGTTCAAGGTGGTTGCAGTATTGAGGCGGCAGGCACCGCGTCACATGCGGGGCGTCCTGATTGCTCGCCGCTTCTGCCCGCATTCCGGGCCAAGGAAAACCCTGATGCCCCACTCGTGCCGCCACCCCTCGCAGCGCGCAGCGCCGCGCGCCGGCAGCGAAGCCCGCTTCGGCGCGGGTCGGGGAAACGCTGATACGGGCGCCACCGGCCTCGGGTATAATCGCCGCGTCTATGCTCTTTCCTCAGAGCCCGGGGCACTCCGTCACCGACACCGAACGCACCTTTGGCGCGGTCGACCTGCTTCAGCTTGTATTACAGGGCATGCGCCCGTCGCTCGACTTCGACGTCGCCGTCGCCGTGCTGTGCGAGGACGGCCGCCACGTCGTGCCGATCTACGCGACCGGCGTCCTGGCGCCCGCTGCCGTCGAGGGCGTACACGTCCAGGCGCTGGCGGCGTTCGTCGAACTGGCGGGCAGCGACCACGCATCGTGGCCGATGGACGACGCGACGGTGATCCCGCTCAGCGGCGACGAACGGCCGCTGACCGAACCTGAGGCCTATGAAGATGCGCCGCTCGTCGTCGCCGGCGCCGTCGCGGGGATGCTGCGCGTCAGCACGCCGCGCCCGCTCGACAAGGAGCAACGCCGGCTCTACTTCGCGATGGCAAGCGACGTCTCGAAGGCGATCGAGCGGCTCGACGCCCAGCGCTCCCAGACACGGTTAGTGCAGGAGCGCCTGCTGCAGTCGGAGAAGATGTCGAGCGTCGGGCAACTCGTGTCCGGCGTCGCGCACGAACTCAACAACCCCCTCACCGGCATCATGGGGTTCGCGCAACTCCTGCTGCTGCGCGACCTGGGCGACGTCGAGCGACGCCATGTCGAGACCATTTACTCCGAAGCCGAGCGCGCTTCGAAGATCGTCTCGAACCTCCTGACATTCGCGCGCCGCCGCAAGGCGCAGAAGGAGCTGGCGAACCTCAATACGCTCATCGAACGCGTGCTCGAACTGCGCAACTACGACCTCCGCGTCCGAAACATCGAGATCGATAGCGCGATGGATGCGGCGCTGCCCGAGACGATGCTGGATACCAACCAGGTGCAGCAGGTGCTGCTCAACATCATCATCAACGCCGAGCAGGCGATGCGCGGCGACGGCGGCGAAGGACACCTGCGCATCGGCACCAAAGCGGAGCGCGGCGTCATCGTCGCGTCGTTCGCCGACACCGGCCCCGGCATGAACGCCGAGACGCTGCGGCGGATCTTCGATCCGTTCTTCACGACGAAGGACGCCGGCGAAGGCACCGGCCTCGGCCTCACGATCAGCTACGGCATCATCGAAGACCACGGCGGACGCATCTGGGCGGAGAGCGAGATCGGCCGCGGCACGACGTTCTTCATCGAACTGCCGATGCTCAGCGGCGGCAGCGCTCCGGCGCCGGCGCCGGAAGCACCTGCTGTCCGGGTATCAGCACCGGGCGACACCGGACGGCGCGTGCTCGTCGTCGACGACGAAGAGAGCATCAAGGAACTACTGACGAACGTGCTCGAGATGGACAACCACCGCGTCGTGCTCGCGAGCAACGGCCGCGAAGCGCTCGAGCTCGTGCGGCGGGAGGCGTTCGACCTGATCATCAGCGACATCAAGATGCCCGTGATGGGCGGCGCGGAGCTGTACCAGCGCCTGCACGACGAAAGCCACCCGCTGGCGACGCGCATGATCTTCGTGACCGGCGACACCGTCGCCGCCGAGACGCGCGCGTTCCTACAGGGCGTGCAGAACCCCGTGCTGTCGAAGCCCTTCCGCCTCCGCGACGTCCGCGAAACCGTCCAGGCTGTGCTGGCGCGTTAATCGTGGAATCCTAGTCCTGGCACGCCAAGCGCGAACGCCCGCACGTTGTTCTGTTGTGCGCTTGCGACGCTTGGCGCCACGTGCGCAGTTCGTCGCCGCGAGGAGATCCTTCGCCGCGCTCCGCTTGCTCAGGGTGACGGGAGGTCTGTCGCCCTGATCCAAACGCGTGAAGATCGCTCATGCGACTCGTCGGGGCGCACAGACCGTGCGCCCGGACAGCAGCGCTCAGCGCCAAGCGTCGCACGCACCACGCACAGTGCCGCCGTACGCGAAGCGTGGAGGACAGGCGCCCTCGCCTGTCCCGTCGCGCAGCGACGAAAAATACGCACACCGTCCCAATCTGTGTCATCTGTGTCATCTGTGGTTCCTCGGTCCAGCCACCAGCCTCCACCCGTTACCCTTCATCCCATGCGCGCATGGCCTACCGCGACCACTGAACTCGCGCCAGGCGTCTTCTCCTACGTGCAGGCGAACGGCGGCCTGTGCATCGCCAACGCCGGCCTGATCGCTGGCCGCGACGCCGTCACCGCCGTCGACGCGCTCTTCGCGCCGGCGATGACGCGCGCGCTGCTCGATGAGGCGTCACGCGTCAGCGGCAAGCACATCGATCGGCTGATCAACACGCACCATCACGTCGACCACACGCTCGGCAATGCGATGTTTCCGCGCGACACCCGGATCGTCGCGCACGCGAAGGCGAAGGCCGAGATGCAGCGCGTCGGATTGGGCGCGCTGCCCATCATCGAGCGCCTGGCGCCGCACTTCGCCGGTCGGCTCGACGGCATCGAGGCGCGCCTTCCCGACGAGACGTTCGACGGCGCGGCGACAGAGCTGAGCATCGACGAACGACGCCTGCACCTGCTGCACTACGGCACCGGCCACACCCGCGGCGACGTCATCGTCTACCTGCCCGGCGAGCGCGTGCTCTTCGCCGGCGACCTCGCGTTCTTCTACGTAACGCCGCTCGCGCACGAGGGCCACATCGGCAACTGGATCAAGATCGTCGAACGCATCCTCGATGAGGTCGACGCGGACGTTATCGTCGCCGGCCACGGCCCCGTCGGCGCCAAAGACGACTGGCGCGCGATGCTCTCGTATCTGCAGCTCGTCCACGACCGCGGACGGCGTGCATTCGATGCGGGCGCGTCCGAGCAGGAGGCGATACGATCGATCGACCTCGGCGAGTACGCCGAGTGGGTCGACGCGGAGCGCATCGCGCCCAACGTCGCGCGCTGCTACCAGGAGTTTCGCGGCGAACTCGACGCGATGGCGTAGGAGGCGACAATGCCGGACATCAAGACCAGCGACATCGAGTACGGCGCCAACGGCGATCGCTGCATGGGCTACCTGGCGCAGCCCGACGACGCGGCGCCGCACCCCGGCGTGATCGTCATCCAGGAATGGTGGGGGCTCGATGCGCATATCCGCGACGTCGCCGACCGCTTCGCACGCGAGGGCTTCGTGGCGCTTGCGCCGGACCTCTACCACGGCAAGACCGCGAGCGAGCCGGACGAGGCGCGCAAGCTCGCGATGAACATGAACCGCGAGCGGGCGAGCGCGGACCTGAGGGGCGCCGTCGACTATGTGCTCGCGCTCGACGCCGTGGCGCCGAAGAAAGCCGGCTGCATCGGCTTCTGCATGGGCGGCAGCATGACGCTGATGCTCGCCGCCGAGCACCCGAAAATCGCTGCGGGCGCGCCGTTCTACGCCGGCTTCATGCCGCCGCCTGACCAGCTCGCGAAGATCGAGGCGGAGCTGTTCTGCGCGTTCGGCGCCGACGACGCAGGCATCCCGCTCGAAAAAAGTACAGGAGCTCGAATCGACGCTGCGCTCACAGGGGAAGAACGCCGTCGTCAAGGTCTACGAGGGCGCGCCGCACTCGTTCTTCAACGACACGAAGCCGAGCTACCGGCCCGCCGCGGCCGCAGATGCCTGGGAGCACGCGCTCGATCTCTTCCGCCGGACGCTGCAATGACGAACGAGTGGGACGACAAGGACGAGGAAGAAGAGGAGTTCGGACCCGGCGATCCGGACTACGATCTCTCGGAGCAACACGGCTACATGTGGGATCCCAAACGCCGCGACTGGCCCGTGCCGCTACCGGTGCTGCTCGGCGTATCGTTGCTCGTGATCGTGGCGCTCGTGCTGCCGTCGCTCTTGCTGCTGTGGCGCGCGAACTGACGCGAGGCACGCGATAGAGTCGATGACTTACCGAAGGGACAGATGATCAGCAGTACACGGGATCGTTCGAAATTGCACCGATGACAAGCTGCTGGGCGTCGTCGAGCAGCTCGTCACCTCGCTCTCACCTGTTCGGTAGCGATCCAGATCATCCGCCCCCACGACGTTCGTTACTGAACGTGAAATGCGCAACGTATCGACACGACCAGCTACGCACGCGTCAGCGGCACCGCTGGTCTGATGTTTTGATTCAGTCTGAAGACGTTCTCCGGGTCGTACTTGGCTTTGATCTCCGCGAGCGTTCGATACTTCGCTTCACCGTACGCGGAGCGCACGCGCTCCTGCCCCTCGTCACCAAGGAAGTTCACGTACACGCCGAGCTGGTGCGGCGCAAGCGCCTCGTATGCTGTTCTCGCCCAGGATGGCTCCCGCTCAGCGCGATAATCCTCGGCCGGCAGCCACACCGCGTCGATGTTCACGTTGTGAACCGCCGCCCGCTGCGAGTACGCGGTCGCCTCCTCGCGGACGCGTGCGACAGCGCCTCCCATATGGAACATGATGATGTAGCTACGCGGCGACTCGATGCGGTGCGCGTGCTCGCTCAGCAGGTCGATCGTCTGGTCGGTGAGATCTGGCAACTGACACGACTTCCAGTAGGAGTGCCAGCCGTGCGGTGCGCCGGCGTCCAGCGCCGATTGCAGCTCGACGTAGGGTCTCGCGGCGATGCCGTCGAAGAGCGGCCGGCCAAAGCGGCGCAGCGGAGCAATCGCCCGTTCGCCTGCTTCGTGCTCACCCGTCCAGCAGACGAGGATCAGGCAGACGGGCCGCCCGTGAATCGACGGTGGCAGCGGGGCCGCCGCCGGCGCCTGCCGCAGCACCACGATCGTGGCCAGCTCCTCTGGCGCGCGGTCGATGATGTCACGGTAGTGGCGCAGCAGCCCCGGCGCGTCTTCCAGCGGCCAAACGAGCGGGCCGGCGAGTACCGGCCCGCGCGGGTGAAGGCCAAACTCAAACGAGGTCACCACGCCAAAGTTGCCGCCCCCGCCGCGCAGCGCCCAGAACAGCTCAGGATGCTCTGCTTCGCTGACGGCCAGCGCCTCGCCATCGGCGGTGACCAGGCGCACTGAACGCAAGTTGTCGACGGCGAGGCCATGCGCGCGCATCAACCATCCGATACCCCCGCCTAGAGTCAGTCCCCCCACGCCCGTATGGGTCACGATGCCGCCAACGGTGGCCAGCCCTTGAGCCTGAGTCGCCGCATCGACGTCTCCCCACAGTGCACCGCCGCCAACCCACGCGCGTCGTGTGCGCACGTCGACGTACACTCCGCGCATCGCTGAGAGATCGACGACGAGCCCGTCATCGACCGTGGCTGCCCCACCAACGCCATGCCCGCCGCCGCGGATGGCGATCGCAAGATCGTTCTCGCGTGCGTGCCGGATCGCCGCCGCCACGTCGCTGTGGTCGAGGCCGCGCGCGATCGCGGCGGGCCGGCGATCGATCGCCCCGTTCCAGATGCGCCGAGCCTCGTCATAGGGCGCATCGCCCGGGGCCAGCACCAAACCGCGGAACCCTGGAATCTCCGTTGCCATCGCGTACCCCCTTTCTTCGGCCAGCGTGACACGCGACCCCCGCGTCGTGAAGGGCAAGAAATGGACTTGGCAAGCGGTGCGGACGGATGCAGACTGACGCCATGAAGAGTTATGGGCAGTACTGCCCGATCGCCCGCGCGTCGGAGGTGTTCGCCGAGCGCTGGACACCGCTCATCGTGCGCAACGTCTTCCTTGGCTGTGAAACGTTCTCCGCGATCCAGGCCGGTGCGCCGGGCATCCCGCGCTCACTCCTCCGACAGCGTTTGAGCCTGCTCGAGCAGATCGGCGTCGTTGCGCGTGTCGCGAAACCGCATGGGCGAGGCTCCCGCTACCTGCTTACCGATGCGGGGCGGGAGTTGTGGGACGTCTGCGACGCGCTTGGCCGCTGGGGCACGCGTTGGCTCGAAGCCGCACCCTTGCACCTCGATCCGTACATCGTCCTCTGGAGCTTCACACAGGGGGCGCAGACGGAGCGTTTACCGACCGGCCACGTGACGGTGCAACTCGATTTCATCGATCAGCCACTCAAGAATCGGCACTACTGGCTTGTGCTCGATCGCGGCGACATCGAGTTATGCGTCAGTGATCCTGGTTTCACGCCGGACCTCATCGTGAGCGCCGAAACGGAAGCGTTCGTGCGTTGGTACATGGGGCAGCTAAGCTGGGCCGCGGTCCTGCGTGCCGGACACGTGTCGATCGATGGCCCCCGCGGACTGGCGCGCGCGTTCCCGTCGTGGAGTGACCGCAGCCGCTACGCACCGCTAGAGGCGGCGATGGCCGCACAGCGCCGCCGGCGGGTTGGTGGAGGGGCATGAAACGCGGACTTCGCGCCGGTGAACGGCGATACCTATCGCCTCGTTCGCCGACTGCCAATGCTCATCGTCTAAGGCGCTGACTCTAGCCTCCCCGGCCGATCTGTAAGCCTCTGTGCGGGCGTCGCTATCAAGCGATCGCGCGCAGACCGAGCACCGCAACGACGACCATCGCGATGATGCCCATGGTTACCAGGATGGCGACGGTCGCGTTTTTCGATTGTTCGCTCATGGCGTTGCCCCTTGCACCGCGGTCGAGGCGGACGTTGCCTGGCTGTCCTGCGACGAGAACAACAGGTACAGGCCAGCGATGAGGAGCCATACGACGCTCAGGAGCATCCCTGAAATGAGGACAAACCACATGCCGTCGTCGAATACGCCGGATGCCTCGGCAATGAGGCTGCCGGCCACGATGCCAGCACTCATGACGGGAATACCGATGAGCCAGCGTGGCACAAGGCTCTCGCGGCCGAGCAGGATGGCGAGCACGTAGGTGCTGAGCACCATCGACATGAATGACGCGCCGGTCACGCGGTCGACAGTGAGGCCGACCGCGCGAGCGGTCACGAGGACTGATTCCTGCTCGGAGCCGGTGGAGGACACGTATTGCTCAGCGAGATCCACGAACACGATCTGCAGCGCGCCGGCGACGAGCGCGAGCACGCCCGCAGACAAAAGTCCGAACGCCGCGATGGTCGTCAGTATCTGCGAGCGCTGGTGGAGCGCCACGTACAGCCCCGCTGCGGCGCCGATCAGCCCGAACGCCGTGAACGCCCGGAAGAAGGCGTTGCCGTTATCGGCCATTGCGCTCAGGTCCGCGAGCCTCGTGAGCTCTCCCTCGAAACCTTCGCGGCCCGTGTCGTAGCCGCTGATTGACGTAGTTACCAGAAGCATCACGATCAGGGCCAGCAACAGGCCTCCCGCGATGCGTTGGAACGGGATGTTGATGTCCACCTTTGGTCCCTCCACGTTGACTCTCCACAAGAGATCCGCCGGCACGCCGCGCAACATGCGGCCCAGCATGCTCGACGCAATGCGTCTGCGGCCCTGTCCGGCATCGGACTCGTCGTGATGCTGCTCCCAGGTGTCGGATGCGATCTCGGTACGACGTGCGTCGCGCACCGACGACGCCAGGCCGAGCGTGTACGTCGCCGCCCACCAGCAAACAATCCGCGATGCTGTGAGTGCAATGCCGCTCATGATGGCGCCAGCCCGCGCTTCAGCGGCTTCGTTGGCTCCGGCGCCCGCTCGAGCGCGCCCTGGAGCGCCGTCTCCGCCTCTGCCGTCAGGGTGTAGAGTCGCCGGCGTGGGCGCTCTTCGCTCGCCGCGACCGACGGGTCCTCCCAGCGAGAGGCAAGCAGGCCCGCTTTTTCCATCCGCTCCAGCGCGCGGTACAGCGTGCCGTGCGCCGTCAGGCGCCGCGCCGCCTCCTGGTCGCGGATCTCTTTGGCGATCGCGTACCCGTAGAACTCGGACGTGCCCGTGCGCATCAGGCCGACGCCTGCCTGCAGGATCGCGATCTCGATGGAAAGGAGGATGCCTGCTTTGCGTCTCACGAGCGCGATTGTCGTATGGCGAAGCTAATCTGTCAATAGGCAGATATATGCTTATTCTTGACGGATCGGCCCAAACCAGCCCGTCTCAACCCGCCGAGAACGAAGGCGGGCAACCACCAACCAGCGACCAGCCACCAGCGACTAGCGACCAGTCACCAATCATCCCCCACCGCCAGCGACTGCTGCGCCGCCCGCAGGTCGATGCGCCCGTCGTACAGCGCGCGGCCCGTGATCACGCCTTCGATGTCGAACCGCGCGAGCGCGACGATGTCGTCGATCGATGTGATGCCACCGCCAAAGATCAGCGGCGCCGGCTCGTCGCGCTCTGTGCCCGCGAGACCGCGCAGCAGGTCGACGAGCGGCTGCACGAGGTCCGTGTTCACGTGCTCCATGGCGCCGTCGCGGTCGATGTCGGTGAAGATGAAGTGCCGCACGCCGAAGCCCGCCATCTGCCGCATGAAGTCTTCGACGGTGATGTCCGCCGTCTCGAGCCAGCCCTTGATAGCGGGCTTGCCGCCCCGCGCGTCGACGGAGATCGCGATCTTCTCCCGGTGCTTGTCCATCGCCTTCTCGATCATCGCGGGTTGTTCGACGGCTGCGGTCCCGACGACAATGCGGTCGGCGCCGGCCTCCGCCCAGCGGTGAATCGCGTCGTGCGTGCGGACGCCGCCGGCCACCTGCACCGGCACGCCCGCTTCGCTGACGATCCGCCTGACGACCGCTTCATTCAGCGGCCGTCCGTCGCGCGCGGCGTCCAGGTCGACGACGTGGAGGCGCTTCGCACCCTGCCCCGCCCAGTGCATCGCCATCGCGACAGGATCGACGCCGAAGACGGTCTCGCGGTCGTAGTCCCCCTGCACGAGCCGCACGCACTTGCCGCCGCGAATATCGATCGCCGGAATGATGTCCATGGGGGGAGGATAGCGCCTGCGGCGCTACAACAGACAACAAACAACAGAGAACAGAGCGCCGTTCACGTCATTCAGAGCGAAGCGAAGAATCCCGTCCTGAGCGAAGCGAAGAATCCCGTCGTGAAACGCACCGCTCCGCATGCGTCATTCAGAGCGAATTACCCGTCATTCAGAGCGAAGCGAAGAATCTCCTCGCGCGACAACGTCAGTCGCGCAGCCAAATGCGCCGTCGCAGCGTCATTCAGAGCGAAGCGAAGAATCGGGGAATTGTATACTTGACACAAGGCTGAACTCAGTTAACATCGTGATTGATGGACGTGTCACACCGCTTCGCTTGTTCCTCTTGCTGGTCTAGCTCGCGTTTTACTTCCTCGATCACGCGCTTAGGAAACAGCGATTCGATCGCTTCTTCGCTGGTCATTTCCTGCGGCGGCTTCTTCTTCTTGCGGGGCATGTCATGAACCTTCCTGAACTGATCGACAAGTATGGATCTGAGGATAAGTGCCGCGCATATCTCGAAGGGCTGCGCTGGCCGGATGGCATCGCGTGTCCTCGCTGTCAGTTAACGAAAATCTCCAAGATCGTGAAGCGTAACCAGTTCGACTGCGACTCATGCCGCTACCAGTTCTCTGTGCTGGTCGGTTCCGTGTTCAGTGACACGCACCTTCCGCTCGCGAAATGGATGCTTGCAACGTACATCATCTGCGAATCGAAGAAGGGCGTCAGCTCCAACCAGCTCAAGCGCATGTTGGGTGTCAGTTACAAAACCGCATGGTTCCTCTCGCATCGCATCCGCGCCGCGATGAAAGACGAGAGCGCCGAATTGCTCTCGGGCATCGTGGAAGTCGATGAGGCGTTCATCGGTGGCAAGGTGCGCGGCAAGGGCAAGGGCTACCGCAAGAACAAGAGCATCGTTGTGGGTGCCATCGCTCGCGGTGGTGACGTGCGTATCCGCACGGTGACGCGCAACAACAAGAAACAACTCGGCGAGTTCATCACGTCGGTTGTCTCGCCAGACGCAACCGCGATCCACACCGACGAGCACCCCGGCTACTGGGGCGTAGGCGACCACAACACACGCCATGAGACGGTTGAACACCGCGCCGAGGAATGGGTGCGGGGCGACGTTCACACGAACACCGTTGAGGGCGTCTGGAGCCTGCTCAAGCGGTCTGTTGTGGATTCCTATCACCAACTGTCGGCCAAGCACCTTCCCGCATACCTCGATGAAATGAGTTTTCGGTTCAACAACCGCGATAACCCCTACCTTTTCAGGGACACGTTGCTCCGGCTGCTCAATGCCGAGACGCTGCGCTATGCGGAATTGATTGAAGCCCACGCGTAAGTCGTCACCCCCGCGAATGTGTCGCCATTGCTTGGTCAACCTGATCGATGACCGAATGCGTATGTGGGAACTAAATATTGATCTGTTCCCGAAGCCACCGGCGAGACAACTGCTGCGAACGAACAGACCAACGGTGCGAGTCATTGGGGCCAGCCGCGAGAGCGTCCGCATCGCCGCACTCTCGATTAGTGGTCCGCAAGCGAAGCAGTTCATTTGGGAGAACGTAACCTTCTTCGGCCATCCGGATAACCCCGTTCTGGTCAACGTCGAAGATGAGACGGTCGTGTTTTCCAACGTTGATGTAGAGGTGCCAGAAGGGAAAACTGGTGTACGCGGAAGAAGGGCAGGGTTTGTTACCGACCGAATGCACGTCAAGAAGAAGAGTCCTTCTTGATCTTGGTGCCCTTAAGACGCAATCGGTTGCGCTTACCCTTAAACGCCGTATCCATCCCTTCAATCAGAGTGTCTTCACCATCGACGATACTATCTTCCAGGTCGAAGCCGACCGTTTCGATCCCGACCTTGTCATCATCGTGACGATGAAGCCATAAGTAGATCAGAAGGGCAGAGCAAACCAAAAGGAGGAAAACCCCAAACGAGGCCAGTGCTAGTGCAAGAGGGGTGTTCTCGTAGGGGCTCAAATCAACCCCGAGTCCGAGAAAGAGTGAGGCGATGCCAAAAAGGGCGCTGGAAACCACACCAATTGCTGATTTGGACATAGGGCGATCTTACTCCAACTTGCGTGAAGTAAATAATTTCCGAAAAATCTCCTCGCGCGACAACGTCAGTCGCGCAGCCAAATGCGTCGCCCTAGCGTCATTCAGAGCGAACCACGCGTCATTCAGAGCGAAGCGAAGAATGTCCTCGGACTGAAAACTGAAAACTTAGAACTTAAAACTCAAAAAATTCGCATACATCCGCAGCCCCATCTCACCCGACTTCTCCGGATGAAACTGCGTCGCGACGATGTTGTCGCGCGCCAGCACCGACGCGAACGTGACGCCGTAGTCCGTCTCGCCGATCACGACGTCCGGGTCCTCTGGCTGCGGGTAGTAGCTGTGCACGAAGTAAAAGTACGCGTCGTCGGGGATGCCGTCGAAGATCGGGTGCGCGGACTTCTGGCGCACGTTGTTCCAGCCCATGTGCGGCACCTTGCGGCCGTCCGCGACATCGAGCTTCTTCACACGCCCGGGGATGATCCCGAGGCACTCGTGCTCGCCGCCCTCTTCGCTTATGGAAAGTAGCGCCTGCTGCCCCATGCACACCCCGAAGAACGGCCGTCCCGAAGCGATGTACTCCCGGATCGGCTCGACCATGCGATGCTCGCGCAGGTTCCGCATCGTATCGGCCGCCGCCCCGACACCCGGGACGATCAGCGCGTCGGCGGCGTCCACCTGCTCCGGATCGTCGGTGACGGTCGGCTCGTGGCCGGCGTGCGCGACCGCCCGCGCGACGCTCCGCAGGTTCCCGGCGCCGTAGTCGACGATGACGACTCGTGGTGGCATGCCGTCAGTGTATTGGACGCGGGAAGCGAGACGCGAGACGCGGACGCGCCGTCCCGCCCGCACGCGGAAGTAGACTTTGCCTGTGAACGATCAGTCCTCGGAGGGCGGATTAGAGGCGATCGCGTCCGCCATCGAGCGGTGTTTCCCGGATCTGGCCCCCGTATCGCCGCTGCGCCCGCTGGGACGAGGCTTCCGCAGCGTGGCTTTCGAGACGGCGGGCGGCGTTGTGGTGAGAGTCGGGCAGTCGTCCGATGCAGCTGAAGACTACGCGAAGGAGTGGCGCATAGGTCAGTTCCTTTCGCGGCGATTGGGAAGCGTCGTGCCCGAGCCGGCCTGGTATGTGGGGCCCTGCACCGAGTTCCCGCACGGCGCCCTGGGATATCGGAAGTTACCGGGCGCCACGCCCCTCTGGGGCGTCGATCCGGGCAGGGCATTCGCGCGCGACCTCGGCGCGTTCATGGCGAGCTTGCACCGCCTCTCCGTCGAAGAAGCCCGCGCATCCGGGCTGCCTCACGTGGACTCGTACGCTCGCGTGTTGTGCGCCAGGGACGTCGTCATGCCCGTGCTGTCCGCGCGGCTGGACGGCGATGCGCTCGCGCGCATTGAAGCGTGGTGGGCAGCCTTCGGCGCCGACGAACGCATGCGCTCGCCCCGGCGAGCGGTGTGCCACCACGATCTCTGGCACGACAACCTCCTCCGCTCGGGATCGGGCCGGCTTTCCGGCGTCCTCGACATGGCTCACGTCGAGATCGGCGACCCTTCCCACGACTTCGCGGCACCGGTCTATTTCGGGGAGGGGTTCATGGTGAAGTTGATCGCCGCTTATCGTGCCGCCGGCGCGCCGCTCGACGTCAGTGATGAGTATCGCGCGCGACGCTTCCACCATGCGCGTGAGTTCGGCGGCCTTGCCTGGGCCATCGAGCACGATGACCAGCTAGAGGTCGATGACGCCGTCGAGAAGATCCTGCGCGGGCCGGTCCTGCGCGGCGACAGCCCGCCTCTCCGGTGAGAACTGGTCCCACTCGGCACGCCCGCCGGGGACTACGCCGAAAGCGCGCTCGGGAAACGCGTCTCGAAGTCCAAGATCGCGACCCACGTCGGCGTGACCGCGATGCGGCCCATCTCGGACACCATGCCACGCATGTTCTCGACCCAGGCGTTGCCCTGCTCTTCGCCGAAGTAGCGGCGCGCCGATAGCGCGTACTCCGGCGCGACGCCCTCGCACATCTCGACGCGCGCGGTGCCGCGAATCAGCAGCACCTTGTGCGGAAATTCGTTGTTATCGATCGTCAGCGCCACGTCGGGATTGGCGCGAAGCGCCTTGAGCTTCGGCGCCTTCGGCGGCGACGCGAGGATGAACGCGGACCCGTCCCAATGAAACCAGATCGGCACCACGCGCGGCGTGCCGTCGGTCCAGTTGTACGCCAGCCGCGCCGGAATCGTCGACGAGAGCAGCGTCTGCGCCACCGGGTCGCTAAGTAGCTTCGGGTCACCCTGACTAGCCATGTGCATCCTCCTGACGTTGCGTGCCAGCGCTCCCGGCCAGGCCGAGGGCGGCAGCAGGCTACGTTAGCACCCGAGCAGCCCCGTTGGAAGGCAAGGGACTGCGCGTCCGACTTCCCATTTCCACGCTTCCAGCATCCCGCTTCCCGCCTCCCGCCTCCCGCCTCCCGCTTCCCGCCTCCCGCTTCCCGCCTCCCGCTTCCCGCTTCCCGCTTCCCGCTTCCCGCTTCCCGCTTCCCGCCTCCCGCCTCCCGCCTCCCGCTTCCCGCTTCCCGCCTCCCGCCTCCCGCTTCCCGCTTCCCCCAACAGACCGCCCCGCCGGTCATTCTTGACCCCCTGATCAGGCCGCCCGTATGATGCGAACGTAACGCGGAAGCTTCCAAACGACAGGCTTTCGCGGTGCGAGGGAGATTACCAACCGGAAAGAGAGGCACACCCTATGGCCGCCATCCTGGGCGCCGTCATCGGCGTCATTGTGGGATTGGCGATCGGGGCTCTTCTCGGCTACGCGCTGAAGCGCAACGCCACCAGGGATCAGGAACTCGAGGCACAGCAGCAGGCCGACCGGATCCTGGCTGAAGCACAGGCAAAGGGAAAGGAAATCCTCCTCGGAGCCAAAGAGGAGGCGATTCAAGTCCGGGCTCAGGCAGAAAACGAGTCGAAGGTACGCCGTGATGAAGTACTCAAGCTTGAGCAGCGTGTTGCTAACAGGGAAGAGAACCTCGATCGCAAGCTAGATGCGCTCGAGCGGCGAGAGACATCTTTCGCCGAGCGCGAACACCAGCAGGAAGCCACCCGGCTCGAACTCGATGAGCTCCGCAAGGCGAAACTTTCCGAAGTGGAGCGCGTCGCCGCCATGACGACCGCAGAGGCGCGCGAGCAGCTTCTGCGCGAGGTCGAAGCGGAGATCCGCGAAGACGCCAACCGCCTCGTGCGGACGCTCGAAGCCGAGGCGAAGGAGGAGGCGGACTCACGCGCCCGCACGATCCTCGCCACGACGATGCAGCGGCTGATGGCCGACGTCGTCACCGAGACCACCGTCTCCGTCGTCCCGATTCCCAGCGACGACATGAAGGGCCGCATCATCGGCCGCGAGGGGCGCAACATCCGCGCGCTGGAAACGGCGACCGGCGTCGACCTGATCATCGATGACACGCCCGACGCCGTCACGCTTTCGGCGTTCGACCCCGTCCGCCGCGAGGTCGCCCGCGTGGCGCTCACGAAGCTCGTGCTGGACGGCCGTATTCACCCCACGCGCATCGAAGAGGTGGTGGACAAGGCGCGGCACGAGGTCGAGCAGAGCGTCAAGACGGCCGGCGAGCAGGCGGCGATCGAGGCTGGCTGCCCCGGCCTGCACCCGGAGATCCTGCGGACGCTCGGGAAGCTCAAGTACCGCACGTCCTACGGGCAGAATCAACTCAAGCACGCCGTCGAGTCGGCGTTCATCGGCGCCATGATCGCCGAAGAGATCGGCGCCGATGTCAACGTGGCGCGCAGGGGCGCCCTGCTCCACGACCTCGGCAAGGCCATCGACCACGAGATCGAGGGCACGCACGCCATGCTCGGCGGCGAACTGGCGAAGCGCTACAACGTCAGCCCGGCCGTCGTCCATTGCATCGAGGCGCACCACGAGGAGATCGAGGTCGAGACGGTCGAGGCCGTCGTCGTGCAGATCGCCGACGCGATCAGCGGCAGCCGGCCGGGCGCGCGCCGCGAGACGCTCGAGCTGTACATCAAGCGCCTGGAAGCGCTGGAGAGCATCGCGACGAGCTTCAAGGGCGTCGACAAGGCGTTCGCCATCCAGGCCGGACGCGAGATCCGCATCCTCGTAAAGCCGGACGAGATCGACGACCTGGATTCGATGCGGCTCGCCCGCGACGTCAGCAAGAAGATCGAAGAGTCGATGGAGTACCCGGGCCAGATCAAGGTGACCGTCGTCCGCGAGACGCGTGCGTCGGAGTACGCGCGGTAAGCATCAGCGACCCGTGTAGGATGAGACGGGGGCGCGCCGGGATGGCGCGCCCCGTCGTTAGAGCAGTTTATGCGACATCATTTCGTCACTTACCCCGAGCGGCTCCCTTCAAACCGCCCACGCAAAGCTCCCCCTCCCCGCTTGACGGAGAGGGGGCCGGGGGGTGAGGCCCCGTGAGAATCCTGGCGATCGGCGACGTAGTGGGGAAGCCCGGCCGCAGGGCCGTGGCGGCGCTCGTGCCGGCCCTGCGACGTGAGTTGCAACTCGACGTCGTCATCGCCAACGGGGAGAACGCCGCCGCCGGCCGCGGGCTGACGATCAACACCGCGAAGGATATCTTCGAAGGCGGCGTCGACGTGATCACGTCCGGCAACCACATCTGGGACCAGAAGGACATCGTCCCCTACCTGGACAGCGAGGCGCCCGTGCTGCGGCCCGCGAACTATCCGCAAGGCGTGCCGGGACGGGGCATGGTGCAGTTTCGAGGGCTGACGATCATCAACCTCATGGGGCGCACGTTCATGTACGAGATCGACGACCCCTTCCGGTGCGCCGACCGGCTGCTCGAAAGCGTCGCGCCGGACGCCCCGATCGTCGTCGACATGCACGCCGAAGCCACGAGCGAGAAGGCCGGCATGGGCTGGTACCTCGATGGGCGCGTGTCGGCTGTGTTCGGCACGCACACCCACGTCCCCACTGCCGATCCGCGATTGCTGCCGCGCGGCACCGCGTACGTGACCGACCTGGGGATGTGCGGACCGCGCGACTCGATCATCGGCGTCGACCCTGCTGGCCCGATCCAGAAGTTCCTGACGGGCATGCCCGCGCGCTTCGTCGTCGCCGAAAAGTCGCGGGCCGTACAGTTCAACTCCGTCCTGATCGACATCGATGATCAGACGGGCAAGGCGCGCTCGATCGAGCGCGTCGATAGAGAGTGGATGCAAGATGGTGAGCAGGGGTGACTTTCACACGCACAGCACCGCCTCCGACGGGCGCCTGACGCCGACGGAACTGGTCGACCTCGTCGCGGGGCAGGGCGTACGCTACCACGCGATCACCGACCACGACTCGACAGAGGGCATCGCCGAGGCGCGCCGCGCCGCGACGAAGCACGCCAAGTACACGCTGATCCCGGGCGTCGAGATGGGCACGGACATCGAGGGTGCCGAGGTGCACATGCTCGGTCTGTACCTGTTCCCGGAGGACGACGAACTGCAGGCACTGCTCTCCAAGCTGCGCGAAGGCCGCATCGCACGTGGCGAGGGCATCGTGCGCAAGCTTGCCGAACTCGGCGTCATGATCGAGTGGGAACGCGTGCAAGCGATCGCCGGCGAAGCGTCGGTCGGGCGGCCGCACGTCGCGCAGGCGATCCTCGAGAAGGGCTACGTGAAGAGCCTGCCCGAGGCGTTCGACAAGTACATCGGCCGCAACGGGCCTGCGTACGTGGAGCGCGACAAGATGACGCCCGTCGAGGCGGTGCAATGCATCGTCGAGCGCGGCGGCCTCGCCTGCATCGCACATCCCGCCGACCTGCTCGTGCTCGATGCGCTGCTCCCCGAACTGAAGGCTGCCGGCATGGCCGCCATGGAGGTCTACTACAAGGACTATGCGCCGGCCACCGTCGAACGGCTGCGCATTGCCGCCGAGACGCACGGCCTGCTGGCGCTGGGCGGCAGCGACTACCACGGCATCTTCGGCCCGACCGAGCCCCTGCCGGGCGAGCAGTGGACGCCCGTGCCGGACGCGTCGATCGAGCGGCTGCTCGAACTGGCATCGACGCTCCCGAACCACGAACTGGTGAAGTGAGTCTGTCTCGTACGAAATCGACTGCTAAGCTGAATAGGTGAGACAACAGAGGGGCTGCGGCCCCCTTCTTCGTGTCTGAGATCTCAGCTTTCGAGAGGGCCGGTGTGGACAGACTGACTCAACGACTGACGACCGAAAGACGGACGGACTGATCGACTAACGATGCAATGCGCAACCCACGCTGACATCGAAACCGAGCTTGGCTGCAGCCGCTGCGGCAAGCCGATCTGCCCGAAATGCCTCGTGTACACGCCCGTCGGCACGCGCTGCCGGGAGTGCGCGAACGTGCGCCGCATCCCCACCTACAACACGTCGACCGATGTGCTGGTGCGCGCGATCGGCGGAGCGCTGGCGGGCGGCGCCGCGCTCGGCGTCGTCTGGGGCATCTTCAATCCGCTGACCTACTTCTTCTTCGGCGTGCTGATCGGACTGGGCGTCGGCTACGGCGTCGGCGAGATCGTGTCGCTGGCGACGAACCGGCGCGCCGGACCGCCACTGCAGGCGATGGCCGTCGGCGGCGTGGCGCTCGCATATCTCGTGCGCGTCGCGTTCCTGTTCACCGTCGGCGACTGGATCTTCGACGACGTGCGCGTCGATCTGCCGGGGCTGATCGCCGTCACGCTGGCAGCGTTCATTGCCGCGGGACGGTTACGGTGAACGGTCGATGAAAAGGAATGAGCAGCGACGGGGTCGGTGGTGCTGTGGCGGGCGCCTGGACTAGCGCAGGACGATCCCCAGCACGATCAGCGTGATCACCACGATCGACGTAAGGATGAGAATGCGACGCAGTTCGTGGAGCGCGTACCGCGAGTCACGCTCGGCGAGCGCATCGACGTCAAGCTCGCGGCGGCGGACGCCCTGGCGCTGGAGGGCGCGGGCGCTGGTCGGCAACCGGGTGGATGTCGTGCCGCGCGCCGTCTGCTCGGCGGGCGCTGTTGCGGCGGCGAGTTCCGCCGGCAGCGGCGCGGCCGGGGCATCCCCTTCCACCTCCTCGTCGACGGGACGGAATGACTCCTCTTCAACGGCCGGCTCGGCGGTCGTCGATCCGGCGTCGCCGCCGAGGTAGCTGCGGTCGGTGCGCTTCTTCTTGCCGGCCTGGAGCCGGCCATCGCGGACGAGGTGTCGATTCTGCCTGGGCAAATGATTCTCCTGAAAGCCATGCGGCAAATTGCCGTTGATTATAGCCGCGGCTAATCTGCCTCACAAACGAGAAACGCAGCGTGCTCGTCGCCGATTGTGCGGCCACGGGCGTGGAAGGTGAGCGTGATGACGGTCGATCTCAAGAGCCTGCCGAGCTTCGAACAGCTTCCTGTCAAAGCCGGCGCGCCGGAGGGTTCGGCGTGGGGACTCTTCGGCGACGACGACGAACTCGGCACGTGGAATCTCGTCACGCCGGAAAAAACCGTCGAGGCGGCGGCGCTCGTGCGCACAGGCAGGACCTTCGGGCTGAACGCGCCGATCGATGCGCCCGGGCGAGGTCTGTTCTGGTTCCGCGCCGCGCCGCGTCGCACGATGTTCGACTGCAGCGGCGGCTTGCGGATCTCGTACGACGAGTACATCGACAACTTCTGTCCGCAGTCGTCGAGCCAGTGGGACGGCCACCGCCACGTCTGTCACCCGGCGATCGGGTTCTACAACGGCGTCACGCACGATGCGGTGCTCGCCCCGGGCAGCGAGGTGCTCGGCATCCAGAACCTCGCGAAGCGGGGCGCCGCCACGCGCGGCGTGCTGCTCGACCTCGGCCGCTACCTGGAGTCGCAGGGCACGCCGATCGACTTCAAGAGTTCGCAGACCTTCGACGTCGCGACGCTCGAAGCGTGCCGCAAGGCGCAGGGCGTCGAGATCGAGCCCGGCGACATGCTGATCTTCCGGACGGGATGGTTGAAGTGGCTGAACGCGCTTCCGGCGAATGAACTGAACGAACTGGCGGAGCATCTCGTCGCGCCGGGACTGCTCGCGGGGCGCGAGATGGCGGAGTACCTGTGGAACATGCACATCGCCGCGATCGGCACCGACGTCGTCGCCGTCGAGGCGTGGCCGCCGGTGATCACGCCGGAGCGCGGCTTCTTCCACATCCAGCTCATCACGCTGTTCGGCATGAACCTCGGCGAGATGTGGGAACTCGAACCGCTCGCCGCCGACTGCGCCGAGGACGGCGTCTACGAGTTCATGTTCACCACCGCGCCCATGCACATCCGGGGCGGCGTCGGCTCACCGCCGAACGCGCTTGCCATCAAGTAGGCGGGATCACGCATCGCACCGCCCGATCACCCGTCATTCAGAGCGAAGCGAACAATCTCCTGGCGGATCAGACGCGGTCGCGCGCATGAATCGCGATTCGCCCGTCATTCTGAGCGAAGCGAAGGATCCCGTCATGCAACGCACCGCCATCAAACCGCGGCGCGCCCGTCATTCAGAGCGAAGCGAAGAATCTCCTGGCGGGTCAGACGCCGTCACGCGCACGAATCGCGATTCGCCCGTCATTCTGAGCGCAGCGAAAAATCCTGTCATGCAACGCACCGCCATCAAACCGCGGCGCGCCCGTCATTCAGAGCGAAGCG
>JBBDXD010000026.1:0-11502 GCA_040902535.1 Dehalococcoidia bacterium | reverse complement strand
TCTCCTGGCGGGTCAGACGCCGTCACGCGCACGAATCGCGATTCGCCCGTCATTCAGAGCGAAGCGAAAAATCCCGTCATGCAACGCAGGTGGGCGGCGATCCCGCTGTACACACGCTCGAAAATAGCGGCACGGATCAGCCTTTCGGCGTGGCGCAATAGGTGGTCACACCTAAGCCCCGCTGAGCGCAGCAAGCCGATACCACAGTATGACGATGGCACACGACCGGCTGCAACGCCTCGCAGACTTGAGGCGCGAAGGCATACTCACTGACGCTGAGTACGAGGCGAAGCGCGCCGCTCTGGTCGATGAGGTGCTCAGCGATAACGCCCAGAGCGGTGGGCGCAACGGCGCTCACGTGCTGTTGGGTGCTTTGGGCGGACTCGTGTTGGGCCTAGCATTCGTCGGCGCGTTGCTCGTGTTCGTGCCGAAAGAGAAGCGCCCAGACCGCCTGTTAGGAGCGTGGCTAGGCACGGGTGCCGGAGCCATGGTGGCGGCGGTATTGCTCGCGTTAGTAAGCGCAGGCGCTGGTTCGGGCGACAACAGCGCGTCGGCACAGCAGCCGTTGTATGTGCCGCCAACGGCAGTCAGTTCCCTGCTGACGAAACAGGAAGCGTGCCAGATCGCCATCGATTTCAGCTTCACAAGCGACGAACGCGTCAAGTGGTTACGATGCGCCGAGACACGCTATCGATCCGAGGATCGAACTTGGGTCGTCACCATGCATCTCCTTGAGAGCGAGAGCGCAGTTACGCCGCTCGACACCGACATCAAGCTCATCGATGACCGATGCGGTCGGCCTGTCGGCAGCAAGGCTTGCGAATAGAACCGATCTCCGGCACAGAGGATACGGATGACCATCGACTGCCCTGTGTGCGGACTCGGAGGCGGCCCGCCGCTTGTAACGCGGCTTCGCCGTGACGGTGAGCGTGAGCGGATGTACATCCGACATCTCTGCACGACGTGCTGGACTGAACTATCGGGCGAAGAGCAACAGGTACTCGAAGCGAGAGAGTGGGCCGTAGTTGATGCGCACAGCCAAGGAGCGATGAGATGTCAATGAACTGGCAGATCGTGGATGCGCTGTTGGACCTGAACACCAAGAACGTAGGTGATGGCCGAGTCGCTCTCATCGCGAAGGAGTTTCCGCGCGACGCGATCAAGTCCAACGCGGACGAACTGGTGTCGACGCTGAACGCGCAGATCAAGGCGATCCGGGAAGCGCCCGTCCGTCACCTGTCTGAGGCACACCAAGACTACCTTGGGCTGCGCGAATGGGTAAGGGACGGCGACGCCAGAATAAGCCGTCTCGAATCCATCATCGCCAACATCCAGAAAGTGATTGACGTAGGCGGCTACTGATCCTCACGCACAGGAAGCAGCGTGCAGGTGCAATTGGGATGAGATGGCGGGGCCATGTCGCCTGATCGGAACGCCTCGTCCTCTGGGATGGCACACCTTGACTCGCGTTCGCGTTGCAGATGTCGTCTTCGGTGGTTCCTGTCGAGCGCCCACTCTTTCCGCGTCACGCCGCGTGAGTTGAACGCGGCTTGCGTGGCACGCCCGTTGGCGAAGCTCGCCTCCGTCCAGGCGATCTTGATGGCGCGTTGGTCGTTGAGTTCCGGCAGGTTTATGTGGCATCGACCAATCAGCGTCCACTAGAAGTCCAGCAGCCATCGCGCCTCACGTCAGAGAGGCTGCGTCCGCCGCGCGCACGCGCGCAGGTCATTCAGAGCGAAGCGAAGAATCTCCTCGCAGTACAAACGCGGTGGCGCACACCAACCGCCCCCCCCGACGCCCGTAGCCGCCCGCCAACCGCCGTGCTATCGTGCCGCGAACTCGGGATCACACCCTCGTGAGGCGAAGCTCCGCATGGCGAAGATCAAGGTCAAAAGCCCCGTAGTCGAACTCGACGGCGACGAGATGACGCGCGTCATCTGGGCGATGATCAAGGACAAGCTGATCCTGCCCTACCTCGACATCGACCTCAAGTACTTCGACCTGGGCATCGAGCACCGCGACGCGACGACCGACCAGGTGACGATCGACGCGGCGAACGCGATCAAGCAATACGGCGTCGGCGTCAAGTGCGCCACGATCACGCCCGACGAGGCGCGCGTCAAGGAGTTCAACCTCAAGCAGATGTGGAAGTCGCCGAACGGCACGATCCGCAACATCCTCGACGGCACGGTGTTTCGAGAGCCGATCGTCTGCAAGAACGTGCCGCGCCTGGTGCCGTCGTGGACGACGCCGATCGTCATCGCCCGTCACGCGTTCGGCGACCAGTATCGCGCGACGGACTTCGTGGTCCCGGGGCCCGGCGACCTGGAGATCACCTTCACGCCATCGGACGGCGGCGCGCCGATCAAGCACAACGTCTTCACGTTCACCGGCGGCGGCGTCGCCCTGGCCATGTACAACGTCGATGAGTCGATCCGCAACTTCGCGCGCGCCTGCCTGGCCTTCGGGCTGCAGCGCAAGTACCCGGTGTACCTCTCGACGAAGAACACGATCCTCAAAGCCTACGACGGCCGCTTCAAGGACGTCTTCCAGGAGGTCTACGACGCGGACTTCGCGGACCAGTACAAGGCCGCCGGCATCTGGTACGAGCATCGCCTGATCGATGACATGGTCGCGTACGCGCTGAAGGCCTCCGGCGATTTCGTCTGGGCAGCGAAGAACTACGACGGCGACGTGCAGTCCGACTCGATCGCGCAGGGCTTCGGCTCGCTGGGGCTGATGACGTCAGTGCTGCTCAGCCCCGACGGCAAGACCGTCGAAGCGGAGGCGGCGCACGGCACGGTGACGCGCCACTATCGCCAGCACCAGCGCGGCGAGCAGACGTCGACGAACCCGATCGCGTCGATCTTCGCGTGGACGCGCGGCCTCGCCTACCGCGGCGAGTTCGACCAGACGCCCGACGTCGTGCGCTTCGCACGGACGCTCGAGCGCGTCTGCGTCGACACCGTCGAGGGCGGCGAGATGACGAAAGACCTGGCGCTGCTCATCGGACCCGATCAGCCCTGGTTGAACACCCAGCAGTTCATCGACGCGCTCGCGCGGAAACTTGAAACAGTGCTGAGTGAAAATTGAAGCGCTTCAAGCACGTGCGAAGCATCATCTCAACCTTTACAAGGAAACCATGGACGCCGGAGTCGACGTATCGCGAGCCGAACGCCGAAGAACCTTCTGTAATCGACCGACTGCTCCAGCCAGATTTCCCAGGTCGACCGCAGATTCAACGGCAACTGTTGAACGCCCACGTGCGAACTGTTGACTTGGATGGGTCGTTTGAGTTCCAGATCTCCAGCGCGACTCGAGCGAATGTGATTCATCGTATTCCGGTTGAGGCCGACTACGAGGACGACGACGGGATTCCAGTGCAGATTCTGTTCCACGTTGTAGGGGGCTTTGCAAAGGAAGTCGAGCGTTGGAAGGGCGACGGATCAACAATCAGACGTTGGCCCAATGCCAGTCTCCGCGTGCAAGTAGCGGGTGGCCACTCGGATCACTCAACTTCATTCACCCAGAGGACTGATCACGCAACTGGTGTCCGAATCGGAGATAGAGCGTACCGCTGTGCGGACGGTTCGATCTATGTCGGAACTTACTATCCCTTGGACGTCAACTAGATCGACGAAGGATCTGCTAGAAGCCGTGATGGACTGAATCGGTGGAAGAACCCTCGAACCTCCTCATCCGCTCGACATGCGCCGCGCTCGTGATCACGTGCTCCGACTTTCGCTTCAAGTCCGCCGAGCACGCATTCATCGAAGCGTGCGGCCTCACCGACGACTACGACCTCATCGCACGCCCTGGCGCCGCACGCTCGCTCGTCGCGCCGCGCTCAGCGGCCGCCGGCCAGACGATGCACGAGGAGATACGGCTGCTCTGGACGCTGCACAGCTTCACGCGCATCCTGCTCGTCAACCACGTAAGCTGCCGCGCCTACGACGACATCGCCACGGCCGCCAACGAATACGAGATCCACGAGCAGCACCTCCTCGCAGCCGCCGCGACGCTCGCCCGCGCCTACCCCGACGTCACGCCGGAGACGTATCTCGCTGACACCGCGCCCGAAGGTATCGAAGTACGCCGCGTGCACAGCACGTAGAAGGCACAACCGCCAAGAAAGCCGGCGAACAGCCGGCCTTCCCACTTACAACTGAAAACTTACGACTGACAACTACACACGATGACACGCCACCATGTGCCCGCCCCCGACGTCGCGCCACTCCGGGATCGCCTGCCGGCACTCCTCGATCGCGATCGGGCAGCGCGTGTGAAACACGCACCCCGGCGGCGGACGCAGCGGGCTCGGCACGTCGCCCGTCAGGATGATGCGCTCGCGGTTCGTCTCCACTGCCGGATCCGGCACCGGTACCGCCGAAAGCAGCGCCTTCGTGTACGGGTGCAGCGGATTCTCGTACAGCTCGTTGCGGTCAGCCAGCTCCATCAGCTTGCCCAGATACATCACGCCGACGCGGTCGCTGATGTGCCGCACCACCGACAGGTCGTGCGCGATGAACAGGTACGTCAGGCCGAACTGCTGCTGCAGGTCCTCGAGCAAATTGATGATTTGCGCCTGGATCGAGACGTCGAGCGCCGAAACCGGCTCGTCCGCGACGATGAAGTCCGGCTCGACCGCGAGCGCGCGCGCAATGCCGATGCGCTGGCGCTGCCCGCCCGAGAACTCGTGCGGATAGCGGTTCGCGTAGTAGGGATTGAGCCCCACGACGCGCATCAAGTCCTGGATGCGCTCCTTGCGCGCCCTGCCGCCCTTCGCAAGACCGTGGATCGTCAGCGGTTCGCCGATGATCGAGCCGACGGACATGCGCGGGTTCAGCGATGCGTACGGGTCCTGGAAGATCATCTGCATGCGGCGGCGCATCCGGCGCAGGTTGCCGCCCGAGAGCTTCGTCAGCTCCGTGCCGCCAAAGTCGACGGATCCTTCCGTCGGCTTGTAGAGCTGCAGGATCGCGCGCCCCGTCGTGGATTTGCCGCAGCCGGACTCACCGACGAGACCGAGCGTCTCGCCCTTCTTCACATCGAACGAGATCCCGTCGACGGCCTTCACATCCGCGATCTTGCGCTGGAAGATCAACCCCGCGGTGACGGGAAAGTACATCCTCAGGTTTTGCACGTTGACGAGCACATCCGACGCCGTCTGCACCGAGCCCAGGTCACGAGTTTCCGTAGTCATGGAGCCTCCTAGGCCAGCGGCACCGGGTCAGGTCCGACCACGACGGTCGGGACGGTATCGATCGTGGGCATCACCCAGCACGCGGCCTGGTGCTTACCATCGCCTGTAGGCATCAGCGGCGGCTCTTCGTTCAGGCACTTCTCGATTTTGTACGCGCAGCGCGGCGCGAACGAGCACCCCTTCGGCGGATTGATCAGATCCGGCGGCGAGCCTTCGATCGGTTGCAGGCGGTCCTTCTTACCCTGGTCGAGGCGCGGCACGGACTTCAGCAGGCCGATCGTGTACGGGTGGCGCGGATTCGCGTAGAGGTCCTTCGCCGTCGCCATCTCGACGATCTTGCCGGCGTACATGACGTTCACGCGGTCGGCGTAGCGGGCGACCACACCCAGGTTGTGCGTGATGATTACGACGGCCGTGCCAAGCTCGGCGCTGAGCCGCGCCATGATCTCGAGGATCTGCGCCTGGATCGTGACGTCGAGCGCCGTCGTCGGCTCGTCCGCGAGGAGGAGCTTCGGGTTGCAGGACAGCGCCATCGCGATCATGACGCGCTGTCGCATGCCGCCGGAGTACTGGTGCGGGTAGTCGTTGAGCCTGCCCGCAGCGTCGGGAATGCCGACCATCTCGAGCAGTTCGGCAGCGCGCCGGCGGGCGGAGTTAGGGTCCATCTTCAAGTGCAGTTCGAGCGATTCGGTGAGCTGCCTGCCGATCGTCAGCACGGGGTTCAGGGACGTCATCGGCTCCTGGAACACCATGGCGATGCGGTTGCCGCGGACGTGGCGGATCTCCTCTTCGTCGAGCTTGAGGAGGTCTTCGCCCTCGAAAATGATCTCGCCTTCGGTGATCTTGCCGGGTGGATTCGGGATCAGGCGCAGGACCGAGAGCGCGCTCACGCTCTTGCCGCAGCCAGACTCGCCCACGAGACCTAGCGTCTCGCCCTCTTCGACGTCGTAGGACACGCCATCGACGGCGCGGACGATGCCGTCCTCCGTGAAGAACTGCGTCTTGAGATTACGAATCTGGAGCAGCGTGCCCATTCAACCTCCCTGCGGATGGCGACCCCTCAATCACCATCCGATTCGCTGCCGGTGCGGACTGTCCCGGCAACGATGCCTCACGATACGGGCCCGCGTTCGCGCCCCCTTCCGGCCGCCCGCGCCGGTGAGGCATGCAGCGGCTGGTGGGGAAGAGGAGACTCGAACTCCTACGCCTTGCGGCACGTGATCCTAAATCACGCTCGTCTGCCAATTCCGACACTTCCCCGGGGCGCCTGCTTCGACGAGAAAGCCTGAACTGAATTGCCGGAATCCGGACTCAGTCGCGCCGTGCTTCCATTTATACACTGCCGGTCGGCGGGCATGCTACCTCTATAGCCGCCTGCTCCGCGCGATACTACCCGCGCCGCCCCGCAGTGTAAAGCCAGCAGCAGAGCGCCCGCAGCGATGAGGGCGCTCCGTGAGGGCGATCTGGTGTGCCGGGCGTCAGCTAGCGGCGCATCGTCGATGGCACCTGCTGCGCGGGGACGTAGACCGCGGCCTTGTTCGGCGGCGGCGTGCCGGGGAGGTGGAGGAAGTTCCGCACTTCTCGGACGCCTTCCACGTGGGCGGCGTCTCGGACGAGCCGCCGGATTGCGTCCGGATGCTCAAGCTGGCCGCGGAGCGTCACGCACCCCTCGTAGGCGTCGACGTGGATCTCGCCGGCCTTGAGGTGATCGTCGCGTAGCGCCTCTGAACGCACGCGCGCGACCAGCGTCTCGTTGTCGACGATCGGGTGGCCGTTGAACGGCAGCGCGTCCGTGGTCTCGTGGACGATGCCCCTCGCAACCCCGCGGAAGAAGCGCCCGCGCTTTTCGACGCGATTCGGCACGTCGCGCGTCATGACGTTCTTCATGTGGGCGAGCCGGTCGCGCACAAGCGCACGCCGCCGGCGTCCTTGCTGCGGGTCGAACGCGAACATCGCGAGCGCGCCCACCGCCGTCCCGACGATCAGCATCGGAAGCCCGAGGCGCGGCCGGCTCTTCCACACGTCGCCGGCGCGACGTGCGCGGTCGCGCGTCATCTCACCGAAGTGCAGCCCGTCGTGCTCGCCGTCGTTGACATGCCGGTGCTCATGCCGATCCGTGAAGTTCGCCGCCCTGCGCTCCAGCATGGACCGCGTGCCCATACCGGCGGAGAAGCCGGCCGCGCGCAAGGCGTCCGCCACGTCGCTGGCGGCGTGCTGCGTCATGCGGGAGGCGTCGATGGGCTGACGGCGCCAGTACCCGCGCATCGGGATGCGGCGACCGAGCAGCGGCAGCCGGGCGAGCAGAGCGGCTTGATCGGGATGGCGGCGGCTGGCGAGGAAGCGCGCGGTCCTGCTATTCGGTAGCAGAAAATCATGCATGGCGGTGCTCCTTTCGAGTCCCCTCGATTCTAATCTCGATGCCGTGACGAATACGCATCAATCCGCCGCGACGCATGGAAGATCGCGGCCCTTCGAGCCGCCGCCCGTGCAGCAGCCTGAGCCAGAGCCATCCCATTACGTTAAGCGAGCCGCCATACCCGTCATCCTGAGCAAGCGCCGATTCCCGTCATCCTGAGCAAGCAGCGTTCCGTTACGTTAAGCGGGCCGCCATACCCGTCATCCTGAGCAAGCGCCCCAGTCACGTCATCCTGAGCAAGCGAAGCGCGCCGAAGGATCTCCTCGCGGCGACACCCGCCATCCACCTCACAAATCGTGGCACGCAAACTGATCAATCAACCACCAGCGACCAACGCCCAGGCGACGAGACCGGCGTCATCCTGAGCAAGCGAAGCGCGCCGAAGGATCCCCTCGCGGCGACACCCATCACCCACCCCAAGAACCGCCGCACGCACTGACCAGCGACCAGCGACCAACGACCAGGAGACGAAAATGCCGCCATCCTGAGCAAGCGAAGCGCCGTGAAGGATCTCGTCGCGGCGACACCCGCCATCCACCTCACAAATCGTGGCACGCAAACTGATCAATCAACCACCAGCGACCAGCGACCAACGACCAGGAGACGAAAATGCCGTCATCCTGAGCAAGCGAAGCGCGCCGAAGGATCTCCTCACGGCCACACCCACGACCCACCCCACAAACCGCCGCACGCAAAAACTGATCGATCCACCACCAATCACCAGCGACCAGCGACCAGCGACCAGCGCCCCTTGCTCCGCCGCGACGGCCGGTGCTAGCGTAAGCTTCACGCCAAAGGAGTCGCCATGAAGTTCGGGATCTTCTACGAGCTGTCCGTGCCGAGGCCATGGGACCGCGAGGCCGAGCGCACCGTCTACGAAAACGCGCTCGAACAGGTGCGCCTCGCCGACGAACTGGGCTTCGACCAGGTGTGGTGCGTCGAGCATCACTTCCTCGAGGAGTACTCGCACTCATCGGCGCCGGAGCTGTTCCTGACGGCGTGCGCCATGCAGACGAAGAACATCCGCGTCGGACACGGCATCGTCGTCTGCGTGCCGCAGTTCAACCACCCGGTGCGCATCGCCGAGCGCGCGGCGGTGCTCGACATCCTCTCCGGCGGCCGGCTGGAGATGGGCACCGGGCGCTCCGCGACCTGGACCGAGCTTGCCGGCTTTCGCGCGAGTCCGGACGACACGAAGAAGACCTGGGATGAAATCGTGCGCTGCCTGCCGAAGATGTGGACGCAGGAGCGCTTCAGCCACGACGGCTACGCGTTTTCGATGCCCTCCCGCGCCATCCTGCCCAAGCCCTACCAGAAACCGCACCCGCCGATGTGGGTGGCGGTGACCAGCCCCGGCACCGAGATCGACGCAGCGGAGCGCGGGCTCGGCAGTCTCGGCCTGACCTTCGGCGGCTTTTCCGACCAGGAGAAGCGCATCGCCGAGTATCGCAGGCGGATCAAGTCATGCGATCCCGTCGGTGAGATCGTGAACGAGCAGGTGAACACAGTGAACTTCCTGCTCTGCCACGAAGACGACGCGACCGGCATCGCCACCGGCACGCGGCTGGCCGGCACGTTCAACTACCTGGCGTCGCAACTGCTGTCGGCGCGCGAGGCGTATCCGTCGCGGTCGTACCCGTCGCTCGGGCTGCTGCCGCAACTGCGTCGAGAGCAGACCAGCCCCGGCGACGCGCCGCGTGTCCCCGAAGGGCTGTGCATCGGCGATCCGGCGCGCATCGTCGATGTCGTGCGCAACTGGGAAGCGTGCGGCGTCGACCGCATCAACTTCCTGTTGAATGCCGTCGAGACGGTGCCGCAGGAGCAGGTGCTCGCGAGCATGCGCCTCTTCGCGAAGGAAGTGATGCCGAAGTTCGCGCCGGCGACCGCGGCGGCAACCGCCGCCGCGGGAGGCAACTGATGCCGCTCGCCGGCACGCTCGATATCTCGCCGCTGCTCGCCGCTGCGCCGGAAATGCTGGATACGAGCGCCGAGCCGTGGGAGATCGAAAGCGTCGAACTGCTCAACCTTTCGTTCGAGATCGACGACCGCTACATGACGGCGCTGTTGCCACCGGCGTTGCACCCTGTCATCCCGCCAACGGCGTACTTTACGGTCGCACGCTATCCGGACAGTCCGGCTGGAGCGTTCACGCTGGCCCAGGTGCGCGTCGGCTGCCGCGCATCAGCGTTGCCTCGCGGCTTCCTGCTGCGCGCGTACGTCGACTCGCCGCGCGCCTGCGACGAACTGCGCACGAAGTGGGGTTACAACGCGCACGTCGCGGACGTAGGGCTGCGGGTGTTCCACGACCGCATCGTCGGCGTCGTCAACGACGGCGGACGCGAGATCCTGCGCGCATCACTGATCAACCCGGAGCCGATCTCCGGCGGCGACGTGCAGTACGTCTCGAACCTCCACCTCGCGAAGCTCGCCGACGACGGTGGAAGCGGCACGCTGATCCAGGTCGATCCCGACTACCGGTTCCATCGCGCCGACCGCGGCCGCCCGCAGATCGAAACGTTCGAGCGCGATGCATGGTCCGCTGCAAACGTCGCGCCCGTGTTTCCGATCGCGGCGACGTTCGTCTTGTGCGACACGGGCTTCCCGAAGATCCGCTACGTCATCGACCCGTCCCGGCCGGCGATCGCAGGCACGCGCAAGGTCGCCGGCTGATCTCGAAAAAATGACAAGGCTCCGGGAGGGCATCCGGAGTCTTGTCACCGAACATACTGTTCTGAGTGTCAAGTCTAGGACTGTCCGTCGGACATGGTCAACACCTCCCGTCCCGTAAGCGACCTTGCAGGTCTGTCACGGCTCGATCTGGTCGATGCGATTCCGGAATTACGCCGTCCCGACTACCCGGTCGGTGGTGCGCTCGTCCGTACGCGCATGGCCGCGCGCCGCGTGGCAACCGTTCG
Source organism: Dehalococcoidia bacterium (assembly GCA_040902535.1). Taxonomy (NCBI): domain Bacteria; kingdom Bacillati; phylum Chloroflexota; class Dehalococcoidia; species Dehalococcoidia bacterium. The sequence continues at coordinate 968 of JBBDXD010000026.1, read as the reverse complement.
ATAACACGCCGAAGGTCGCGGTTCTATACGATGCCGGCATCCAGAGCTACACGCATGCAGGAGCATCCATGAGTCTCTTCCGTCCGCGTATCCTGCTGTCCGTCGTCGTGCTGGCAGTCCTGGGAGTCGCAGCAGCCGGCGCCGGCTGGTGGTTCTTCGTCCGCGAAGACAACCAGCTTGCGACGAGCGCACCCGAGATCCCCGCAGATCTCGTCGAGGGCGCGACGACGCCCGCTGCCGATGCCACAGCCGTCGATGCGCTGCCCGACGACGCCCTGACGTTTCGCGTCATCCCGGAGCGCTCGGAAGCCGCCTACTTCGCCGACGAGACGCTCGCCAGCGTCGGGCTTCCGTCGACGGCTAAGGGCGCCACGACCGAGATCGAGGGCGAGTTCCACCTGACCGCGGACGGACTCGCGCTCGCCGAAGGCGCAACCTCAAGCTTCGAGGTGCAACTGGCCACCATCACGAGCAACGAGGGCAGGCGCGACAATCGCATGCGCGAGGCGCTCGAGGTGACCCGCTATCCGTCAGCGACCTTCACCGTATCGAGCGTCACCGGCTACGACCCCGCGATCGCCGAGGGCGAAGAGCAATCACTGCAACTTACGGGCACGCTCGACCTGCACGGCGTGCAGCGAGAAGTCACGTGGGACGTGCTAGCGCGCCGCCAGGGCGACGTCTTCACCGCGCTCGCGACGCTCAACTTTCTCTACAGCGACTTCAAAATCCCCGTCCTGAACATCGGCGGCTTCGTCTCCGTCGAAGACGACGTCACGCTGCAAATCCAGATCGTCGCCCAGGCCGTCTGACCAAACTTCAAGCTGAAGCCGGCGCCTGGCCTCGGCGCCTTGCGCTATACGAGAGAGTCTCTGGGCTAATCCGCGCGGGCTGAAAGCCCGCGCTCAGTTAACCCGCTTCCCGCTTCCCGCTTCCCGCTTCCCGCTTCCCGCTTCCCGCTTCCCGCT
>JBBDXD010000025.1 GCA_040902535.1 Dehalococcoidia bacterium | reverse complement strand
AAGGACCCGGTCGGACTCTCACAATGAGTGGACCAAAGATCGGGGGCAGGTCACAACGATTAATCCAACTCCACGTCTCATGATGGGATCCTTGATAAACGGGAATGTATCGCGGATGGACGCGAGAATCTCACCTACGGTTCAGTTTGTCAATACCCTCTTGCTGGTATCGCTGTGCTTCGTGTTGCTCTTCATGGGCTGTATGCGCTCGGGTGGAGTCCAGCAGTGGGACGGCGGCAGCGGGGAGGTCTATTGGGTCGATCCTCCTCATTGCGCCGACACAAAACCCGAGTTTGCGAAGCGCTTCGGGTTGCGCCAGTTCGTCGGAGTGCCGGGAGAGCCACCCGTTTATCTCTTGGTCGAGAAGATTGGAGTTCTCCCGGACTCCGCGCGAAGCACCGAGTACCACCGCGGCGACAGTTTTAGGCTGTGGCGCGACCAGTCAGTCGAGAACCTTTACATCACGCGGCATGACGGAGACGAAGTCCTGGTATTCAGATACGCGCCAGGTGGCTGTATGTGATCCACAACTCCCACACGGTCGGCGCTTCTCCCACCGCCAGCCGACTGCCATCAAAAGTAATTCACCGTGATGCCGCCGTCGACGACCATCTCCGTGCCCGTCGTCCACGACGACTCGTCGGACGCCAGGTAGAGCGCCGCGTAGGCGATGTCCTCCGGCAGGCCGAAGCGGCACATCGGGATGCGGTTGAGGCGCTTCATCTTCTCCTCCTCGCTCGGAAACAGCTCGACGAGCATCGGCGTCAGGATCGGGCCGGGGCAGATCGCGTTGACGCGCACGCGCTGCGGGCCGAACTGCACGGCGAGCGACTTGGTGAGTGCGAGCACGGCGCCCTTGCTCGCCGTGTACGCGTCCTGCGGCACCGTGCAGCCGACGAGCGCGACGAACGACGAGACGTTGACGACAGAACCGCTTGATGTTGGAGCGTGTCGCCGCGCCGAGATTCTTCGCCGCGCTTCGCTTGCTCAGAATGACGGGGATAGCGCCAGTGACCCGTCGGCAAGCCACGCACGGCCCCGCCGCACCGCAGGTGGAGAACAGCCGCCCCGGCTGTTCCGTCACGCCACGCGTAGGTCTGGTCGTTGTTGCCGGTCGCTGCCCATAGCTACGTAACATCGGCGCCCGCACGCACGGCTGATGCGCCTGCGTAACGCCGGTGCACGTGTCATCGTCCGCTTCGTGGCGCGCCGCTGCCGCCGTACGATGGGAGAATGCCGGCGCATGCAATCTCCGTTCAATCGCGCGCGCTCCTCGCCGTCGAGTACATGCGTCGCGGCAACTCAATCAAGACAAAACAATCAAGATCAGGTTCGCCGGACCCCGAAATGAAAAATCCATTTCAAAAACAATCAAGTGCGCGCTTCCGCCACGCGGTGAAGTCTTCCAGAATCGATGCGCTAGGGGAGCGTGCTATGACGGTCGAAGGTCACGTTGAGGTGGGGTTCGAGCGCGTGCGCGAGGCGTTCGAGAAGCAGTTCGCGGACGGGGAGCACGTCGGCGCGAGCGTGAGCGCCTACCTGCGCGGCAACCTCGTCGTGAACCTGTGGGGCGGCACGACCGCGCCTGACGGCGGCGACCCGTGGCGCGAAGAGACGATGACCACCGTCTACTCGACGACCAAGGCGTTCACCGCGACCAGCCTGCACGTCCTCGCCGACCGCGGCCTCGTGCAGTACGACGACCTCGTCTCGAAGTACTGGCCGGAGTTCGCGCAGAACGGCAAGGACAAGATCACGGTCTATCACCTGCTGACGCACCAGGTGGGCATCCCGCAGATGCCCGACGACATTGCGCTCGACGACGTCACAGACTGGAGCACGATGGTGAGCGCGATCGAGAGGCTGTCGCCGGAATGGGAGCCGGGCACGGATACGGGCTATCACGCGCTCGATTTCGGATGGCTGATCGGCGAACTGGTGCGGCGCATCGACGGGCGCTCGGTCGGCACGTTCCTGCACGACGAGATAAGCAAGCCGCTGGGGCTGAAGAAGCTCTTCCTCGGCGCGCCGGAGAGCGAAGAACCGAACATCGCGCAGCTCTACTCGCCGCCGCGGACGCCGGAGCAATCAGCGCTGGCCAAAGCGTTCATCGCGAGCGGGTCGATCACCGCGCGTGCGATGGGCGGCACGATGCACTCGGACGATCGCAACCTGCAGGACGTGCTGAACTCCCGCGAGGGCCATGCGTCCGAGATCCCGGCGGTGAGCGGCGTCATGTGCGCACGCGACCTGGCGCGGTTCTACGCCTGCCTGGCCAACTACGGCGAGCTGGACGGCGTGCGCATCCTGAGCGAGGCGACGGTGCGTCGCATGTCGGCGCCGCAGAGCCATCGCCCGGACCGCGTGCTGATCATCCCGATCCGCTGGTCGATGGGGTACATGAACGGCGGCGCCGCGGGCTGGCCGCAGGGACCGCGCGAAACGTCGTTCGGGCACCCGGGGGCGGGCGGTTCGGTGGGGTTCGCCGATCCTGAGATCGGCATGGCGTTCGGGTTCGTGCCGAACCTGATCCTGCAAGACATGATCGGCGCCGTGCGCGGCGGCGCGCTCGCGCATGTGGCGCGGGAGTGCGTGGCGAAGGCGTCGTGACGCGCGCTGGTAACGGCTACTCAGGCGCGTCGGCAGGCTCGACGCCGGTGCTGAGGACGTCCGACGCGCGGTTGGGCGGCAGGACCGTCACGAGGTCGCGCGGGAAGTACGCGACGCCGCCCGTGGTGCGCAGTTGGCCGACGCTGGCGCGGTCGGTGGCGTAGCGCATCCAGTCCGACCACGCGTCGATGCTGACGAGGTCTGATGCGATATCGGCGGCGGAGGCGTCGTCGACGCGGTGCGGGAACGCCCATTGCTGCGTGTAGGTGACGGAGAGGGCGGTCTCGGCGCCTGCAAGCTTGCCGCGATTGCGGCTATCGACAAGGACGACGGCGCCGGCGGGGACATCGAAGCCGCGGCGCATGTCGGTGAGTGTCAGGTGGTCGTAGTCGCGCAGATACCAAAGCCATGTCTGTGCGAAGGAGTACGAACTGTCGAGCGCGACGGGCACGCTGCGGCCGAGGCCGGTCTCGTCGCCGGCGCGGGCGATCGCGTCACGCACTTCGCGGACATCGGGCGAGGTCTGCTGCGGCTGGATCAGCTCGATGGGCGTGTCGCCTTCGTCGCGGTAGGCGAGCGCGTTCCGGAGTTGCGGCACATTGCCGTGGCCCCACGACGCGAGCACCCCTGCCTGCAGCGTGAATACGGCGAGTCCGGCGAAGGTGGCCGCGAGCGACGCCTGTGCGAGGCGCGGCGTGAAGTTCGCGCGCAGCCTCGGCATCGACACCTGCGGCACGGGCACCGCGGCGATGCCATCGTTGACCAGCCGTGCAGCGAGGAAGACGACGGGCGTCGTCACGTGCACCATCAGCCACGGCTCTTTCGCCGGCACGGCTGCGAACGCGAAGAACGCGCCGGCTGCCCAGAAGGCGAGGAACCTCGTCATCGGCGGCATGCGCAGCGTCAGCACGGCCGCGCAGGCGACGAGCAGGCTCAGTGCCGGCTTGTGGCCGGCAAGGAACGGCGTCCAGGCCGGCATGGCGACGATGACGGCGAGCGCGGCTGCGGCACCGAGCATCGTGACGCGATCCTGCCTGCGGCCGCGGACGGCGCAGAACGCGGCGCCGGCGGCGATGATGATCGCGGGCAGGAAGTCGTAGACGGCGAGGAGCATGCCGTAGTAGTACGGGGCGCGCGTCGTGTACTCGGCCTCGGGGCGCATCCAGAAGTCGAGCGTGCCCCAGTAGCCGGTCCAGATGCCGCCCTGGTTGGTGAAGAAGCCCGTGAACATCGTCATCGTGATGCCGTAGAACGTGGCCCAGCAGATTACCCACGCGTTCCAGCGCCACATCCATCCGAACACGCCCGCAGCACCGACGATCGCGCCGAGCGTGATCAGCATGACGGGGGAGTTCGCCGCCGGGCTCGTAGTTCGTGCCGCCGATGACGTAGACCATCTGTTGGCCAGCGAACCCACGGTCGCCGATGAATGGCAGGAGCTGCACGAGCGCGGCATAGAACGGCGCGGCCAGCAGCGCGATGACGAGCATAGGATTGGCTGCGACGGGCAGGCGGTGCAGGTTGAGGCGCGCGCGCGTGCCGCCGATCACGGGCCAGAACGCGACGATCAAGGGCGTCGCGGCGAAGATCGCGGCCTTTGGGAGCAGACTGGTTTCGGAGGCTCCACGGCCCGTCATGGTGCGACGCGTGAGCTTGCGATCGTATGCTTCGCGGCGGTTCGCGTTTGTGAGGACGCCGTACGCGTGCGCAAGCGCTTCGCGCGCGGAGCGGCTCTCGATAGTGTCGATGCGTTTGCGATAGGCGAGGCGTATGTCTTTGACGGCCGCGTCGGATTCGACGCCGAGCATTTCGTAGTGCGTGAGGTCAGCTTCGGCTGCTGCTTCGGCGCCTTCGGCCATCTGCGTGACGAGGTCGCATGCGGCGAGGTACGCCAGGTACGCGACGAAGATCGGCGCAACGACAAGCGCCATTTCCGTCGACACGAACATGAATGCGAGCACCGCTGAGATGAGGTAGAGCGACGAACGCGTCGGGGCTGCCAGGTATCGCCAGATCAGCATCGCCAGCGCGGCGGTGAAGAACGCTAGATAGATCTCGGGCCCGGCAAACCGGCTGTAGTACAGCACCGACGGCGACACCGCGAGCAGCAGCGCCGCGGCGATCGCACCGGCGCGGCCGATGTGACGCGTGAACGCGAACGGCAAGACGGCCAGCGCGACGCCAAAAATCGCCGGCAGCATGCGCGCGGTAAAGTCGCTGTCGCCGAGCGTCGCGAAGATGGCAGCCGTGCCGACGTAGTGCAGCGGGCCGTGCGTCATGGGGAGATGCTCGTAGGCAGCGCCGCGCGAGAACTGCGCGGCGATCAGCGAGTACATACTTTCATCGGGGTGGAACGTGCGGACGCCGAGATTCCAGAGTCGGAGCAGGGCTGCGAACGCGACGATGAGGACGAATGCGACGCCCTGAATCACGGCGGGGCGCAGCCGATCGCCGGCCACGCCTGCTGCTTCGATGTTTCGGCCTGCCATGGTGCACATCCCTGCGAATCAACCGGCTTCGAGCGGAGTATCGTGCGCCCGTACGGGAAGTGCAGTCGGCGAGCACCCTGACGGTGAGGGTGGGAATCCCCGAACCGCGAATGACATAACCGATCGTTGACCGCGGCGAGGCACTGCCGTATCGTGGTTCGCACGTACGTTCTATTCCGGAGCTACAATGCCCGCCAAGCACCGTCTCGGGGACCTCGATCTCGCCATCCTCAGCGATGGGACGTATTACCAGGACGCCGGCGCTGTCTTCGGGGTCGTCCCGCGCGTCCTGTGGGAGCGGCTGGGCATCGAGCTGAACGAGCGATACCAGATGGCGCTGGGGCTGAACTCGCTGCTGGTGCGATCGGAGGGCAAGACCGTGCTGATCGAGACCGGCGTCGGTGAGAAGGAGCGGCCGCTGGGCCAGACGACGCGCGGCCAAGAAGGATCGCTGCTCGACGGGTTACGCGCGCTGGGCGTGGCGGCGGAGGACATCGACATCGTCATCAACTCACACTTGCACGCCGACCACTGCGGCTGGAACACGCGGAAGGGCGCGGACGGCGGGTTCGTGCCGACGTTTCCGCGCGCCACATACCTGGTCCAGCGCGCTGAGTGGGAGGCGGCGATCGCGCCGAACGAGCGCACGCGTGCGACGTACCTTTCGGAGAACGTGCTGCCGATCGAGACGGCAGGGCAACTCGAACTGCTGGATGGCGAGCGCCGCGTCACGGACGAGATCACGATCATCCCGACTCCCGGTCATTCGCACGGACACGCGAGCATCGTGTTGAAGTCAGGCGGCGAATCGGCGGTGTACCTGGGGGACATGATCCAGCATCCGGTGCAGCTCGAGCGGGCGGCGTGGGTATCGTCGTTCGACATCTACCCGCTGGAGGCGATGGAGACGAAGAAGGCCGTCGTCGCGCAGGCGATCGCCGAGCGGCAGCTCGTCGTGGCCGTGCACTGTCCGTTTCCCGGGCTTGGTTATATGAGTGAGACGCCGGACGGCAAGCGAAGGTGGACCCCGATCGAGGCGAACGAAGGCAGCGTTGAGCAATGAAGCTGTACGACTGGCAGAACGAAGCGATCGACGCATTGATGCACGGCACCGGCCAGGTGCTCGTCGTAGCGCCGACGGGCGGCGGCAAGAGCATGTGCTTTCAGCAGCCCGCGACGGAACTGGACGGCGTGGCGTTGGTTATTACGCCGCTGGTCGCGCTCATGGCGGACCAGGTGGCATCGCTGGCGGCGCGCGGCATTCCGGCGACGTACCTGGCATCGAACCTCGATCCGAACGACGTGCAGCGACGGACAGATCTGGCGCTCACGGGCCGCGTGAAGCTGCTGTACGTCGCGCCGGAACGGTTGGCGTCGGAACGGTTCATCGACGAAGTGCTGGGACGTCTCGACATCTCGTTGCTGGCGGTGGACGAGGCGCATTGCATCAGCCACTGGGGCCATGACTTCCGTCCCGACTACCTGACGCTCGGAGCGCTCGTCGAACGGCTGCAGCCGCAACGGCTGATCGCGCTGACTGCTACGGCGACGCCGGCCGTGCGCAGCGAGATCATCGAGCGGTTGCACATGGACCGGGCACACCAGGTGTTGCGGGGATTCGCGCGCGGCAACCTGGAGCTCGCCGTCGAAGAAGTGAGCGGGCCGAAGGCAAAAGCGAAGCGCATCGCCGACGAAGTGAAGCGCGTGCTCGGCAAGCCGGGCGCGGGGAAGGGCAGCGCGCTGGTCTACACGGCATCGCGGCGGCAGGCGGAGGGGACGGCGGAGTCTCTGCGTGAACTCGGGTGGCGCGCGGAACACTATCACGCGGGCATGGACGGCCCGTCGCGCACGGCGGTGCAGGAGCGATTCCAGTCGGCAAACCTCGACGTCGTTGCGGCGACGAACGCGTTCGGCATGGGCATCGACCGGGCGGACATACGGCTGGTGGCGCATCACAGCATGCCGGAGTCGGTCGAGGCGTATTACCAGGAGGTCGGGCGCGCGGGACGCGATGGCGCGCCGGCGACGGGGCTACTGCTGATCTCCGACCCCGACATCGCGTGGCGGTTCAAGATGATCGCGTCGGAAACGGCGCTTTCGGGCGAACAAGCGCTGCACCGGCGCGAGCTTGTGCGTTCGATGATCGCGTACGCGGAGACGCCGGCGTGCCGCCACGACACGATCCTGCATTACTTCGAAGACGAGGCCGAAGAGCTGGGTGGCTGCACGCACTGCGACAACTGCATCGCGACGGCCGGCGGGCGCGCGAGCAACGAGCCATCGGCGGATGCATCGGCGGAGGTGGTCCGTGCGATCCTGGGCGCGCTGCGCGTGCTGCCGTTCGCTGCGGGCCCGGGCACGCTCGCCGATTACCTGATCGGTCATCGTACCGGGGCTATCGAGCGACACGAGTGGCACAAGCTCGAGCGGTTCGGATGCATGCGCGAGCGTTCGGAGGAGTGGGTGCGGCGCGTGCTGCGCCGGTGCCTCGCGGCGGGGCTGCTCGCCGTCGATCCGGAGCACTCGACGCTGCGGATCACGCGCCGGGGCGCCGAAGTCGATGCGGGCGCGCGCGCCAATCCCGTCCGGCTGCCCCAGCAGCAAGGCGCGCAGAAGCGCATCGGCGCATCGCGAGGAGGCAAGGCGCCGATCCCGGCCGAGGACAGTCTTACGGGCGACGATCTGGCGCTGTTCGAGATGCTGCGCGAGTGGCGCGGGCGTCGCGCGGCGAAGGACAACATTCCCGCCTACGGCGTGTTGCACGATGCGACGCTGCGGGCGATCGCGGCGGCCTGGCCGAAACACGAGGACGATCTGATGCAGCTCGGCGGCTTCGGGCCGACGAAGGTGCAGCGGTTCGGCTCCGGCGTGCTCGGCGTCGTGCGTGCGTACATCGTCGAATACGGGGCGCCGAAGCGCGCGCCCGATCCCGCCGTTGGCGGCGCCGCGCTCTCCTACCAGGAAGAACGCATCGCCGAGGCGCGCAAGCAGCATCCGCGGGCATACGAGCGCTGGACCGATGAAGAAGACGTGCGTCTGCGCGGGCTGATCGAGACGGGGCGCGGTGTCGATGCGATCGTGTCGGAGCTGCAGCGTCAGCCGAACGCGATCATCATGCGGGCGCAGCGGTTGTCGCTGGAGGCGCGATTGACGGCGAATTCCGCGGCGCCGGTCGTGTGACGCTCGGTCCGATGCCGCCGGCGTCCGCTATTCTTACGGGCACAGGCGGAGTTACACCATGACCGTTGCGAACAAGGCGCTCGTACTCGATCTCATCGAATGGATCGCGGTCGGGCCACGTCCGTATGCAGAAGTCATGGACGCCTGGCGGACATCCTGCCCGAAGCTCCCGGTCTGGGAAGACGCAGTCGACCTGGGGTACGTGGTGCTGAGGCGGGCAGATGGATCCGGCCCGGTCGTCGACGTCACCGCCGCGGGGCGGGCGTTCCTGCGCTCAGAGCGGCATTCGATCGGGTAGCGCCACGGCGTCGTAAGCGCGACGCGGCATTGATCGTGCCGCTGCGCTGCTCCTATCACGTGTTCGCATTGATGTGCGCGTTCCCGGTACGCGCACGGCCGCAGAAGGCACACGCTCTTCAGGCGCCGGGGATGAGGCCGGGTCCCTTCTCGTCCATCAGCTTTTTGCGGGATTCCTTCGTCGTCATGGGCTGATCGAGCCGGTACTGCTTCACCATGTTGTCGAACGAGAGGTCGGGGTTCGACGCTTCGATCATCTTGTCGTACTTGGGATCAAGTTGCTCGATCTTGGACTGCATCGACTGGTGGAACTGGAAGTTGCTGATCATACGGGTGAGCTTCTTGCTCTTGCACTCGGGGCACACGGGCGTGACGTCGTCGCTGACGCGGCGGACGATGATTTCGACGAACTGGCGGCAGTTGTGGCACGCGTATTCGTAGATCGGCATGGCTGCACCCCTAGGACCGACGCTCCAGCACGTATTCGGCGATGTCTTCCAGTGACGACTTCGCGGCGCCGCCGGGCAGCGTGCCCAGTGCCGCCAGTGCGCGGTCGCGGAAGTCGCGCGCGACGACGTACACCTCGTTCAGTATGTCGGAATTGAGCACCATGTTCACCGCTTCCGCGACGTGCTCCTGCTTTGGCTTCCTGGTGCGGAAGGCCTTCTTGATGGGGTTGTCCCTGGGGTTGCGCTCCATCAGCAGGAGGGCGGGAAGCGTCAGCGTGCCCTGCATGAGGTCGCTGCCGATAGGTTTGCCCATCTCGCGCTCGTCGCCGGCGAAATCCAGGATGTCATCGACGACCTGGAATGCCATGCCGACGTTGAGGCCGTAGTCGCGGAGCGCCGCGCACTCGCGAGGGGTGCAGCCGGCGACGAGCCCGCCGCCCTCCGACGATGCGGCGAACAGGGATGCCGTCTTGCCTTCGATGCGGCCGAAGTACGCGAGCGTGTCCTGGCTGTATTCGTACGCGCTCAGATCCTGGTGCAGTTCGCCGCCCGCGATCGACATCAGCGTCCTGGCGAACAGCCGCACGACCTGCGTGTTGTCGGTGCGCGAGATCAATTCGGAGGCGTGCGCGAACATGAAGTCGCCGAGCATGACGGAGGCGGAGTTGTTGAACAGCTCGTTAGCCGTCGCGCGGCCGCGGCGCGTGGGGGATGCATCGATCACGTCGTCGTGGACGAGTGTAGCCGTGTGCAGCAGCTCGATCGACGCGGCGAGCGGGATGTGCACGTCGCGGTGATAGTCGCCGAACTTGCCGGAGAGGAGCGCGATGGCGGGACGCAGGCGCTTTCCGCCCGCTCCGAGCACGTGCGCGAGCATCTTCGCGAGCGCGGGGAAGTTGTCTACGTGGGCGATGCCGCGCAGCGTATCCTCGACGAGCTCGATGTCCTCCTGGACCGGGCCGTAGATCGAAGCGACCTTCACCTCAGCTCCATTCCGTATTCGATGGCCTGATGCCGAGCCTCCAACAGTCCCACGGCGATGGGTTCGAGGCGCATAGTAATCGCGCACGGCCGCGACGGCTACTCTCAGACGCACGGCTGCGCGGCATCAATTCAGCGGGCCGGGCCGGCGGGCACTGCGACGCCGAGCAGCCGCAGGGCGTTTCTCGTGGTCGCCTTCGCGGCGGCTTCCAGCGAGATGCCCTTCTGTTCGGCGATCATCGCTGCCGCTTCGCGGACGTAGGCGGGCTCGTTGCGCTTACCCCGATACGCCTGCGGCGCACCGTAGGGGCTGTCCGTCTCGATGACGAGATGCTCGATAGGGACCTCGCGCGCGACGCCCCGCATCATCTCGCCTTTCGGGTGCGTGACCGACGTGTGCACGGAGATCATGAATCCCAGCGCGACGTACTTCTGCGCGAGTGAAGCATCGCCGCTGAAGTAGTGCATGACGCCGAGCGGCCGTCCATTGGGCAGCGCGCCGCCCGCCCCGTGCGCGTAGTCCTGGAGTAAAGGCAATGCGTCGTCGTGGGCATCGCGGACGTGCACGGCGATCGGCTTGCCGACGCGGCGCGCCGTCTGCAGTTGGCGGCGCATCACGCGTAACTGTGCATCGCGCGGCGAGAGATCGCGATAGAAGTCGAGTCCGATCTCGCCGACGAGCGCCACGCGCGGATGGCGCGCCATCTCTTCGAGCGCATCGAGATCGGCGGCGGACGCATCCGCGGCGTCGTGCGGGTGGACGCCGGCGGCGGCGAGCACGCGCGGACTGCGCTCGGCGAGCGCGATGGCGCGCGTGCTGCTCTCGAGATTCGTGCCGAGCGTGACGATGAGTTCGACACCGGCGACGGATGCACGCTGGATCGTTTCGTCGATGTCGCGGGCGAACTCCTTGTCGTGGATGTGGGCGTGCGTGTCGACGAAGCGCATCTCTTACGCCGTAAGGCGCGCTTCCCCCTTCGCACTTTCAGTCTCGATCTTCGTGAATAGCGGCTCCGGTTGCGTGAGCGCGGTGCCCGGGCGCGGGCGCGCGAGCCTCCAGCCCGCATCTTCAACGGTGCCGGCGTATCCGAGGTACTCGTGTATCTTCTGGCTCGAGAACGGCAGATAGGGATGCAGCGCGACCTTCAGCGCGTCGATCGCGCAGATCGCGACGTAGAGGGTTGTGCCGGTGCGCGCCGGATCGGTCTTTGCCGTCTTCCAGGGCTCCGTTGCGTTGAGGTACGCGTTAGCTTCCTGCGCGTACGCCATGGCCGCGCCCAATCCCGCCTTCAGATGGCGCTGTTCGATGTTCCGCGCGACGCCGTCGAGCATGGTGGCGGCGGCGGCGAGCAGCGATTCGTCGCGCGCGTCGAATGCGCCGGGCGACGGCACGACGCCATCGAAGTTGCGGTGCGTCATTTGCAGCACGCGGTTGACGAGATTGCCCCACGTCGCCACCAACTCGTCGTTGTTGCGACGGATCATTTCTGCTTCCGTGAGGTCAGTGTCCGCCTGCTCGGGAAAGTTCGCGGCGAGGCCGTAGCGGATCATGTCGGGCTGATAGCGCTCGAGATACGTGAGCACGGTGTCGCCGACACCCTCGCTCTTCGATGCCTTCTCACCCTTGAACGTCACAAACTGATTCGCGGGGACGTCGGTCGGGAGGTTGAGGCCGCCGTACGCCATGATCACGGCCGGCCAGAAGATCGTGTGATAGAAGATGTTGTCCTTGCCGATGAAGTAGTACGTCTCGGCGCTGGCGTCCTTCCACCAGGCCTCCCACGCATCGGGTGTGCCTTGCTGCTGAGCCCACTCGACGGCGGCGGAGACGTAACCGATGAACGCCTCGAACCAGACGTAGATGCGCTTACCGGGGCCCAGATCTTCGTTCGGGAGCGTCACGCCCCATTCGAGGTCGCGTGTGATCGATCGGTCGTGCAACCCCTCCTCGATCCAGCCGATGCTGGAGTTTTGCACGTGCTTGCGCCAGCCCTCGCGGGACTTGAGCCATTCGAGGAGCGGCGCCTGCAACGCGCTGAGCTTGAAGAAGAAGTGCTCGGTATCGCGCATCTCGGGCACGGCGCCGGTGAAGCGGCTGCGGGGATTGATGAGCTGCTCAGGGTCCAGCGTGCGGCCGCAGTTGTCGCACTGGTCGCCGCGCGCCTTCTCGTAGCCGCAGTTCGGGCAGGTGCCCTCTACGTAGCGGTCGGGGAGGAAGCGGTCGGCCTGCGGGTCGAAGAACTGCTGCATGGTGGCGCGGTAGATGTAGCCCTGCTCGTAGAGCCGGTCGAAGAAGTCATGCACGACCTGCTGATGGTTGGGCGTGCCGGTGGAGGTGAAGATGTCGAAGGAAATGCCAAGTTCGCGCCAGTAACGCTGGAACTGCGGGTGGAACTCATCGACGACGTCCTGCGGGGTGCGGGCCTCGTTGTCGGCGCGGACCGTGATGGGCGTGCCGTGGAAGTCGCTGCCGGAGACCATGAGCACGCGGTTGCCGGCCATGCGGTGATAGCGCGCAAAGACATCGGCCGGCAGATACGCGCCGGCGATGTGGCCGAGGTGCAGCGGCCCGTTGGCATAGGGCCACGCGACGGCGACGAGGATGTGACGAGATTGTGAATCCGTATTCAATGCATGGCTATTCTACCATCGAGGCCGCTAGGTGAACCTGATCCTCAAGGCTTATGCTCAGCCTGCATCACCCGCTCACGTCTGTAGAACGTGGAACTAAAGGACGAACGTGCGATGGGCGACCTCACTGATCTACAACGGCGCATTTCTTTCATCCGCCGCGAACGCGGATTCACGACTGATCCCGTACGCATGATGGTCCTCCTCAGCGAGGAGGTGGGTGAGATCGCCGCCGAGCTCAAACGCACGTGGTCACCCAACTATGCGGCCTTCGATCCAAAGCGTCTTTCGGATGAACTGGCGGACGCGTTCGTGATGCTCGCCGCTATTGCATCGGAGTTCAACGTCGACCTCGCCTCGGCGGTCGACTCGAAGTTCGTGCGGAAGGATGGCGAGCGCGAGTGGCGAAGCGCCAGATCCCTTCACGTTACTCCTGATGCCACAGACGATACGCATCCCGACGGCTGACGCCGTACCGCTCGACGATCTGGGCCACGGCGTCCTTCGACGACAACCCATCGTCACGCATCGCCGCGATGCCACTGGAGATGTCCTCCTGTGGGGCTCGGACCTCCGGTTCGATGCCTTCAATCACCAAGGTGAACTCGCCGCGCGGCTCGAGGAAGTGGTCGAGAGCGGCGGAGATCCTGCCGCGCCAGATCTCCTCGTAGAGCTTCGTGAGTTCGCGCGCGACGGCGATCTGGCGATCGCCGAGCGCTGAGAGGGCGTCTTCGAGCGTTGAGCGCAGGCGATGCGGTGATTCGTACACGACGATCGTATCGCCGGACGCTGCGGCTGCCGCGAGCGCGCGCCGGCGCGGGCCGGATTGTCGCGGCAGGAAACCGAGATAGTGGAAGCGGCGCGAGGGTAGACCGGAGGCAGCGACGGCGGCGATGACAGCCGACGCGCCCGGAATCGGCACCACGTCGTGGCCTGCCGCGATCGCGGCAACGACGAGGTCGTGGCCGGGATCGCTGATGCCGGGCATACCGGCGTCGCTCACGACGGCGACGTCGCCATCTTCGAGCGAGCGGAGGATGGCCGGAGTCTTCGCGCGGGCGTTGTGCTCGTTATAGCTCGTCAGCTTTGCGGCCACCTGGTAGTGGTCGAGCAGGCGTTTCGCGCTGCGCGTGTCCTCGGCAGCGATGAGCGTGACCTCGGAGAGCACGCGGACGGCACGGAACGTCATATCTTCGAGGTTGCCGATGGGCGTCGCGACGAGGTAAAGGGTGGCCATGCATCGTCCCGGTGTATATCGCTATTGCGGGTGACTATTTGTCGTAATAATTTCTTGACTGCCTGGATTCGGCAGCGATACACTTCTTGAAATCATACCCGCGACGCACGAGCGGGCTCTTCAAGGTACGTATGGACGACAAGATGTAGCAGGAAACCGGTAGGAAGCCTCCGCCGGCCTCGATCGCGTCATACCCGGCGCACGGGAACGACCGACGGGGACCAAGCAGCGAAGCCTCACAGGCGGGCAGGCCCGGCGGCATTAGTTGGAGGTACCCGAACCATGTCACAACCCCAGTTCAAGGAGATGCGGCGGGCGTACGGATTCGATGACGTCGCCATCGTCCCCGGCGGACGCCACACGATCAACCCCAACATGGTGGAGCTGTCGTTTGAACTCGGACCACAACGGTTCGAGTTGCCGTTTATGGCGGCGGCGATGGATGGTGTCACCGACGTCAGCATGTGCATCGAGTTCTCGCGACGGGGCGGGCTGGCAGTGCTGAATCTCGAAGGCGTCCAGACCCGGTACGACGACCCGGCTCCCATCCTACGCGAAATTGCCGAAGCGCCGAAGTCCGACGTGACCGCGCTGATGCAGAAGGCGTACTCGGCGCCGATCAAGCCCGACTTGATCGGGGAGCGCGTCCGCCAAATCAAGGCGGGCGGCGGCGTGGCGGCGGTAAGCGCCACGCCCATGAACACGAAGAAGTTTGCGGCGCTCGCCAAAGAGGCGGGCGTCGATGTTTTTGTGGTCCAGGCGACCGTGACGAGCGCGCGCCACATCTCTTCGAGCGAGCGCGGCCTGATCTTCGACGAGCTGGTGAGAAACATGGGCGACGTCCCGGTCGTCGTCGGCAACACGGTGACGTTCTCGGCCACGAAGGAACTGATGGACACGGGCATCGCGGCGGTGCTGATCGGCGTCGGCCCGGGCGCCGCATGTACGAGCCGTGAGGTGCTGGGCGTCGGCGTGCCGCAGGTGACAGCGACGATCGACGCGGCGGCGGCGCGGGACACGTATTACCGCGAGTCCGGCCGCTACGTCCCGATCATCACCGACGGCGGCATCACGAACGGCGGCGCGATGTGCAAGGCGTTCGCGGCGGGTGCCGACGGCGTGATGCTGGGGTCGATCCTGGCGGCGACGGAGGAAGCGCCCGGGCACGGTCACCACTGGGGCATGGCGACGCCGCACGGCGAGTTGCCGCGTGGCACGCGCGTTCGCGTTTCGATCGACACGACGTTGCAGAAGGTGCTCTTTGGGCCCACGTCGCGCACGGATGGCCGCGAGAATCTCGTCGGTGCGCTGAAGACTTCGATGGGCACGTGCGGCGCGCGGACGATCCGCGACTTCCAGAAGACGGAGATGATCGTCGCGCCGGCGATCAAGACCGAAGGCAAGGAATATCAGATCGCGCAGGCCTAGCGCCGCGTCGATTGAGATCACAGAAGGGCTCGCGATTGCGAGTCCTTTGTTTGTTGCACACAATGATCGCGCTAGTCGGGGCGGAACGGCTTTCCGAGGAGATTGACGAATATCTGCAGAAATCCCGGACCGCGCTGCGCGTCGGACGCGTGGTCCCTCGCCTCGCGGTGCCGGCGATCGTAGGCGGCGCGCTTGTGCGGCGACGCCAGGACTTCGTATGCCTCGTTGAGCGTCTTCAGGCGCTTCTGCGCCTGGCGGGTCGGTACGCCGTGGAGTTCGTGCGCGCGCTCCCAGTACGTCCCTTCGATGACGCGGGCGTGTGAGCGTGGTTCGACGCCGAGCGTTTGGTAGTAGTCCTTGAAGCGTGGCAACCCGCAGCCCCTTCCCCTTCGGGGTCGATTCTCGCGGAGAGCGTCACCCCTGCCGACGCTGCCCCTATGGCTAGCATCGGCAGGCGACGGCTTCCATTCACCCCGGCAGGGCGCCGATCTTCGCGCGTTGTTGCTTCGGGCGGGCGCCGTTATACTGGCTACCTCGCGGAAGTAGCTCAGCGGTAGAGCACCTCCTTGCCAAGGAGGGGGTCGAGAGTTCGAATCTCTTCTTCCGCTCCAGTTGACGATAATGCGCGCGGCTCGCTTGCGAGGCGCGCGCGTTTTGATCCGGCGCCTCGGCATCATCGGAGTGACGAGCGGAACGACGACGGGGCCCGGGCGCAACATGCGAGGTGCGGCTGGAGCGAGACGGCGACGCCCTAACACTCACGGTGCGCGAGGACGGGCGTGGCTTCGACCCGGGCTGGCTCGTTTCCGGGGCACGTCGGGCTGCACTCGATGCCGGAGCGCGCGGCGAAGCTCGGGGCACCGTGGGGATCGAGAGCAGTCCCGGGCGAGGTACGAGCGTCGTCGCGCGGCTGCCCGTATGGCATGCAGTTCGTGCTTGCGCGACGGCCCCGTTCGAAATTTCTCGTTGTCGCGGCTTCTTCTGGCGGCGCGCCGCCTCGCCGATACAATCGGCTCGGAGGATCCGCTTGCCACCCACGATCAAGGACGAACGGCTGGCCGCCCACTGGCGCCGACTGGGGCTGGCGCCCGGCGCGCCGGAGTGCGCCATCAAGGCCGCCCACCGCTATCACATCGAGGTGCACCATCCCGACCGCGGCGGGTCGTTGGAAGCGGCGCAGCAGATCAATGTTGCGTACGACGAACTGAAGGGACGCGGTTCCAAGCCGAACGAACACGTCGCGCACTTCTTCGACGGCGCGCCGTGGCACGTGTTGGGCCTTGCGAGCAACGCCGACCCGAAGCTCGCCGACCGCGTCGCACGGCAGCTGTGCGGAGAACTCTCGACGTTCCCGCGGTTGCTCGCGCGCGTCGAATGGGCGCTCGGCAACTTCGGGAAAACGCCTGCGCGGATCGTGCCTCCGCCACCGCCGCCCCGGCCGCGAGCAGCGCGCTTTACGAAGCGGCCGGAGGCGCCGCCGAAGCCTGCGATACCTCCGCGTCCGGAAGGCTTGCCCGAATCCGCCATCGACCTCGGCGACGTTGCGTGGCGGAGTGATGTAACACGCGACGTGCGCCTGACGTGGAAGCGCCTGGCGCCGTACGTCATCAACGTGGACGCAGCGGCGCCGCTCGTCGTGAAGGTGACGTCCTCGAAGACGATCGAAGGACGATTCGTGTTGACGATCGGGATCGACTGGGATGCCCCGGCGTTCAGTCACGAGCCTTCGATCCGGGGCCACGCGCTCGACGCGACGATCACGGTGCGTTGGCCGGGCGACGAAGCGAAGTTCCGCGTGCGGGGGACGTTGTTGTATCCGCCGGTGGTCAGCGTGAGCCCGCTTTCCCTCGACCTGGGCACGGTGGACATGAAGCAGAAAGTGCGTGCGACGATGCTGCTAATAAGTACGGCCGCCACGACAGTCGACATCGATACGTCGGTGTGGCTGGCGCGGTGCGACGCGGGCGGAAAGGCGATCCAGGCGCCGCTCAAGCTGCCGACGAACACGCCCGTGCGCGTGGTATTCGACGTGCGGTGGGACGCGATCATCGAACGCATTGGCGATGCGAAGAGCGGCAAGCCTGTACGGCCGACGGGCAAGATCACGGTGCGCTGGGACGGACGCAAGCTTGAGGTGCCTGCGCAGATGGTCGCGCGGCGGCGGTAGCTACGACTTGCGCGCGAGCGCGCTGCGGATGCTATCGAGCATGCCGGACTGCGCGCCCTCGCTGGCGGTGCGGACGGCATTGCGAATGGCGCGCGCGTTGGAGTTGCCATGCGCGATGATGACGAAGCCGTTGACGCCCAGCAGCGGCACGCCGCCGTACGTCCCCGGGTCCATGCGGTCGCGCAGCTTGAGGAGGCCGGGGCGCAGCACCATGGCGGCGATCTTGTAGCGCAGTTTCGACGTGAGTGCGGAGCGCAGCTCACGAAAGATGAAATCCGCCACGCCTTCGGTGACCTTCACGGCGACATTGCCCGTGAATCCGTCGGTGACGATGACGTCGGCCTTGCCAAGATGCACTTCGCCGCCTTCGATGTTGCCGATGAAGTGTACGCCGGCGTGTTGCAGCCGCGCGTGCACGTCCTGTACGAGTTCGCTGCCCTTCGTCTCCTCGCCGCCGATGTTCAATAGCGCGATGCGCGGGTTGGGGATGCCGAGCACGCGCTCCGCGTACACGGAGCCCATCTGGGCGAATTGCACCATGTAGCTCGGCTTCACATCGGCGTTGGCACCGACATCGAGGACGAGGACGCCGCGTTCGGTGAAGGGCGCCAGCGTGCCGAGTGCCGGCCGCTCGATGCCCTGGATGCGGCCGAGCGTCATCAGCGCCGAGGCCATGACGGCGCCCGTGTTGCCGGCGGAGACGAGGCCGCCGGCGACGCCGCGTTTCACCATGTCCATGCCGATGTTGATGGAGGCGTTGCGTTTCGCACGCACGGCCTGGGCGGGGTGCTCGTCCATGGCGATCGCCTCGCTGGCGTGCACGATCTGCCATGACGCGGGCTGTTCGCCGAGACGCGTCAACTCCGCCTCGATCACGTCCCTGGAGCCGACGAGAGCGCAGTCAATGCTCAGCTCATCGCGGGCAAGAATAGCACCGGCCAAGATCTCGGCCGGTGCATGGTCGCCGCCCATGGCATCGAGTGCGATCAGCAATGGTTCAGGCTCCCTCCCGCTCCGCCACCACGATCATCGTATCGCCGTCGTCCGTAAGGGGCGAGAGATCGTAGTCGCCGTAGCGTTGCGTCACGCGCAGACCGGCGTGGGCGAGCAGGAGTTCGAACTCGTGCCTGCCGAAGACACGCAGTGTTACGTCGAATGTCCGCCGGCGCACCGTGCCATCGGAAGCTGCGCGGTCGAAGATGAGCGTGGTGGTCGTCGTTTGCGTGGCAGGTGATGCGCGCATCGATGAGAGCTTGGTAATGATCCCCCCGGTTCCGGGATCCTGTCGCGTCCATTCGAAGCTGAGCGGCGCCTGGGGAGACGGCGCCCAATCGACGCTGCGGAGCGTGCGCAGCTCGGTGACGAACACGCCGCCAAGGTTCAGATGGCGCGCGACGCATCGCAGCGCTGAGATAGCGTCGTCGTTCGTGAGCAGCTGCTCGAAGGAATCCAATGCGCAGTACACGAGATCGAACGTCTCGCCGAGATCGAAGTCGCGCATGTCGGCCTCGACCAGGCGGATGTTGGAGCGCGTGGTGTCGTCGAGCGCGGCTTCAAAGCGTGCGAGCATCGGCCGCGACGTGTCGATGCCGACGACGCGATGTCCGTTGCGCGCGAGATGCAGCGCGACGCGGCCGCTGCCCGCAGCCAGTTCCAGCGAGGGCGTCTCGCCACGCGCTGCGAACTGCTCGTACAGAGAGAGATCGTCAGTGTAGTGCGCGTATACCAGATCGTAGAGTGCGGCGAGTTCGTCGTCCCCGTAGACGACGTCGGGT
This sequence comes from Dehalococcoidia bacterium, assembly GCA_040902535.1. Lineage (NCBI taxonomy): Bacteria > Bacillati > Chloroflexota > Dehalococcoidia > Dehalococcoidia bacterium. The sequence goes on along the minus strand of JBBDXD010000025.1, from coordinate 53,903 downwards.
TGCGTCATGATGCAGGCGGGGCGGGCATCGCGCGCTCGAACTCTTCGCGCATGGCGAGTCGCAGCGACGCATCGGTGAAGATGTCGATCGCGGTCATGGCGAGCGCCTTTGCGCCATCGATCACCGCCTGCTTGCCGGCGTCGGATGCGGCGTACTCGGCGAATTGCGGCGAATGGCCGTTGATCTCGAGCGGTGCGATCGCGATCGCGGGATGGATGGAAGGGCACACCTTGCTGACGTTGCCCATGTCGGTGCTGCCGAGCGGGCGCGGGTTGTCATCGACAGGGACGTTGCGGCCGATCGCTTCGAGGTTGCGGCGATGCGCTTCGGCGATGGCGCGGTTCGTGTTCATCGCGGCGTACTGGTTGGGGTTCCACGTCAGTTCGAGCCGCGAGCCGGTCGCTTGCGCGCCCGCTTCGAAGCACGCTTTCACGCGCGTCTTTAGTTCCTCCAGGTACTCGTCGTCTTCGGCGCGGATGAGGAAGCTCGCGGCCGAATGGCCCGGCACGATGTTCGGCGCGTCGCCGCCGTGAGTGATGACGCCGTGCACGCGCGCCGTCCGGCGCATGTGCTGGCGCAGCGAGTTGATGGCGTTGAACGCGATGATCATGGCCTCGAGCGCGTTGATGCCGCGCTCGGGCTGGGCAGCCGCGTGCGCTTCGACGCCGAAGTACTCGACCTTGAGTTCCGCGCACGCGAGCGCCTTCGCCATGACGGCGTCGCGCGTCGCGGGATGCGTCATCATCGCGGCGTCGAGGCCATCGAACACGCCTTCACGGATCATGGGCACCTTGCCGCCGTAGACCTCTTCGGCCGGCGTCCCGATCACCTGCACGGCGCCCTCGAACGCATCGATCACAGAGCGTACGGCGATGCCGGCGCCTACCGCCGTCGTCGCGATGATGTTGTGTCCGCAGCCGTGGCCGATGCCGGGGAGAGCATCGTACTCGGCGATGATGGCGACGGTCGGGCGTCCTTCGCCTGCGACGGCACGAAACGCCGTCGGCAGCCCGGCGATGCCGCGCGTCACCTCGAAGTGCTCTTTCTCGAGGAAGTCGGCGAGCCAGGCGGAAGCCTGCACCTCGTGGAAGGCGAGTTCGGGATTGGCGTGGATGCGCATGCTGAGCGCGACCAGCTCATCGGCGTGGGCATCGACCTCACGCATGGCGCGGAGTTTCAGCTCGTTGGCGTCCATCGGGGCAAGGGTAGCGGACGTTGGAAGCGGGATGCGAGAGGCCGGGAGGCGGCGCTGGAAGCTGGAGGCTGGAAGCTGGAGGTTAGAGGCGGAAATTGCGTTTGGCGACGGAGACGCCGCGCTCCGGCCCGTCGAGCATTTGCAGGAAGCGCGTGGCGTTGTATCCACACTCTTTCCTGGCGCGGATATAAATGTTCACCATCTGCAGATGAAAGCCGGATTCGAGAGACACGCTGATCCCCGGGAACTTACAACTAAAAACTCAAGACTGACAACTGGGGGAAGATGGTCGGGGTGAATGGATTTGAACCATCGACCTCACGGTCCCGAACCGTGCACTCTAGCCTGGCTGAGCTACACCCCGACGGCGAGGCATCTTACCAAACGTCGCGGCGCCAATAAAGCGCGGTCAAGTAGAAGTCCGTGCTTCGCGAGTCGGCGCTTGTTTGCGGTGGCCGGCGCTATTTAATCGCCAGCATGCGGTCGAGCGCGATCTTCGCGTTCGCGGTAATCGCTTCCGGCACTATGACCTGGTTGACGACGCGGCCTTCGGCGAGCGACTCGATCGTCCACGCAAGATACGCCGGGTGCACGCGATACATCGTCGAGCAGGGACAGACGACGGGGTCGAGGCAGAACACCGTTTTGTCCGGGTTCTCACGTGCGAGCCGCGCGACCAGGTTGATCTCCGTGCCGACGGCGAACTTCGAGCCGGCCGGCGCGTTCGCGATCGTCTTCGCGATGAACTCCGTCGAACCATTGAGGTCGGATGCCTGCACCGTCTCGTACCGGCACTCGGGGTGTACGATCACCGTGATGTCCGGATACTTCGCGCGGGCTTCGTCGATCTGCGCCGGCGTGAAGCGTTGGTGCACGGAGCAGTGGCCCGCCCACAGCAGCACGCGGCTCTGTCCCAGCTCTTCGAGCGTGCGGCCGCCCATAGAACCGTAAGGACGCGACCAGCCCCAGAGCACCATCTCGTCGAGCGGGATGCCCATGGCGTCGCCGGTGTTGCGTCCGAGGTGCTGGTCGGGGAAGAAGAGCACGCGCTTCTTCTGCGCGAATGCCCACTCCATGACCTTGCGCGCGTTGCTCGACGTGCACACCGCGCCGCCGTGCTCGCCGACGAACGCCTTTAGCGCGGCGGCCGAGTTCATGTACGTGATCGGCATCGTGTCCTGCGCGATGCCAAGCTCTTCCATCTCGGCCCAGGCGCTGAAGACGTCGTCGGGATCGGCCATGTCGGCCATCGAGCAGCCGGCCGCCATGTTCGGCAGCATCACCTTCTGGTGCGGAGCGCTGAGGATGTCCGCGGCTTCGGCCATGAAGTGCACGCCGCAGAAGACGATGTACTCCGATTCGGGGTGTTCCGCCGCGAACTGCGCGAGCTTGAAGCTGTCGCCGCGCAGGTCCGCGAACGCGATAATGTCCTCGCGCTGATAGTGATGGCCGAGCACGATGAGACGCGTACCGAGCTTGTTGCGTGCCTCGGCGATGCGCGCGGTCAGTGCGGGAGCGTCGAGATCCCAGTACTCGCGTGGGATGTCCTGCTGCCAGTAGGCGAAGGAGCGCTCGGCCGAAAGCGGCGCCGTCTCGATCGCGTCGCTCTCGCAGCCGATGCCGCCGACGTTGGGGGTGGTCTTCTTTTCAGCGATGGCCGCAGGAGTCATCGAGGGCCTCCGAGGGCGTCATACAAGAGCGTGTCGTACTTAGTGTCTCTATGACACTAACTTATCACGGGCGTCCCTAACTGTCAACACGTCCGCCCTGTGGCTACGCGCGCATCGCCGTGCGATCCTGCGTCTTGATGACGAACTGCTACTGCTGCGAACCCGGGAACCCCGACCGCATCGCGACGCACGGCGCGAGCGGCACCTCGCTTCGCTTTCCGGCGCGGGTCGAAGGGCCACCGGGCAACGTGAACGGCGGCATGGCTGTCGGAGCGTTGGCGTGTCCGGCGATCGAGGCGGCGACACGCGACGGCATCGCGCATCCCGCCGTGACGCGCGTGACTGCGCGGCTGCATTCAGGCATCCCGCACAGCCGCGATCTGCAGGCAAAGACAGCACGAGCGAATGGGGCGTACGACGTCGAGGTGCGTGACGGCGATGCTTCACTGATCAGCGGACGCGTCGAGGTCACGATGCTCGCGCAACCGGCGCGCGCCGGGGACGTACTGTCGTCGATGCCGGCCGAACTCGACGCACTCGTGCGCGAGATGGCGCGCGGGTCGGAACCTTCGACGCCGCCGTTCTTCGAGGAGACGGGCGATCATCCGGTGATCGGCTGCTTCTCGTGCGGGCCGCGCAACGCGCTGGGGCTGCACATCTACCCACGCTTCGCCGGCCACGGCGTGACGTGGGCTGCGGGGTCGCCGGAGCCGTCGTTCGTCGACGCCGGAGGCGGGCTGGCGTCGTCGATCGTCGCGTCGGCGCTGGACTGCGGTTCTGGCATCTGTTTGCCGCGAGAGCAGCAGGAGGAACTGTTGCGCAACGACCAGTTCTGCTCGGCTCACTCGATGTGCGGTACCTGCGCGTGCCGCCACCGGACGCCCGCTACCACGTCGTCGGCCGCGCGCGCCAACGCGACGGTCGGAAGTTCTACGGCACCTCGGCGCTCTTCGACGACGCGGGCGTCGTATACGCGACCGCCGAGGCGACGTGGATCATCGTGACGATGACGCGTGCGCAGGCGTTTGGGGAACAGCCTAAGTAGGGCGCCGGAGGTCTGTAGCGCCGCGGAGCCCGGCGGGCGATGGCAGCCCTCGACGGGTCGTGATGTTCTCGCTTGCCTCAGGCTTCTTCCTGGCGCGGCCAACCGGTGCGGCGCGCTATAGTGGCGTCATGTCGAAGGTGCACACACGACTGGGCGGCACGCCCGAGCAGATCGAACAATTCTGTCGGAAATGGAAGATCGTGCGACTGGAACTGTTCGGCTCGGTGTTGCGCGACGATTTCGACGATGAGAGCGACATCGATCTGCTCGTCACGTTCGACGAGGACCATCGCCCCTCGCTCGGCGAACAACTCGACATGGAAGATGAGCTGCGCACGATCTTCGGACGTAACGTCGACCTCGTTAAGCGTCATCTCGTAGAAACAAGTGAGAACTGGATCCGTCGCAGGCGGATCCTGGAGTCCGCCCGGCCCATCTATGCGGCGACCTGATGACGCATTCTTCGTCGACATGCTGGTACACGCTCGCCGAATTGCCCGGCGTATAACAGGTATCTCGCGCGCCGAATTCGACGGACGAGGATCTGCAGCTGGCCCTTGTCTACCTCCTCCAGGTCGTCGGGGAGGCGCCGAGCCGTCTTACGGGAGACCAGCGTGCCGCGTACGTTGATGTGCCGTGGCGCGAGATCATCGGAATGCGCCACATCATCGTGCACATCGACGGTCGACGTTGTCTGGCAGACCGCGAGTAATGACATTCCGCCGCTCATCGCCGTCCTCGAGCGAATAGTGAGATCCTCCGAAGGAGGCGATATCCCGTGACCATCGGTGCGAGGGGACGTCTTTCACGGAAGGCTCTCATTGCCGGTCTCTTCCTCGCGGCGATTGCGATCGGGTCGCTGACCGTGATCACGTTGGCCTCAGGGGAAGACGAGCGTTCGAAGCGCGCGGCGCCTCCGGTCGACGAGGTGTACCGCAGAGTGGCGCTGGCGCTTACGCGGCCCGGCATGATCGTCCACGTCACGGCGAACGTCGAATCCGACTCGGACTACAGGCCGGTGACCGAGATCGAGGCCTGGATCGATGCCGAGAACGACCGCGCGCGCGTGATCCGGAGCAACGGAGATCCGCGACGCCCGTTGCGCTTCGAGCGTCTGCTCGACGGCGGCAACGAATACAGCGCCGGCAACGGCAGCATGCACGAAGCTGAGATCGAAGGATGCCGTGAGTCCGCGAAACGCGTGATCTCGGTGTATCAGACGTGTCTCCTCGACCGTGCGCGCGCGGCGGTGAGCGTGGAGTCCGGTCGGAGATTCGGCGACATCGATGTGATCGCCGTGCGCACGAAGGCGAAGTACTCCGGGATCGATTCGACGGTCACGGTTTCCGACGAACTGCTCGTCGACGCCATCACCTATCTGCCGAGCGTGCGGCGGACGAATCACCACGACAGCCTTGGCGGCGGTTCGCGCACGAAGACGGAGACGTACTTCCAGCACGAGTTCGTCGCGAGAGACAGCGTGCCCGCGCATTTCTTTGGCCAAGCAGCGCTGCGCCCAGGCAACCTGGACTTTGCGCTCGACCAGCCCCTGGTCGCCGAGCCGTTGTACTGGCTCGGACCGGAGTACACGTGGCGCGACGGCATCGTCCCGATCGCGCTGAGCAATGTGCGCGTGACGGAAACGGGATCGAGCGTGCGGCTGGAATACGTCCCGATCGATGACGAGTTTGCCTCGCCGTTCGTCGTTATCACGCAGGCGTCGTACGTACGCTCAGGCACCGCGCCATTCGACGCGGTCGCGCCATGGGCGCAGAGCGTGTGCGTCGAACAACGCTCGCTCGACGTTGGGCCGAATACCGCAACGATCTATGCCTGGAGTGACGCCTGTGGCGCCGCGCCGGATCGCTTCGCGGCGGAGTTGCGCACGGCGTCGGCCGTGATCACGATCGAGGCGCCCATCGCGCCTTCCGGGAACCCGTACGCCTCCAGCGCAGCGCTCGAGGCGATCGTACGGGCGCTTGGACGCAAGCAATGATGCTGTAAGGTCGCGACTCCCGCTTCCCGCTGCCAGCATCTATCCTCCAGCTATGACCCTCTCTCTCAGCACGATGTGGGCGCAGCAGCAGCGGTTCATCGACGACATGCATGAGTTTGTCGATGAGGTCGCACGGCTGGGCTACGACGCCATCGAGGTCAGCCATTCGACGCCGGAGGTGCCGTTTACTCGGCTGATCGAGCGCCACGGCGTCAAGATCTCGTCGATCCACGCGCCGGCGCCGCTCGTGCGTGACGCTACGGAGCGCTCGAACAGTTCGCTAAACCTTGCCGCGCTCGACGACAGTGAGCGCGAAGCGGCCATCGGCTTCACCAAGGGGAGCATCGAGTTCACGAAGCGCGTCGGCGGCAAGTTCGTCGTCGTACACCTGGGCGGCGTCGGCAACGCGATGTTCGAGGAGGAGCGCGAGTTGCGGCGTCTCTACGATTCGGGTACGCGCGAAGGCGAACGCGTCGAGGAGTTGCGCGCCATCATCAAGCGGCGGCGCGTCGACGAGTCAGCGCCGTGGTTCGAGAAGGCGCGCGCGACGCTGCGCGTGCTCGCCGATTACGGCGAAGCGCGCGGCATCGCCATCGGCATCGAGAACCGGCTGCACTACCACGAGTTTCCACAAGCCGACGAAGCGGCGGCGCTGCTCGCCGATTATGCACCTGACGTCGCGGGCTACTGGCACGACGTCGGGCACGCGGAGGTGCAGTGGCGCCTGGGGCTGGTCGACAAGCGCGCCTGGCTCGACACGAACAGCGCGCGCACGATCGGCGCCCACCTGCACGACGTCGATGGGCTGGCGGACCATCGCGCGCCCGGGAACGGCACCGTCGAGTGGGAGTATATTGCCGCGGGCATCCCGAAAGCGGCGCTGCGCGTGTTCGAGATCAACCAGTCGCAGCCGGCGGAAGCCGTCGCGAACGCGATCCCGTTCCTGCGCGAACGCGGCGTTATCTGAGTCGCATGTCGTCATCGAGCGGCGATTCAGGCGCCGCCGCCCGTACCGTTGCGCGACGCGTCGCACGCGACCTCCACGACGATGGCGCGCTCGCGGTCCTGCTGACGGGCAGCCATGCGACAGGTACGGCTCACGCGCAGTCGGATATCGATCTTATCGCGGTATACGCGCGCCCGCGCCGAGAGCGATGGCACGCGACCTGGGCGATCTCGCGCCGTGACGGGCATCTCGTCACCGTATCGCCTCACACGGCGGCCAGGGCGCGGGCTTCGTTCCGCGACCCGCGCTCCATCCCGACGTCGGTGCCGGGCTGGCGTGAGGCGCGCATCCTCGTTGATCCGACAGGCGTCGCCAAACAGCTCAAGCGAGAGGCGCGCGCGTTCTCCTGGGATGCCGTCGCGACGGCGTGCGACGCCTGGGTAGCGGAGGCCACGACCGGCTGGGCCGAAGAGGTGCACAAGCTCGTCGCCATGATCGAGCGCCGCGAGCTGCTCGGCGCCGCCGTGCAGCGCTCGCTGCTTGCGGTCCGTCTCGCGCCGATCATGGCGTTGCACCGCCGTATGCTCTACGGCAGCGAGAACCGTCTCTGGGACCTCGTCGTCGAATCGATGGGTGAGCCATGGGCGTCGACGCAGCGCTCCGCCCTGGCGCTCAACGGCGAGTCGCATGAGGCGATTGCGGCGGCGACGCTCCGCCTCTATCTGTTCGCGTCCGAGGAGATCATGCCGCTGCTCTCTGAACAACAACGCGAAGTCGTCCGGCATGCGCGGGCGCTGGCTCAGCGCGCGTTGCGATCGTCGACTCGGTGACAGCCGATAGCCATCACAGTTCTATGGGCGTCGTGGCTTGCCCTTGCTGCGACGGTAGAACTGACGGCCGGCGAAGTCACGCAGTGACGGGAAGAACGCGTTGAGCCCGTAGGCAATGCGGTATCCGGGGAAGACGTTGACTTCGGGGACAGGATGGTCGACGGAGCGCACGATGGCGCGCGCAACGTGCTCAGCGTTCTGCTGCGGGCCCGTCGGCGCGGAAACGTGACCGTCGTTCGTGCGCTGGACGTCGAAGAACTCCGTGCGGGTGCTGCCGGGGAGCACGACGGTCGCCGTGACGCCCGAGCCGTCGAGTTCGCCGCGCAGCGACTCCGTCATGCCGATCATCGCGAACTTCGTCGCGGAATAGGCGCCGTGGAACGGGAAAGCGAGCTTCCCCACCACCGAAGCGACGTTGACGATGTGACCCTGCCGCTGGCGTCGCATGTGCGGCAGCACGGCGCGCGTGGCGTTGAACGCGCCCATGTAGTTCACGTCCATCAACTCGCGCATGTCCGCCTCGGTGGTCTCCTCAATCGTGCCGCTGAAGCCGAAGCCGGCGTTGTTCACCAGCACGTCGATGCGTCCGAAGCGCTCGACCGTCGCGCGCACCATGCGCTCGACGTCGGCGGCCCGGCCGACGTCGGTCGGTACGACGAGCGTTTGGACGCCGATGCGATCGATGCGGCGGGAGAGGTCGTGCAGCCGATCTTCCCGTCGCGCGGCGAGTGAGAGGTGCGAACCGCGCCGCGCGAAGGCGAGCGCCGTCTCGCGGCCGATGCCAGCGCTGGCGCCGGTGACGATGACGACGGCGCCTTCGAGTTGCATCACACCGCCGCGCCGAGCGATGCGCGTAACCGATCGCGGATCTCGCGATAGCCGATGGGCCTGACGCCGATGCTCTCGCAGTAGGTGCGCATATCAGGCGTGCGGAAGATCTCGTACTCCTTCGCGCGGTGCGCGCAGTCGTTCGGCGCCATGGCTGCCGGATGTTGCCGGGCGAGATTGGCGGTCTCCATGAACCAGGGCGCCGGGACAAGCATCGATGCGCAGGTCAGGCTGCCGCGCTCCATCGCCTCGAACGCGGCGACGTTCGACGCGTGCGAGAATCCGCGGTCGTCGGCGTGGATGATTCGCACGCGGTCGTCGGGCGCGAATCTCAGGAGTTCGAGCGTCTTCGTCACGAGCGGCTCCTTCGTCGTGCCGGAGGAGCCCCATCGTGCCGGAAGGGGCGCGAGCGATCAACCGCCGTCGTACTGCTCGGGCGGCGCATTCGCTAAGCTACGGCCACCATGCGAATGTCAAAGCTCTTTGCGAAGACGCTGCGAAACGCGCCAGCCGATGCGGATACGCCGAACCACCAGTTGATGCTTCGCGCGGGACTGGCGCAGCAACTCGCGGCGGGCATCTACAGCTATCTGCCTGTCGGCTGGAAGGTGCTCCGCAAGATCGAGCAGATCATCCGCGAGGAGATGGATCGCGCCGGCGGACAGGAAGTGATGCTGCCGGCGATCCAGCCGGCCGAGCTTTGGGAGCAATCAGGCCGCGCCAAAACCATGTCGGACGTGCTGATCCATGTGCAGGACCGCAAAGAACGCCAGTTCGTGCTCGGTCCGACGCACGAGGAAGTCGTCGTAGACCTGTTCAAGCGGCAGGTGCAGAGCTATCGCGACATGCCGCTCATGGTCTACCAGATCCAGACGAAATTTCGCGACGAGGCGCGCCCGCGCGGCGGCCTGATGCGCGTGCGCGAATTCACGATGAAAGACGCGTACAGCTTCGACGCGACGTGGGAAGCGCTTGACGACAGCTACAACGCCGCGCGCGACGCGTATGTCCGGATCTTCGAGCGGTGCGGCGTGCCCACGCTGCCGATGCTTGCCGACTCGGGAGCGATCGGCGGGCGCGACAGCGAAGAGTTCATCTTCATCACGGACGTCGGCGAGTCGACGGTGCTGATATGTCCTCGCTGCAACTACGCGGCGACGGACGAGAAGGCGGACCACAAGAAGCACGCATTGCCTCCGGAAGACCCGCAGCCCATGGAAGAGGTCGCGACGCCCGGACAGAGGACCATCGACGACCTGGTGCACTTTTTGAAGGTGCCGCATTATCGCACGCTCAAGGCGGTGTTCTACGAGGCCGACGGCAAGCCCGCATTCGTGGCGATCCGCGGCGACCTCGAGGTTAACGAGGCGAAACTTCGTAACGCGCTCAAGGCCGTCGAGCTGACGCTGCTGGACGATGATGGCGTGCGCAAACACGGGTTGGTCGCGGGGTCGGCTTCGCCGGTGGGACTGAAGGACATCACGATCGTCGCGGATGATACGGTGCTCGACTCGCGGAACCTCGTCGCGGGGGCTAACAAGCCTGACGTGCATCTTCGCAACGTGAATCATGGCCGTGATTGGCAGGCCGACATCGTCACCGATATCTCACTCGCGCGCGAAGGTGATGCATGTCCGCGTTGCGGCGGGCAGCTCGAGGCGAAGCGCGGTATGGAGATGGGCCACGTTTTCAAGCTCGGCACGGTGTACACGGAAAAGCTCGAAGCGACGTACGCCGACGAAGAGGGCAACCTGCAGCATCCGGTTATGGGCTGCTACGGCATCGGTGTGGGACGCGTGTTCGCGGGCGCGATCGAGGCGAACCACGACGAACGGGGGATCATCTGGCCGCCCGAACTGGCGCCGTTCGACGTGCATCTCGTCGGGCTGGGCTACGACAAGCCCGGCGTGCGCGAAAGTGTCGAGCAGGTGTACCAGCAGCTACAAGATGCCGGGTGCGAGGTGCTGTATGACGACCGCGAAGAGGGCTCGGCCGGCGTCAAGTTCAACGACGCTGACCTGCTCGGCATGCCCGTGCGCGTGACGGTCAGCCCGCGGAGCATCGAGAACGGCGGCGCCGAGATAAAACTGCGCACCGAGAAGGACGGCACAATCGTGCCGCTCGCCGGCGCGGCGGAAGCCGTCCGCAAGTTCGCGCGGAAGAGCGCCGACGCTAGCTGAGGGAGATGAGTTCGATCGTCGAACTCTGCGTCGCGTTCGCCAGACCTTCGTTCATCGAGCCCGAGCGGAAGCCGGCGAGATCAAGCGTCACGTACTTGTAGCCCAAGTTCTTGAGGCGCCGCACGATGCGTTCGCGATGCTCCACCACGATCGCGAGCGCGTCCGCATCGACCTCGATGCGTGCGACGTCGTCGTGATGGCGGACGCGCAACTGTCGTATGCCGAGGCCGCGGAGGAACGCCTCCGACGCGCCGATGCGGTCGAGCGCTTGCACCGTCACCGGCGTACCGTATGGGATGCGTGACGACAGACAGGCCATGGCGGGCTTGTCCCACGTCGGCAGCCCGCGGTCCTTCGATAGCTCGCGGATCTCGGATTTCGAGAGCTGCGCTTCGATAAGCGGACTACGCACGCAGTGCTCGGCCGCTGCGACGCGTCCCGGGCGGTGGTCGCCGAGGTCGTCGAGGTTGCAGCCATCCAGGACGTAGGCGTAGCCGTCGCGCCGCGCCATGTCTTCGAGCAGCGAATAGAGCTCGGTTTTGCAGAAGTAGCACCGCTGGGGGCTATTTTCGACGTATCCGGGGCTGTCCATCTCGGACGTATCGAGCAGCACATGCCGGATGCCGATCTGGCTGGCGAGCGCCTTCGCCTCTTCGACCTCCGATGCAGGAATCGACGGGGAGACGCCGGTGACCGCGAGGGCGCGCTCGCCCAGGACGTCGGCAGCGGCGGCGGCGACGAACGTGCTATCCACGCCGGCCGAGAAGGCCACGAGCGCCGAATTCATCTCACCCACGATGCGGTGGAGAGCCTGGAGCTTGGTTTCCATGGCCATCACTATAGCATCGCGTTGAATCTACGCTCGTCGATCGTTGACGCGCGGAGACGGCGATAAAGGCTGTAGCGAGCGAAGCTGAACGCCGATGATTCACCAGTCGGAACCCCTCATGAGGTGATATGGGCGGCTATTCAGGTTCGCGACCCTACGTGCGCTTCGCCGGCGTCAGTTTTGCTGTGTGCGCGCTTGCGCTCGTCACGGCCGCGTACATCGCGACGCAGCTTGCGGCCGGGTGGCACGAGCAGATCGTCGCTCGCGAAACGCATGAACTCGTCGCTGAACCGATCGCGGTGACGCTGCCGCAGCGAGCGGAGGACTTCGACGCCGATCTGACGGCCGCTGCCGTCGAGCCGCTGCTTTCGGGCAGCACGCGCTACGTACGCATCGTTTCCGCCGACGGGACCGAGGTTTTCGCGAGGGGTGGTGCGCCGGAGAGCCCCGCCCTGTTCACGCAGAGCGGTCTTGCCTGGCGACGCGAACAGGCGGCCGGCGAGGGACTGTTCGTGACATCGACGCGGACGGGAGCGTTCGTCGTCGAGGTCGGCCACGACGCCGGTGCGGTCGACGCCGCCATCACGCATGCGCAGCGGGAGATCATCGTGATCAGCGTGCTCTTCACGGCGGGCGCGTGGGTGCTGCTGCAGTTCGCGTTCTGGTGGGGCATCTTGACGCACGTGCAATCACACCTGCGTCTCAAGTATCTTTTCGAGACCGGCGAGCAACTTCGCTCCTCGCTCGACTTGCACGATGTGCTGACGAAGCTCGCGGCCGATGCGACGGGGTTGGCACATGGCCGCTTCGGGCTGGTGGCGTTGCTCGATGAAGACACGAATGACCTGCTGCTCAAGACGACGTACGACCGCACGACGGGCGACCTGACATTGCACCAGCGCGCGCTCGACGAGTGGTTCATACGACGCTGCATCGCGACGAACCAGACGGTCGTGACCACACAGTCAGCGGGCACCTATACGCAACTGCTGGGGCAGACGCCGGAGATCGACGGCTCGTCGCCGTTGCTCTGCGTGCCGCTGGCGATGCGCGACCGGGTGGTCGGAGCCGTCGCCGTGCTGCGCGCTGCCGGCGCGCACAACTATACGCCGGCCGAGGTGCGTCTCGTGGAGGATCTGGCGAGCCAGGCGGTCGCGGCGGTCGAACAGGCGCAACTCTTCGCGCGCGTGCGCTCCGACGCGAACGAACTGGAGAACAGCTACGACACCACGCTCAAGGTGCTGATGGCGGCGCTCGATGCGAAGGACAATGACACGGAGGGCCACTGCGAGCGCGTCGCCAAGCTCACCGTGCAACTGGCGAAGTTCATGGGCGTCACGGAGAGCGGGCTCGTCGATATCGAGCGTGGCGCGCTGCTGCACGACGTCGGCAAGATCGGCGTGCCCGACGCGGTGCTCAAGCAGCCGAAGAAGCTCACGCCCATGGAATGGGAAGCGATGCGCAAGCATCCGCTGCTGGCCGGCGTGATGGTGTCGAAGGTCGGATTCCTGGAGAAGGCGCTGCCGATTCTGCTGTACCACCACGAGCGCTACGACGGCATGGGCTACCCGTTCGGCCTCGCCGGAGAGAACATCCCGCTCGAAGCGCGCATCTTTTCGATCGTCGACGCGTACGATGCGATGACCTCTGACCGTCCGTACCGCGCGGCGATGTCGCACGAAGAAGCGATGACGGAAGTGCGCGCCAACTGCGGATCGCAGTTTGATCCGCATGTCGTCGACTCGTTCGAGCGCCTGATGGCATCGCGCCCCGACCTGCGTGACAACACCGGTCACCGCATGCACGACGGCCACGACGAGGACCTCGACCCGACGCGCGAAGAGCCTGCCGCCTGACTACGCCTCAATGCCGTGTTCGGCGAGCAGCGCGAGGAACTGATCCTCGTCGAGGATCGCCGTGCCCAGTTTCTCCGCCTTCGCGAGCTTCGATCCCGGTTCAGCGCCCACGACGAGATAATTCGTCTTCTTCGTGACGCTGGCGGACACAGCGCCGCCGCAACGTTTGACGAGTGACTCCGCAGCGTCGCGCGACAGGCGCTCGAGCCGGCCGGTGACCACGAACGACAGCCCGCTCAGCGGTCCCTCGCGCGCGCCGCCGGCCTTTTCACGGAGGTTGACGCCGGCCTTGCGCAGCTTTTCGACGACGGCGCGATTCTCGTCGAGCGCGAAATGCTCGCCGATGCTGTCGGCAATCTTCTCGCCGATGCCGGGGATGGCGGTGATGTCGGCGACCGAGGCGTCCATGATCGCATCGATGCTGCCGAAATGATTGGCGATCGTCGATGCGACTTCGCCGCCGACGTGGCGAATACCCAGCGCGACGAGCACCCGCCCGAGCGGCCGCTTCTTGCTCGCCTCGATACCGCGCAACAGCTTATCGACGCTCTTTTCGCCCATGCGTTCGAGGCCCAACAGGTCGTCGCGCTTCGCGTGCAGGAAGTAGAGGTCGGCGCCGTCGCGGACGAGGCCGCGATCCATCAACGCGTAGGCAAGCGACTCGCCGATACCATCGATATCCATGGCGCCGCGGCTGACGAAGTGCTCGAGCAGACGATATCGCTGTGCCGGGCACTGGCGGTTCGGGCAATAGTACGCCGCCTCGCCGGCGGGGCGGACGACCTCCGTGCCGCAGACAGGGCATGCCGTGGGCATCGCAAAGGGCTTCGATCTGCGAGCGCGCTTTGTGAGCACGGGCCCGACGACCTGCGGTATGACATCGCCGGCGCGCTGCACGATGACGATATCTCCGACGCGTATGTCCTTGCGGCGGATGTCGTCTTCGTTGTGGAGCGTCGCGAGTTTTACCGTCGCCCCCGCGATGCGCACGGGATCGAGCACGGCGAACGGGTTGAGCGTGCCCGTGCGGCCGACGTTGACATCGATGCGGAGGAGTTTCGTCGTTGCCTGCGTGGGCGGAAACTTGAACGCGACGGCCCACCGCGGCTCGCGGCCGACGACGCCGAGTTGACGCTGATAGGCGAGCGAGTCGACCTTCACGACGATGCCGTCGATCTCGTAGTCGAGTGATTCGCGCTTCTCGGTCCAGTCGGCGGAGAACTGCGCTACTTCGTCGATCGTGTCGAAACGAGCGATGTTCGGATTCACCTTGAAGCCGAGCTTCTCGAACCACTTCAGCACGTCCCAGTGCGAAGCGAACGCCTTGCCATCGTCCTGCCAGCCGAGCTGGTAGATGAACGCATCGAGGGGGCGGCTGGCCGTCACCTTCGGATCGAGCTGGCGCACAGAGCCTGCGGCGGAGTTGCGCGGGCTCGCGAACAACGGCAGGCCGGCCTCGCCGCGGTCGTAGTTGAGCTTTTCGAAGCCGCTCTTGGTCATGAAGATCTCGCCGCGGACCTCGAAACGGCCGGGCGCGCCCTTTGTGGGGAAGCGCTGCGGAATGGTGCGGATGGTGCGCACGTTCTGCGTGATGTTTTCACCACGCGCGCCGTCGCCGCGCGTGGCAGCGGTGTGGAGCTGGCCGTTGTCGTAGACGAGTGCGACCGCGAGTCCATCGATCTTCGGCTCCACGACCATCTGAAAGTCGTCGCGCTCGAGCAGGTTCGAAACGCGCCGATGCCACGCGCGGAGGTCGCCGGCATCGAACGCATTTGCGAGCGACAGCAACGGGACCCGGTGCTCGACGATCCCGAAGGTCTCGACGGGCGCTCCGCCCACGCGCTGGGTGGGCGAATCGGGCGCGATCAACTCCGGGTGCGCCGATTCGATCGCGCGCAGTTCCGCCATGAGCTGATCAAACTCGGCGTCGGAGATCTCCGGCGCATCGAGGACGAAGTAGCGATGCTCGTGGTAGGCAATGAGCGTCCGGAGTTCTTCGATGCGAAGCTGCGCTTGCGAGAAGTCGCGAGTTTCGGATTCGACGCTCACGTCACTCTCCCGGCGCCCAGACGAGCTGGCCATGGAAGGCGCCTTCGCCGATCTCTTCGATGGCGCCATTCCCGAGGCTGATCTCGTAGAGCGCGTTCACGCCGAGGACGTAGATGTATTCGCCGTCCCCGCCCCAGGTGAGCGCCGGTATGTCTTCCTGGAGGCTGGCGACGAGTTGCGGACGGCTGCCATCGGCGTCGATGAGCCAGATGTCCTCCGGCAGCCCATTGAGCGTTGTCGCCACCGGCTGGCTCGTTACGAACAGCTGGCCGGTGGGCGGCGCTGCGTTCTGATCGGCGGCGGCGAAGGCAATACGGTCCCCGGCGGGGGAGAAGTGCGGCGAATTGAACGGCGCAAGCGCCTCATCGACGGGCACGAGCTCCGCGGCGTTTCCCTGGCCGTCGATGTCGACGGCGTGCAATGTCTCGCTCGTCGTCGGATCGAGCTTTGCATAGACGATGCGTGTCCCCGCCGGGGAGATGTCGAACGCCACGGTATCTTCGAGCACGATCGCGCGCTCGCCGGTTCCCGCGTCGATGCGCTGCAGGGTGTACACCACCTGCGTGATCCCTTCGACCTGCTCGATGACCTGGATGATCGCGTAGACGGTGTTCTCATCGGCCCAGTGCGGGAAGCGTGTGAGTTGATTTGGCTCTTCATGCTCGTACAGCAGACGCGCGTTGGTGCCATCGCGGTTGGCGATCCAGATATCCGAGCCCGAGTCGTACGCGCCGTCAACGACGCGCGGCGGCGGCTGCACGACGTAGGCGATCTGCGTCGCCTGCGGCGAGATCGCGGGGTCGAAGATGAACGAGCCGGGTTCATCGGGCGAGACCAGGGGTTGCATCTCTGCGCCCGCGATCGTGAACTCGTACAGGCCGTCGGGCCGGGTGAGGATCAGCGAACCTTCGCGGCTGGGCCCCGTCAGTTCGTACCCTTCGATCTCGACCGTGGGCGCGGATGTACCGCCGTTCCCACCGCCGCATGAGGCTCCGATGAACGCGACGAGGATGAGCAGCGAGACGATAACCGTGCGGAGGCTCACCGGATCAGCCTACTCGATGCCAGATACGAGATCATCCTCCGCGGCCGCGCGTCCGAGTTCCTGCCAGCAGCGTTCGACCGTGGCGCCGGCGACGTCCCAGCCGAAGCCGCGGCGCTGCAGCAGGGAGCCGAGCCGGTTGCGGAAGGTCTGGTAGTCGGCGGCCGCCAGCGAGCGCGCCCGCCGAGAAGCCACGCGGTACGCGGCATCGGCATCGGATAGTTCGGCGGTCGCTTCGGAGGCCATGCCGGCATCGACGCCGCGGCTGCGCAATTCCTGCGTGACGAGCCGCCGGCCACGCGGACTCGTGCGATCTCTAGTTTCGGCCCAGTAACGCGCGAACGCGGCGTCGTCGATGAGTTTGAGTGCATCGAGACGCGCCATCGTTTCTTCGATGATGGGCGCTGGGAACTTACGTTGCGCGAGCCGGCTGCGCACCTCACGCTCGCTGCGCGGACGGCGCGCGAGTAGTGCGACCGCGGCCTCGAGCGCCTGGCGTTTGCGGTCGGCGGCGATGATCGCCTCGATCTCTGCCGGTTCGATGCTGCGTCCGGGACGCAGTTCGCTGGTGCGCGCGGTATCGCGCTGCACGTCGAACGCGACTTCGCCATCGACGTACACGTCGACGCGGCCGGCTCGGCGCGGTTTGCGTACGACTGCGGTGACGAGCATCAATTGTCGCTCATGGAGGCCACGAACTCCTCGACGGACGCGTACGCCTCGCTGAAGATCAGGTAGAGGCTCTCGGTCTCATGCTGCTCGCCGATCAGGATCAGTTTCTTGCCGAGTCCGTAGCCAACGCCCGCCTCGATGTGCGCGGACTTGCCTGCGGGCAGCAGGAGGATGATGGCGGCGGAATCCCTGAGCGCCTTCATGTCTGCTTCGAAGATCGCTATGACCTTCGGATCGTCGCGCCAGCCGATCAGCGACTCGAACTTCTGCATAATCGCTTCCGGATCTTCATCAGGCGTAACAACTCCGAACTGTGCTTCGTCGGATTCGAAGAAGCAGTAGGCGGACTTGCCGCGCGCGCGAATCCGGCTCACGAGGTCGAGCACCGCTTGCTTGTTCCGGTATCGCGACGCAACGAAGTAGTCGTAGGCCATCATCAATCGACCGGCGTTGCGAGCGCGACGCTATGCCTGTACCGGCGGTTCGTCCGGCTCGACGATCGCGGCGGCAGCATGGCCATTCGCGCTGGCCGCCGCGACGGCGCCCGGCGTCATCGAGACGATCAGCTCTTCGATCTCGCGCGCGAGGTCGGGGTTCTGCCGCAGGTATTCCTTCGCCGCTTCGCGCCCCTGGCCGAGACGGAGTTCGCCGTAGCTGAAGAACGCGCCCATCTTCTTGACGACATTCGCATCGACGCCGAGGTCGACGATGTCGCCTTCGCGGCTGATGCCACGGTGCTTGCCGCTGAAGAGAATGTCGAACTCGGCAGTGCGGAACGGCGCCGCCACCTTGTTCTTCACGACCTTGGCGCGTACGCGGTTGCCGATGATGTCGGTGCCCTGCTTGAGTGATTCGGCGCGCCGCAGTTCGATGCGCACGGAGCTGTAAAACTTGAGTGCGCGACCGCCGGGCGTGGTCTCCGGGTTGCCGAAGACGACGCCGATCTTCTCGCGCAACTGGTTGATGAAGATGACCGTCGCGCGGGACTTGGAGATGACGGCGGTGAGCTTGCGGAGCGCCTGCGACATGAGGCGCGCTTGCAGGCCGGGAAGCGAGTCGCCCATGTCGCCTTCGATCTCCGCTCTGGGCACAAGCGCCGCGACGCTATCGACAACGATGACATCGACGGCGTTGCTGCGGACGAGCGCATCGCAGATCTCGAGCGCCTGTTCGCCGGTGTCGGGCTGCGAGATCAGCAGTTCGGCGACGTTGATGCCGCACGATTCGGCGTGGTCCTTGTCGAGCGCGTGCTCGACATCGATATAGGCGGCGATGCCGCCGGTCCTCTGCGCGGATCCGACGACGTGGTACGCGAGCGTCGACTTGCCAGCGCCTTCCGGGCCGTAGATCTCGGTGATGCGCCCGCGGGGCAGCCCGCCGACGCCGAGCGCCATATCAAGTGCGAGCGAGCCCGTGGAGACGACCTCGACCTTGAAGTCGCGCGCATCGCCGAGTTTCATGATGGCGCCGTGGCCGTAGCGCTTTTCGATATCGGCGAGTGCGTCTTTGAGCGCCTGGTCCTTCTTCACGGGATCGTTCCCAGAGTATGCCGGCGTCTTTTCATTCCTTGCCATGGCGTGCCTCCTGCCCACAGCGCATAGCCCGACGGGCTAGAACAAACGATCTATCGACCGCGCAATCTTAGGGCGGCGGCCGTGCGGTGTCAAGACCATTTGTTCTGATCGGGCGCAGCGTGTCATCGAATGATTTTACCTCTGATCGAGGTGGGAATGGCGACGTGGGGCGGGCGGGAAGAAGTGCAACGAGCAGGTCCGGCCAGGGATGGGGGAGGTCAGAGCCAGGACCCGCTCGCCGCGCAGTACATAAAACGTCCGGCGGCGTCGGTAGGTTGACGGCCGAAGCTTGCAGCAACGTGAAGAATTTCGGCGGCGACGCGCCGACTCGTCGCCGCGCGACGAAGCGCGTGACGCGACACCGCGGTTAGCGCATGTCCGCGAAGACCTCCGCCACGGCGATCGCGGATTCGATGCCGCCGGCCTCGTGGTCCTCGATGTGCCACCACGCCGACAAAACAGCCTGGGCCATCGCCCAGTCGAGGATGCGCTGCCGGTCGAAGCCGAGGCGCTCGGCGAGGATCGTCACGCGGCGTGACAGAAGGCGCGCCGGATCGGCCGCGCCGGCGAGCCATTCGTGCGGGTTGCGCAGGAGCGCGCCGGTGTCATACACCGGCTCGCCGACCACGCCCTGCGGGTCGATGGCGAGCCAACGCCCGTTCGCGGCGTGCAACATATTTTCGTGGTGGAGGTCGCCGTGCAACAGCACGGGCGGCGCGGAGGAGGCGACGAGATCGCCGTAAGTGTGTTCCGCCATCGCGACGAGGCGCGCGGGCAGCGGCCCGGTGCCGCCGCGGAAGTGCTGGCGGAGCCGCGTGAAGCCCTGTCCCCACTCGGCGACCGTCGGGAAGTCGTGCCGGGACGGCGGCGGACGCCACATGGCGCGCATCACGTCGGCAGCGATCGCCGTGGCGGACTCGTCATCATCGACGTCCTTGAGGGTGTCGCCGGGGATGACGCGCTCCAGGAGCATGGCACCGCGGGCGACATCGGCGGCGATCAACCGCACGGCGCCGCGGCCATCGAAGTGGCGCAGCGCGGCGATCTCGTTCGCCAGCGCCTGCGATGGCACGCCCACCTTCAGCACGACGTCCGCCCCGTCGTGCGTGCGCGCTCGCGTGACGTAGTTGTACGACAGCGCGAACGGCTCACGGATCTCGATGCGCCACTCGCGCGCGATGTCGTCGAGGAGCGCCGGCAGCGCTTCGAGCCAGGCGCGTCCGCGTTCGCCGTGGACGCTCATCACTACCTGAGTGAATGCAGCAGGGAGTTGCACGTCTTGCAACCTCGATGAATGCGGCAGGGATACGCGGCTATGCTGTGTGCGCCTTTGGGCAGATCGCACGTGGGGCTGGCTAGCCCTCCCAGAGCGCCGACTCTTCGGCCTTGAACTCGGGATACGGCGGGAAAAGTGATTCGAGTTCGCGCCGGATCGGGTCGTCGGGCGGGAGGTAGCGGCTGAAGTCGCCGTCGGGCTGCGGGGTCTCGCGCTGGCCGGTGACGCGCGAGTCCATGATCTTGTTCTGCAGCATGATCAAGCCCGTGAGCAGTGATTCCGGGCGGGGCGGGCAACCGGGCACATAGACGTCCACCGGGACGATGAGATTGACGCCGGGGAGCACGCTGTACGCGTACGCGAAGGGGCCGCCCATGATCGCGCAGCCGCCCATCGAGATCGCCCACTTGGGATCGGGCATCTGCATCCAGATGCGACGGATCGCGGGCGCCATCTTCCACGTGCAGGTGCCGGAGACGATCATCAGGTCAGCCTGGCGCGGCGAAGCGCGAAAGATCTCGGCGCCGAAGCGCGAGATGTCGTAGCGGGGGGTGGCGGTGGCGATCATCTCCATCGCGCAGCAGGCGAGACCGAACATCGTCGGCCACAGCGACGAACTGCGTGCCCAGTTCATGACGGTGTCGACGCCGGTGAGCAGGATGTTCTGCTCGACATCGGTATCGACGGCCTCTTCGACGTTCTGGCCGACGAGCGGGATGGATTGCTGGATGGAACTCACGAGTGCATTGTGGGGGTTGTCGCACGATTGGGCAATTATTCACAAGTGACCGCGGGCAGCCGTCGCTAGCCACGCCGTAGCGTTGGCAAGCAGGCACGGGGGCGCGTCACGATTGCGGAGCGTCCTCCCTGCAGAAGCCTTCGGGGTCGAAGCGGCAGCTATGCGTCTTGATGAAAGCGCTGATTCGCACGGCGTCGAACTCCGTCGCGTCGAACGTATCGACCCGGGTCCAACTGGCGAGGCCGATCGTGTCCGGCGGGAGGTCGCTGAAGCGCGCCATGATGACGCGCGCGCCGACGGACAATTCTTCGATGACAAGCGCTTCGAGCGTGGGGATGATGTCGAGACAAGCGTCGGTGGCGCAGTTGTAGCCGACGAACACGCCGGCGTGCTCCTGCAGGTGCGGGACGGCCTCGCGCGGGAGATTGAACTCATAAACACCAGGGTTCGGCGGCAGCGGCGTCACCGAGCCGTCCTCGAGGCGCACGGCGCGCTGCACGGGCGCGTGCAAACCCGATGAAGGCGGCAGTGATGCGTAACAATCACTGCGCACTTCGCCCTGGGGGCAGTACGGCACACGGTCGCCCGGCCAGACGCCGCTGTGGCGTTTCCCCTGCGTCGGTACGAAGCGGCCGGGCAGGTCGGGGCTGGCGTCGGCTTCGGCGCGGTCGGCGGCGGTCGGTTCGCGGAGGCCGGTGGGCGCGTTGCCTTCGGGCAGGCGGCTGAGGTCAAAGAACGCCGGCCCCGTGCCTGCGTCTTCGCCTCGAAAGACGCCGCCGAGCGTCGCCGCGTGGAACGCCGCGAGCAGCGCGATCAGCGAGAGCATGGTCCAGTCCATCCAGGTGAGCCGGGAATACATGGGCGGGATTATACCGGCGCGATTGACCAGCAGGGGGAGCCGCTAGACTTCGGCGAAGAATGAATTTGCTCCGTCGCTTCCTCATACGGATCTGGCCGCTCTTACTCGCGCTGGCGCTGATCGGCGGCATGCCGTTCCTGCTGAGCCTGACGCACCGCGGACGGGTGGCGGTGCTCGCAGCGATCTACCTGCCGGACATGGTGCTTCAGGTCGATCTGCCGCTGCGGCCGATCGAGTTCATCACCGAGGCGCCGACGCGCGAGCGCATCACGATCGAGTACGAGAGCCGCAACGGGCCGCGCAGTATCGAAGCGGACCTGTATATGCCGGCGTCCGGTGACAACCATCCGGGCGTGGTCTTCTCGATGGGTGCGCCGCCGCTCGACCTGGACGAGCCGCGGCTGGTGCGCATCGCGGAGGACACGGCGCGGGCCGGGGTCGTGATCGTCGTGCCGTTCTCTGAACGCCTGGACGATGAGGAGGTCGTGGCGGAGGAGATCGACGCGCTGGTGGCGGAGTTTCAGTACGTGCAGTCACTGCCGACGGTGGATCCGGCACGCGTCGGGTTTTTCGGCGCGAGCGTCGGCGGGTCGCTGGCGCTCGTGGCGGCGGCGGACCCGCGTATCGCCGACGAGGTCGATCACGTGGTGTCGTTCGGCGGCTACTTCGATGCGCTGCAGACCTTCGGCGCGATCGCGACGCACCACATTGAGTACGGCGAGGTCGCCGAGGAGTGGACGCCGCGCGAACACGCCGAAGAGGTGATGGCGCAACAGATCATCCGCTCGGTCGAGGACGGGGACGACCGCGACCTGCTCTGGCGCTGGTTCGTGCGAGACGACCAGCCGCGGCCGGCGGAGTTGGCGACGCTCTCGCCGATCGGGCGCAGCTCGTACGAATTCCTGTCCAACGAAGATCCGGCGGCGGTGCCGGCGCTGATCAACAGGCTGCCGGCATCGGCGGTGTCAGAGCTCGAATATCTTTCGCCGCGCACGAGCATCGAGCGGGTGCAGGCGGAGCTGTTCATCATCCACGACCGCGCGGACCCGTTCATCCCGTACACGGAGTCGCGGCGGCTGGAGGATGCGATCGGCGAACGCGGGACCGCGCACTTCGATGAAGTGCGGCTGTTCGAGCACGTGGAGCCGAAGCTGAACCAGCGGCCGGACGTGATCGTCTTCGACAGCACGCGGCTGCTGTTCCGGCTGTACCAGTTGCTGCTGCGGTGGACGGCCTAGCTTCAGGCGCCGCCGGGCCACCGTCGAGGGGGGGGGGTAAGCCCGCGCGGCATCGCAGCGCAGCAGCGGCGAATGAAGACGCACTAACTGGCTCCACATAACGTCCGCAGGATGAGTGCTGGCACCTGATCCTCCGGGGTGGTGATGGTGCGGGGCGATCGCGCCGAGCGGAAGCCTGAATCTGGAGCCGCGACCGCCGATTATCTCTCTGATAGAGGTGGTTGGCATGAGGTTCGGCACACGTAAGGACGCGCAGCGGAAGACCGCGGATCCGCGCACGGATGAACGCAGCGTTGCATGGTCGCCGCGGGCAGGCGCGTGGGCGCTCACGCCCTCGGCGCTGATCCCGTTTGGCAGCTTCGTGCCGCCGCCGCGACGCGGGCGCCAGAGCGATGCGCGAGGCGACCGGCGCTGATGCAGCAGATTGAGCGCCTCGCGCGCATGACGCAGATCGCCTCGACGGGTGCGCCGCGGGCTGCGCTCGATGAGATGCGCGCGCTCCTGCGCGAAGGCCTCGGCGCGCGCGATGTCGCCGTGGTGTTTGCGGACGAAGGCGAGGGTTTCGCGCGGCTCTGCGACGAGCCACTGCCCGACAACAACGCGCTCTGGGTGATTCATCGCAAGCTTACCGACGCGGGGCGGCCGCTGTCCTTTCGGTTCGAGCAAGATCGTGCCCGCGGATTTGCGCCGCTCGAAGGTGCGCGCGACCTGACGGCGTTCGCCGCGCGGCCTTCGGCGACAATGCTCGGCGCCGAGATGATCGTCGTGCGCGGCGACTGGCCTGGCGGCGTGCCGGACGATGCGATGCGCTTCTTCGACGCGGCGCTGGCGCCGTTCGCGATCGCACTGCAGCGTTCGCTGGAGGCACGGCGCTCGGCGCAGCAGCACGAGCAGGTGAGCGCGCTGGGCAGCATCGCGCGGTTGATCTCCGACAACGACAGCATCGAAGACGTATTGCGCGAACTGTGCACCATCATCGCCGGCGTTTCGGGCATGACGTCGGTGACGATCGATGTCTACGAAGCAGCTTCGGGTGCGATGGTGCGGCGCGCGATCAACAACATGGGCGCAGCCACGGCGCAGGGCGAACGCTGGGTGGCGGCCGTGCGCAAGCCGAACCCGATTCAGGTCGAGGCGTTCCGCACGGGCGAACCGGTGCTGATGCAGGACATCCAAAACGATCCGCGGATCGACGAGCGGGCGCGGGCGTTCTTCCGGGCGGCGCTGATCCGTTCGGCTGCCGTCGTGCCGCTGATCGTCAAAGGCGAGGCGGTCGGCTGCATGAGCTATGCATCGAACCTGCCGCAGACGTTCGAGAACATCGCGTACCTCGTGGACCTCGCGTCGCAGGCGGCGATGACGATCCGCGGCATCCAGATGTACCACGAGTTGGCGGAGTCGCGTCATCACCTGGCGGCGCTGAACGAGAAGCTGCTCGACAGTATGCGCTCGGAGCACCTGCTGGCGCGCACCGACGCTCTAACGGGCATCCCGAATCGCCGCTACATAGACGAGGTGCTGAACGCGGAGTGCGAACGGGCGCACCGCGAGGGTTCGCCGTTGTCCGTGGCGATGGCGGACGTCGACCACTTCAAGCAGATCAACGATACCTACGGCCACGACGCGGGCGACGAAGTGCTGCGGCAACTCGGCGCGCTCGCGCGCGAGGCGGCGGGCGCCAGACACATCGCCGCGCGCTACGGTGGCGATGAGTTGGTGTTCGTGATGCCTGCGCTGACGCTGCCGCGCGCGACGGACGCAGCGCTGGCGTGGAACGAGCGGGTGGCGTCGCAGGACTTCTGGGTGGACCGGCAGCACCACACGAGCGTCACGGTGAGCATCGGCGTCGCCGAAGGCCACGCATCGGGCGCGCGCAGCCCCGAAGATCTGCTGCGCCTCGCCGATGCGGCGCTCTACGACGCCAAGCGCGCCGGCCGCAACCGCGTGATGGTGTTTGAGGGTGGGGAAGCCGACGAGCGGGTGGCGTAGCCCAGACCTCCGAGAACAATAGCGCGGCCGAGGCCAACGGCGTCTGTAAATCGCTCGGCGATTTTATGGATACCCCCTCGACGCGCGGGTACTAGCACCCAAGCTGACGACCGAAGGTCGATGGAGGAACTAACATCGACCTTTCTGCCTAGCGGCGAGCGTTTCTAAGCGTGTCGGATTGACACCTAGAGTGGTCGAACGGGATCATCGGCGGATGTTGGTTCGCGTCGCTCCCGTATCGTTTGCACTCGTGGCGATTCTCTACGTCGTGGTTTCGTGGCAAGGTACGATCTCGGACGGCGCGGCATGCGCTGCGAACGTGTGCCCTGACAACGTCTATTACTCTCGGATGAGCGACGGTGTCGCTGTGCCGGCTCCGTTTGCGTATCGCGTGCTGACGCCATGGCTCGCGGGGTTCGTTCCGGGGAGCTTCGGGACAATCACGTTCGTCGCGCTCGGTGTGTTCCTCGTGTCGTTGTATTACGTCCAGATGGAGCTTGGTGTCGTAGCGCCGTTGCGCTACGTCGGCCTTGGCAGCGCGACGGCGACGTTCTGGGTTGCAGAGTTCTTCGTTATCGATAAAGGGCTTGTTGACCCGCTATCGATGGCGGCGATGGGGGTGGGCACCTGGGCGAGCCTTTCGCGAAGATGGGGCGTGGGCGCTGGCAATGCTAGTACTCGGAGTGCTCAACAAGGAAGTTGGGCTTGTTCTCGTCGGCCCCCTGGTCGTCGCGGCGGTCGATGCTCGTCGAGTTGACGTTATCGCGTTGTCACTATTGTTGGGCGTCGGGGCATTCGCGCTGCCGCGTCTCATATTTGATGCCGAAGGGAGCTCATACGGCGTGGGTGCATCATGGCCGGGCTCGCTTAGCGATCTGTTCAAAGACGCTCGATTTCTAACTTGGGGTGTCTGGGGTCTATTGTTCCCGCTCGCGTTGCTAGCCCATCCACGTTCTCTGACTCGATACGCCGGGCTGGCGGCGTTGCTACTAGGGGTCTATCTGCAACTGCCATTCGCGACGGACACAGCGAGGCTACTTGCTCCTGCGGCAATCGTCATGGTGCCGTTGGCGATGCTTGGACTACAGCGAGTCGGACTGCGAGGGGGAGCAAGATTAGCGGTTGTGGCAGCGGTTGTTGTGGCTCTCCAGCTCGTCATCTTCCAAGAGCAACGCGAGGACCTTCATAGACTGATAGATGCGCTGCAGGCAAGCAGCGGCGCCGTCAGTCGGGGTGAAGTGTGAACAGTCGATAACTGCGGCGATTTCGTTGTGCGGAGCCAATCTTATAGGACAGCGCGTAGGCCGCGCTGGTTGGGAAGCAGATGCTTCTCAACAGGGCGTCGCAGGGAACCTCAAACGCGATACCCTACAATAACCACCGATGACACACCCCCACAGCACTGTTCGCAAGCGGCTCGAACAACGCGAGCGCGATCTCCTGGCGCCCGCGGCGATGCGCTCTGCGGAGTCGCGCGGCCGCATGCGGCACGAGGCGCCGTCCGATATGCGGACGGAGTACCAGCGCGACCGCGACCGGATCATCCACTGCAAGGCGTTCCGGCGGCTGAAGCACAAGACGCAAGTGTTCATCGCACCCCTCGGCGACCACTACGTGACGCGGCTGACGCACACGCTCGAGGTGGCGCAGATCGGGCGGACGATCGCGCGCGGGCTCGACGTGAACGAAGACCTCGCCGAGGCGATCGCGCTCGGGCACGACCTGGGACACACGCCGTTCGGCCACGCCGGCGAGGAAGCGCTCGGCAAGTTGCTGCCGGAAGGCTTTCGGCACAACGAGCAGAGCGTGCGCATCGTCGACATGCTGGAAGCGTCGGGCGCGGGGTTGAACCTGACGTGGGAGGTGCGCGAGGGCATCCTCAAGCATTCGAAACCGCGTGAGGGGATCTTCGAGGAGTTGGGCGAGCGCTACTGGTCGCAGGCGGAGTGGGGCGGCCCGCTCGCGGGCACGCTTGAGGGCCAGACCGTGCGGCTATCGGACTCCGTCGCGTACCTGAACCACGACATCGCTGATGCGCTGCGGGCAGGCGTAGTGACGATTGACGATTTGCCGCGGGACGCACGGCGGGCACTCGGCGAGACGCACTCGCAGCGCATCGACACGCTGGTCAGCGATATCGTCGACGCGTCATACGCGGCGGCGCAGGCGCGGCGCGTCGACGGCGCGCTGCCGGCGGATGCGACAATCGTAATGAGCGAAGGCATACGCGCGGCCACCGACGAGCTGCGGGACTTCATGTTCGACAGCGTGTACCTGTGGGAGGAGCGGCTCGCGGAGGCGGACCGCGCGCGTCGCGTCATCGAGTTCCTGTGGGAGCGTCTGATGGCGCATCCCGAAGAGTTTGCATCGTCGGAGTACACGCGCCCGGACGATGCGCTGTCGCGGCGGGTGGCGGACTACATCAGCGGCATGACGGACCACTTCGCGATGGCGGCTGCGGAGCGGCTGGGGTTTAGGGGCTAGAGGCTAGAGGCGGGAGGCGGGATGCAGGTGGGAGGCGGTAGACGTTGCGGTTCGGTTTCTTCCGACTCGGTTTGTCCGGACGCTTGCTCACGCAGCGATTGGCAGGACTACCTTCCCCGTGAAGGAATTGGGCGGAAGGTTGGACTCGACGCGGACCTCCCGGGGCTTTGTCTTGCTGATCTCGATCCCACGCTCAGTGAAGATGCGCGCGCGCTCTCCCAGATCCCCGATGGCGTTGAGATACGTGGCCACAGCGTCTCTCACGGCTTCGATCGCCTCGCCGACGGTATCCCCGCAACTGGCGACGTCCAGTTCTCGACAGCGCGAGACGAAGGCTTTGCCCTCGGGGTAGGCCTCGAGTGTTAGCGTAATGTAGCCGATCGTGGCCATATGCAGTCCGGTCGTTCAGGTACGGTCCCTGGATGCCATCATATGCGGAATCGGCCAGTTCGGACCATGCATCCCACGGATCGCCGCTCGCAAGACACAAACAACAGAGGCCCATCTCCTCTGTTGTTGTTCTGCCTTGCAGCTGGCGCCAGCGTCAGCTCACGCCGACGTGGTGCGAGCTGCTGGCGGCTGCCTGTGATCGCTGGCGCTCTTCGACGACGATCTGGTGCACGCGCTGGCGTGAGACGTGGAAGTGGCGCGCGAGCGTCGACTGGATGCCCTTCTCAAGGGCCTGCTTCTCGAGCAGGTGGCGGACGGCGATCCGGAGCCTTTCGGTGCGTTCGGGATTGCGCTTGACCATCCTATACCTGCCGTTCCTCTCGCATGGCGTACGCAAAGGGCGCCGCGATGGATGGCGCCGCGACGGCGTAGGCGGGTTCGGCGACAAGATGCCCGTCGCCGGCCGGCCAGCCGAGGCGCCTCCGCTCTTCGACGACGATCTGGTGCACGCGCTGCCTCGATACGTGGAAGTGCTCCGCAATCCGGGACTGGTTGCCCTTGGCGAGGCAGTCCCGCTCGAGCAGGTAGCGAACGGCGATACGCATCTTCTGGGTGCGTTCGGGGTCGCGCTTGGCCATACTTCTTCCCTCTCCTACGCTTGACATCACGATCAACGCTCGGAGACGGCAGGGCGTTACTGCCGTTCCAGGCGAACGAGAGGGTTCGAGAGGGATCCGTAATGGCGACGCCAGACGCGATACGCGAATTACTTGACAAGATGACGTCGGAACGGGATGCCTTGCTTGCCCAGGCTGAAGCACTCTCGGACAAGGAGGCGGGTTTCGCGCGGCCCGATGCGGAGGGGGAAGCCCAGTGGTCGGCGAAGCAGCAGCTCGCCCACCTGGCCGAGATGGAGACGTCGTATCGGGCGTGGGTCGAGCGGGCGCTGGCCGAGGATAGCCCGGACCTGACGGGCGTCGCCGGGGTGCGGCCGGGGATCCCGTTGACGTCGGCCACGGAGCGCACGGTCGGGGAGCTGACGGCGCAGCTTCGGCAGGAGCGAGCGACGACGCTCGCGCTCATCGAGACCATCGAGCCGGAGCAGTTTGAACGGACGGCATCGCAGCCGATGTTCGGCAGCCTGACGGTGATGCAATGGCTGCGGTCGTATTATCGGCACGACCGCATGCACCGTGACCAGATGGCGGGGCGGGAGCCGGACTACAAGCCGAAGTACGCAGGCGGCCGAGAGCCGGACCAGCGGCGGGGGCCGCGGGTATAACCGTGAACTCGGCTTCCGGAGCGTACGCGCCCTCGGCCCGCGACGGCCGAGCCGAAGAAGGGAGGCGCGGCCATGGCATCCCGGGTGTGACTTCTGATTGGCACGCGTAAGGCTGCCTTCGTGTACACGGCAGGTGACCAACTGCCTTCCGGGCTCCGGCAATTATCAGAGCATCCAATAGACGCAAGAAGGGAATGGAGATGAAAGAGCTGGAAGGCAAAGTCGCGCTGATCACGGGCGCGAGCCGCGGCGTCGGGGAATACATGGCGCGCGAGTTCGCGAAGGAAGGCTGCAACATCGCTGGAGCGGCGCGCACGGAAGAGGTAAAGGATCCGAAGCTGCCCGGCACGATCTACTCGACGGCGCAAGAACTGACCGCATTAGGCGTGAAGGCGATCGCGGTGCGATGCGACGTGACGGACGAGGAGAGCATCCGCGCGGCCGTACAGCGGACCATCGACGAGTTCGGCCGCATCGACATCCTGGTGAACAATGCGGGCGTGATGGCGCCCGGCAATTTGGTCGACATGCCGATGAAGCGCTGGGACCTGGTATGGCGGGTCAACGTGCGCGGGGCGGCCGTTGCGTGCCAGGCCGTGCTGCCGCAGATGATCAAGCAGGGCGATGGGGTCATTTTCAACATCTCATCGATCGCGGCGGACCAGGAGGGCGCGGGCAACATTTCGTACAAGGTGACGAAGCACGCACTGCGCGAACTCACGCAGGGGTTGGCCGGCGAGGTGAAACAGCACAACATCCGCGTCTTCGCGTTGTCGCCGTACGGCTGGGTGCCGACGCCGGGTACCCTCTACCATCGCCTGGACGAGACGATGCCGGGGGTGAGTCCGATGCTCGAGAAGCCCGAGGCGATGGGTCGCGCGGCGATCTATCTCTGCGGCGACGAGGCGAAGGAGCTTTCGGGGCAGCACTTCTACAGCCGGCATTTGCTGCGCGATCGCGTCAATGACGGTCAGGACCTGTACCAGGGCGATGAGGCCTTCCTCGCGCAGTACAAGTGAACGACGAGACGCCGCGTGACGAGCGCGCAGAGCGGCGCGAGCTTCGCAAGCAGGCAGAGCGGGAGCGTATGAAGAAGCACGGTGCAAGGACGGCTGACGTATACCGGCAAGCAGTGATCAAGCGATTGCGTACAATCGCGGCCAAGAGGCGAGGCAAGCGCCGATGATGGTCAGGGCGGCGCCAAGGCGGCACATAGTGCGTGCGCAAGCCACGACAGTCGCAGTCTTGGTGGCGACGACTGTCGCGTTCGGCGCTTGCGCGGGCGACGACTCGTCCGGCGAGCAGCCCGAAGATGTAACGGTCGCGCCGTCCGCCCTCAACTTCGATGCGCCGCTGGTGGTGTACGAAGCTTCCGGCGACGACGACGACGTGATGGACATCTACCTCATCGACCCGGCGACGGGCGATCGGGCGCGACTCACGGACGGGGAGGCGTTCAGTGCCGGGCCTGCATGGTCGCCGGACCGGCAACGGATCGTGTTCTCGTCGACGCGCGATGGTCAGGATGAGACGGACCTGTACAGCATGGCGCGCGATGGCAGCGACGTCCGGCGCATGACGGATACCCCGGAGGCCGAGTACGAGCCGCGCGTGTCGCCGGACGGCTCTACCGTGGCGTTTGTGCGGCAAGACGGCGCAAATTGGATCCTGTCGTTGATGGACGCGGGCGGATCGAACCGGCGCGACCTGACGGAGCCGATGAAGTTCATCGAGTTTCCGGCGTGGCGGCCGGATGGTTCGATGATCGCATTCGCCGGGATCGAGCCCGGCGGCACGGACTCCGACCTGATTTCGGTATCACCGGCCGGCGGCGACGTTGCGACGCTCATCGCGACGGATACTGCCGACGTGTGCCCGCATTTCACCGACGATGGCGCAACGCTGCTGTACGCGACCATCCCCGATGGCGAAGACCAGCTTGATGTCTTCGCACACGACATGACTAATCCTGACACGACAACAACGTCGGACACGCGTTTGACAGACGATCCGGCGAAGGACGACTACGGCGAGCCGGGCCCCGACGATCGCGTCGTATTCGTGACGGACCGCGATGGCAATCCGGAGTTGTACATCATGAACCTCGACGGTTCGGATCAGCGGCGTCTGACGAACACCCCGGGCCTCGACGAGAATCTGCCTGACTGGTAGGGGAGGGGCGACATCGATCTGATCGAGCCCCTCGAGCGGCTGACGTCGGCGCTTCCGCTTCCATCGCGGTTGAAGGTGGAGTGGCACGAGCGTTGGTCGAGCACGCTCGACGCTGCCGTGACTTCGCTGCCGGACGTGGAGGCCTGCCCGCCGGAGTTGTTTCGCCTGCTCGCGGAGCAGCGCGGGGGGGTGCGCAAGTGCATCGCGCTGGTGCTCGAGGCGGGCGAGCCGCTGGCGGTGCTGGCGTTGCGGAAGCGCTTCGAGCTGCACGAGTCGGTGTGCGATGGCATCGTGCCGCACGCGTTTGGCGTCATGCGCCCGGCGCGCTGGGATGCAGCCCTGGCGCTGGGGCGCCTGGTGAAGGTCAACGAGTGGTTGGGAGCAACTCCGGACGTGGCATCGGATCCCGAGACGAAGGCGCGCTATCGCGTTGCGACGAACGTCGACTTTGATGCGCTGTGGAAGGCGCAGCACAACGCCGAGAGCGTGGCGCGCGCGCGCAACCGCTGCGAGCGCGAAGGCGGCTTTGCGCTCGAAGTGGACGGTGAGGGCGCCGCGGAGTGGGTGGTGCGCAACTGGAGCGAGCGCTGGGCCGGCGACCGGTTCGGCGAGGCGCAGATCGCGGACGATATCGTCGAAGCGGCCCGCTATCTCTCCGCGCGCGGCGGCTATCACGCGTTCCGCCTGCTGCATCGCGAGCAGGCGGTCGCGGGCATCACGATGCTGCCGTATGACGGCGTGCTCTACTTCATGAACAGCTATCGCGACGACGCGTTCGAGCGGTTCGGCGTCGGCACGCGGCTGTTCGAGTTGTTCTTCCGCTGGGCCGCTGCGTCTTCGTATCGCATGGTGGATATGGGTGCGGGGGCGTACAAGGAGCGATGGGCGCCGCACGACGGGGACGCCGTGAGCTTCTTCGTGGCGCCGGCGCACCTGCGGCTGGCGTTTCGCGCCATCGAAGGCGGCCGCTCGTTGGCGCGACGCGTGCGCCGTCGTGACGACTGCTGATGTGATCGATGCGTACGATCGCCGTTTGCTATGCTCCAGACGTGCTCCGCGAGCGGGAGTAGCTCAGTTGGTAGAGCATCTGCTTCCCAAGCAGAGGGTCGTGGGTTCGAGTCCCATCTCCCGCTCCAGTTCATAATTAGGCGCACGCTGCCGAATCTATAGGTAAGAGATTCGGAGGTGTGCCCCATGACCAATCCCACCCGCAGCTTGCATCCCAGTGCGCCCAATTATTCGGATCCGGCGGACGCCGGCCCCAGCATCCAGGCGCTGTTGTCGAGCTTCCGGCTGACCCTCCGCGCCGAGGGTCTGACGGAAAAGACCTTCAACATCTACGCCGACGCGATCCACCGACTGGAGGCCTTTCGGCTCGACCGCGGCATGCCGTCGATCCCGTCGATGAGCACGGAGCACGTCCGCGAGTTCCTCGGAGACATGCAAGGTCGCAACGCACCTTCGACGGTCAACCAGCGCTACCGGTCGCTCAAGCGCTTCTACCGCTGGCTGCTCGAAGAGGGCGAGATCCGCGAGAGTCCTATGGTCCGCATCAAGCCGCCGAAGGTGCCGGATCAAATCAAGGAGCACTACGGCACCGAGGGACTCGAACGCGTGCTGAAGGCCTGTGGCGAAAAGTCTTGGACCTCGCTGCGGGACCGCGCGATGGTGCTCGTGCTGTACGACACGGGCGTCCGCGCGTCGGAGTTGTGCGGCATGCGCATGGATGATCTCGACATGGATGAACAGGCGATCAAGGTCACAGGGAAGGGCGGGAAGGAACGTGTCGTCCCGATGGGCAACAAGGCCGCGCTGATGCTCGACAAGTACCTACGGAAGCGCCCGGCGACGCTGGCAGACCACGTTTGGATCTCAACACGAGGGCAGCCGATGACCTTCAATGCGCTCCGAATGTGCCTCAGGCGGAGGTTCCAGGACGCCGGCGTACCCTTCAAGGGCATCCACGGCTTCCGGCGCTCGTTCGCGATCGCCTTCCTGGACGCCGGCGGCTACGCCGAGGACCTCCAGCAGATCGCCGGCTGGAACTCGCTCCAGATGGTCCAGCGGTACACGAAGGCCACGGCCAGCGCCCGCGCTCGGCGAGCGCACAAGAAGCTGTCGCCGGCGGATCGGCTGGTGGGACGTTAGGCGTGCTCAGACCTCTAGGGGTTCCGGATCCATGGTGACTAGTTGTCCCGAGCGCGCGAGTTCAGGCTCAGACATCTGGCGAATCGGCGTCGTCGGGATCAGTAGTCGCGCCTGCCAAGAGGGATTGGATGACGGCCTCGGGATCGGCGGGACGGAGTTGTATATCGCCACTCCCTAAACGCAGCCGCCTTCCTCTTGAGAGAAGCTCAGCAACGGCACCGTAGAGCGAGCGTTCAAGCTGGCCACCGAAGGATTTGCAGGCATCGTGTGCCTGCTGAATCACGGACGGGAGAATCCGCACCAAGGTTCGGTTCGTGAGCATGTTGTGGTCGCGGTCGGTCATGAAGCCGACCTGTTGGACCGCGTGAATGATCGCTTGCTGGCTGTCGAGGACTGAGGCCTGTCTCTGCTGTTCAGTATCGCTGTCAACCGATGGAAGAATGAACTCATAACGTGGGACAAGCGGCGCCGGATGACCAGCGGTGGTTCCGATGTAGAACGAAGCGTACTCCCCGTGTTCGCACACGTAGACAAAGTCGTCATCCTCGAGATCGACACCCTCGTCCCAGTCGGGCGGTTCACCCGTCTTAGCTTTGAACTCCCGCCGCCCCTCCCTGACCCGCCGAATGAACTGCGGCCAACCGCCGGCTTCCTCCACATGAGTTCCTGACATGTAGTACTCGGTCGTCGATGCGAAGGAGCGCACGACCACGAAGGTCCTATAGAAGTTGTTGAACTCGAGTTGGGGCAGCGCTCCGAACAGGTGGGTCATGTACACGTGGTCGGGCAGTTGAGCGCTGCGGGCAAGCTGCCAGTTCGGGTCTATGGGTGGCTCGCTCCCGCGGCGCGAACCGGATCGGATGAACCAGTTTAGAAACGATCCGAAGAAGTATGACTGCGTGGATTTCACCGTTCCCCCGAATACACGGAGGGAGCGAGAGTCACGTAACTCTTGAAGGATCCGCCGGGTATGGCGGACGCCCTCTCGCGTGAACTCCCCATACGCATCGTTATCGACATAGTGCCTGTGTTCGCGTTCCTGGGGCACCACGGTTCCGTCGCGAAGATGGACCTTTGGGCGCGGGAGTATCTCGCCAGTTCCCACATCAGCAGCCGTTCCTGAGAAGACCGCAACGTCAACGCGCCACTGGACCACATCGGTCGCGCCGTGTTTCGCATGCTCGAACGCGGAATCCGTGAGATCCGGGAAAGCCACACGCAGCATGATCATTCCGCGGTTCTTGGGATCATCGATCGCTTCGCGCGTCAAAGGAAGGCTGTGGGTCATCATCGCCCTGCCCCGGGACTTTGCCGCCTCGGGCGCCAGCTTCTCTACAGCGACGCTCGTATTTATCGACACTAGGCCGCCGTCGTCCTCGCGGTAGGATGCCGCTTTGATGAATCGTAGTTCACTGAACCTCACGCTCGCGTCACTACCGGCGACGGTGCTGTCCAAGCTCGTGGTGGGACGTGCGCCGGCCGCGCCGACACAGCGATCGCCATAGATGCGCCGACGAATCTGTTTCTCAGCTTCTTCTCGGGAATACACGACGCCGCCAATATCCAATGCTTCTAGCATGGGTAGTACGAGAGCCTTGTGCGTTAGAGCGAGTTCTCGCAGGTAAGTACGCTGAAGGTGTCGGTGATCATCTTCGAGCCTAGCGCGCAAGGTTTCGTCCCGCGCGTCCTGGTACTCGTCGAGCTTGGCACGAAACACTGAGACATCTTCATGGAGCATCAGGGCCACGAGGCTGGCGGGGTCGGTTTCTTCCATGAGACGCTCACCAGCCACCCTTAGAGTGGTTGCTCGATGCGCCTCTAGGTACTCGTTGTGATGCTCAATCGCCGCAAGGATTGCAGCGGGCCTCCGGTAGAGCACGGCATCGCTGATGTCGTCCTGGGTAAAGGCATGTGCGAGCGAGATTCCGGGGACAAGACTGTACACGCGCGCTCCATCGCCGTCAGCCGCACTAACGCGTCCTGCTGCCTCGAGCCTGTTAACGGTCTTGTAGTACGTCTGAAGGGTGCGTGAGTCGCTCAGGCGAGAAGACACCTCATCGAAGATCTCCGCAACCGTCATGCTTTCATCCCTCTCGCGGAGAAGGCGCATGATCTCGCGTTCCCGTTGCGACGAAGTCGAGATTGCAGGTGCTTGCCGGTCGTCAGTCATGGCTGTTCGTCCAGATCCTTCCATATGTCCGGCGTCTCGCCGCCGTGCGTTGTGCGACGGGAGCGAACCTTCACCACAGCAGCGTGACGAATATTTTCGATGGCCCCGGTTACAACACATACACCGACCGGCATCTTGGGCATTTGCTTGATCAGGTCCTCCGATGCATCCGCAAACAGCGAACGAATGCCGGGAAGCTGATGTGGCTCCAATGTGTGGATGAACCGCGTGAGTGTTCGTTCGAGGATGGACGAGTCAATGTCGCGTGGAGCCTGTGTTGTAATGATCAATCCGACGCGAATATGGCGACCGATACGGGCGAGTTCTCGAAATACCTGCTTTGCGACAGTTTCATCGTCCGATGGCGCAACTAAGTGTGCTTCATCTACAGACAACGCGATGAAGGGTACGGCTCCCGACTGGCCTAGGCGCTGGATGTCACGGGCCACAGACGCCGCGATCAGGCGTAGCTCCGTGAGCGATCGCCCGCGACAGTCAATGTTTATGAACGCGCCAGGAGTCAGTTCGCTCTTCCAATCGAACGGGGCGCCAAGGATGGGCATGCGGCGGAGAGAACCAACCCGGGCAACCGCTGGTCTGAGTGTCACGGGCTTCATATCGAGCCTAGGTGCCTCCTCATTCATCCTATTGATCAGCTCCTCTACTCCAAAAGTTCCTCGGGTCGCCCGCGCATCGCCTAGGAGTTCCTCGTGGGCGTGTCGGACAAGCTCCACCATATTTCCGCCGAGGCTTGGCACTGCGTTGAGGATGTCACCTGCAGTGAAAGCGCTCAGGGGCACATGAAAGTCCTTGCCGGGAACGACCGTCCTCCCCCCGAGCTCCTTGGCGGCGCTGATCATCTCTCCGTTGACGTCGATGTTCACCTGCGGTACGCGCAATCTCGTCAGTTCCTCAGCGATCACCCCGCGGGTATACGACTTGCCTGAACCGATTGCGCCTAGGATCGACATGTGCCGCTGGATTGCGTCGCGGCGAATCAAGGCAGCTACCTCCTCGGAACCGCGGATGGTCCCGAGATCCAGGGCTCGCGTTCGGTCATCGATGAGCCCGAGTGTCCGCGCGATTAAATCACCCCATGGCAGATAGACGGGTGCGCCGGCGCGCGGAAGTCGCGTCACCGATCGCACATCAACGAGTTCGCCCGTGTCCGGCCGAACAAGGGCCATTTCGAGGGGCTCGACATGGCAAACGCGGTAGATCACAGGCGACTCACCCTCAGAAGGCGAGACCAGATTGAATGGCATGACCTCCTCGAGCGTCGCACTGTGGGCGTCCTCATACGGATTGGCTTCCCAGGCGTTCGACACCCGAACCATGGCGTACGCCATAAGGTCTCCGTCAACTCCAAGCTCGACCGCGAGCATCATGCCGGGCGAAGGGGTGTCTTGAGCGGCCATCGGCCGAATGTGATATTCCAGGAAACTCGGCGTTGGCCGGGTCGATAACGTGATGACGTGACCAAAGAGGGTCAGGTAGGGTTCCATTTCTATCCTTCCTGATTAACGGTTCATGGCACAGGTTAATACGCGGGAGCAGGCCTTGTCAACTTCGAAGATGATGGCGGCGCGGAGATTGGTTCGAGTCCAGCGTCGGCCTATGCTCGGCTCAGCTGGATACGAGCTTAGACGAGCGCAGGCGGGCTATGCGCCGCTGAAGAACGCGGACTCGCTTAAGATCGTGCTCCCATATGGACACCACTGACCATCCGTTACGCCTCAATGCTCGACGTTGGCGTCCGTCACGCCTCCGGTTGGCGTCGATCTTTGGGGTCCAGTAACTCGTGTTCGTGCGAGGTCGCCGAAGATGTCGCGGACAGCCATGCCAGAAACAGCTATCGACGAAGACCACCACTCTCGCGTCAAGGAGCACGAAGTCAGGTCTACCTGGCAAGTCGGCGGCGTGCTTACGGTACGCGAAGCCGTTCGCTTCAAGTAGATCCGCGACGCGCCCTTCGAGGGTCGAGCCGCTACTTCGAACGCGAGACATGATGCTCGAGCGTTGCTTCGCTGTCTCGTTGACGGGCCTTAGGGGCATCGCATACGCTCCAAGTAGTGGCATCGACAGTTTACTACGGCCTTTCGGCCCATCAGGAGAGAAGGCTCGCAACGGCCATCGCCGTGTGCTTCGCGTCGCCGTTCATCGACGACCTTGAGGACTTCATCTGGGAGGCGGCCTTCCACTACGTGAAAGGGCTCCCTGTTCCGAACCCGCTTGTTGAGGGTCGAACAAAGCGACTGTTCGACGCCGTAGATCAAGCGAAACACATTGGTTGGTCGCTTAAGGCGGTGCAGTGGGGCAACCTCGCGGCTGGCACGCAGTTCGAGCTAGTCATCCAGCGTGCCGACATCTTCAAGAAGGCCGTCGCCCTAGGGTTTGCCAAGCTGGATGCGACGTCACCACCGGAAGATCTTGGTCGTGCGCTAATCCGTCACTGGAACGAGAAGGTCGTTGGGGACGGCAAGTACCAGGGAGTCACTGACGCGCGCGTCGGCATCCTGCTGAAGGACAACGCGCGCAAGAATTTCGTGCTTGTTGAGAGCAGCTACCCGCCCTTCAATGAAGAGGCATTTGCATGGAAATGGACGAACGCGACGGCTACGGGCCTGCAGGGGTTTTCCGATGGTAGGCTCAAGCTTCGCTGGTACCCGAACCAAAAACAGTTGTTCGAGGTTTTCCACATCCCCGACCAAGCGACGCGCGTGTCAATCAGCCCCGCCCGCATCGACGCGGACGAGTTCGTCGAGGCGGTCATGGGACTTCTCAGCCCCAAGGACGCGCCCGTTGCTCGCGCCGTCGAGGACGAAGTTCCGGCCAAGGTCGTGCGCCCGGCCGCGTTCAAGAAGTAGCTGCTGCGCGATCTCCGCAAAAGCCTTTGCGATCAGCGGCGGTACGCCCTCACCGACCTGGGCAGCCTTTTGCACGTACGTGCCAGTGAACACGAACCAGTCGGGGAACCCTTGCAAACGTGCTGCCTCTCGGATGGTGATAACCCGATCATCGAACGGATGCGAGAAACGTCCGGACCCTGAGTGGAAGACCCAACGCGTGATGGTGCGCGCCACACCCTGCGAGTGCAGTCGCGCGTAGGCTCCGCTGTAGCCAGACTTGGGACGAAGCATAGGCGGCAGCTGTTGTACTCCCTCACCTTCACGAAGCGCACGAACGCGCTCGAGCTGCCGATCGCGAAGTGGGCGCGAAACGTGGTCGTGAAGTAGGTCGGAACCCTCGCGCACTAACCGCTGGTAGTCGGACTGCGGCGGCATCGTGTACGTCACAGGACTCTTGCCCTCGCCAGCCTCGAGCGACGGCAAGTCGCCGATAGCGTTCCAGACCGTCACGTGCGAGAGGCGGCCGTTACCGAAGAGGTCGGATGGGGCCTCTTCCTGTGCATGTGTGTGAGTTGGAAATAGGACCGGCGCCCCGAGTCGGTTTGCGAAAAAGAATGCGCGTCGGCGGATTTGCGGCACCCCGAAGTCGGCAGCGACGAGCACCTTGACATCGACCTCGTAGCCCCAAGAATTGAGCGCGGTAATGATCTCGCGCGTAACCGCGCCGTCGTAGGCACGGACGATCTCGGCGACGTTCTCGAGCAGCAGGATCTTCGGACGCAGCTCTTCAACGTAGTCGAGGTAGCGCCCGATCAGCTGGTTGCGTGGGTCATCGAGAAAGCGGTTGATGGCCGGCACGTTTTTTGAGAAACCCTGACAAGGTGGACCACCGACGAGGCAGTCAAGTTCGCCGCGCTCTAGGCCGAGCATTTCGCGGAATTGCGCTGGCGGCAGCTCGGCGAGGTCCGCGTGTATTGGTTTCGCGTCGGGAAAGTTGCGGGCGTAGGTGCGGAGGTACAACTCCTGAATGTCGGCGCCGCCGAGCGGACGAAAGCCCGCCCATTGGAACCCGCAGGTAATGCCGCCGCAGCAGGCGAAGATGTCTACTACGGTAGAGCGACCGCGCGTCATATGCCTTGTCCTCGAAGGAGGTCTTTCCAGGAACGGCCTATCTTATCTCATGGATGGCGGAACTGGTAATCCGCTTGTGCGATCGAGTCTTTAGGACTAGCAGAATGGTACTCAGAATCAAGCGGTCAGGACATTGTAAAGCAGACAGTCAAGGCGGGTGCTGCCGATCATTCCTTCATGGACGAGAGACCCGTATCGACAGATCTTGGACCGCGGCTCTGCCAAGCGTGCACGGCGCGGAAGCCGAGCGGACCGGGTAGATACCATGGTCTGCACGAGGTCTACCGCAAGAAATATACTGGTGACCGAGTGACCGAGACTTACATAAACTACATCTGCGACGATTGCGGCGCGGAGTGGCGCCGCACCATCGATCGGGGCATGGGGGACAACTCCGACCTGCTTTCGCGCGGGCACTGGAACACAGAGTGAACCTCCACAGTGATACACTCGCGTATGACCGAGGGTTCGCTTGTGCAGCGAGTATTGGTTCAATCGGACAGCATCCGCTCAGTGGGGTACGACCCACAGAATTCGACGCTTGAGGTCGAGTTCCGCGAGCGAGGCACGTATCGCTACTATCTGGTGCCGCGCGATGTGTATGACCAGCTAATCAAGGCTCCATCCGCGGGGCGCTTCGTGAGCGAGCGCATTGTCTCTGGGCACTTTCCCTTCGAGGAGGTAACGTAGCGACTCGCGCGGGGCCGCGCTTCGACAGGCTGTTTCTCTCTATTCGAGGTCTTTGCTGGCATCCACGCTCCATCCATCGCGATGCGCCGAAGTCCGTAAACTCGAGAGAAACGTGGCCGACTTACGCTACGTCCGCGAATAGTATATTAGGGTGACGCGACACCACTAACCTCTCTCAGGCATTTCGCGTCGCTGACTCCCATCCCGCTAACGTCGATCAAGATCAGGGAGTGCGTACGTCTGATCGTGATCGACGACTATGCCGCGGCTTGCGCCTGGGTGGCGTCCAATGTCTCCAAGATCTGGTGCGCGATCGTCTGGACCTTCGCGAGCGCGCGCTTGAGCGTTTCGATGTCCTTCGACCATCCCGCGATGTACGGCACGCTCCGCTCGCTGGTGTCGAGCCCGAAGCGCTCGCACACGACGAACGCCGCGGCTTCGGCAACCGCCTCGCGCTCGTCACGACAGGCACCATAGTCTCCGATCTCCGGATCGAACGCGTGTGCCAGTTCATGCGCGAGCGTCTTCGCGGCCTGATCCGTCGAGAGTTCTGGTGATATCCAGATGGTCCGCGTTGCTGGCTGCCAGAAGCCGGCGGCCGGTTCGTCGGGCCGGGGTGCGCGATCGAGAACGAAGCCCTTAGATGCCGCAAGACAGGCCAGCGCTTCATAGAGATCCCGCGCGCTGTCGCCGCTCAGCAGCGGGCAGCGGACGTTCGGGAGATCCTGGCCTTCGGTCTGCGAGATATCAAACACGTAGCCGGTGCCGAACCGCACGCGCTCCTCGGTCTCGCCGGCGTCGTTGTTCCGCATGGTTCGGTAGGGCACGACGATCGCGATGCCCTTCTCTCCCCTTCGCACGTAGCGACCAAAAGCGTGCCAGGTGCGATAGCCGGCGACGCGCGTTGCGCCTGGTTGTTGGGAAGCGATAAGCAGGACATTGCCAAAGCTGTAGGAGTGGAACTTCGCGGTCATCCGAAGATAGGCCTTGAAGCCGTCGCTATCCTGCACACCAAGCACAGCCTGCTCGAGCGAGGCCAACAGACGCTGCGTCTTCTCCGTGGTCATGAGTTTCTCCTTCTAACCGAAGAGCGGCCCCATGGCCGCCCTGTCGTTCGTTCGCGATAACAGTTCCTCAAGCGCTCTCATGTGCGCTAAGGTGCGCGAGAGACGCGCTGAGCGAATGAGGCGTACGTTACGACGCGTTGCGCGTTCACGACGGCTCTGCGTCGTCTCAGCGCGCCGACAAACCGACATCCGTATTCGGCTTGCACGCGCTCGGGCAAGGTGCAGTTTCGGCGCGCCGATCTGGCATCGGCGCTGAGGCGACTGTTCCACGTGGTGGTCATGACGCCCTCGCAAGGTTGCGTGGTGCTTGTTCCACACGGGCTGACGGAGTCGTTTTCTGCCACTGACAAACGGCGTCTTCTATCACCTGGAGATCCAGACCGCAGACTTGTGCGAGTTCGCGGCAGCGATCTTCAAGGAATGAAAGTTCGCCGTCCCGCGCCCACGGCCGACCAAGGAACAGCAGCGCGGCGCCACGTCTCGGGCCGGACGCGCCTTGCAAGTAACAGCAGCCGGGCTTCAACCTCGCGTCGAGGTTT
Source organism: Dehalococcoidia bacterium (assembly GCA_040902535.1). NCBI lineage: Bacteria > Bacillati > Chloroflexota > Dehalococcoidia > Dehalococcoidia bacterium. The sequence goes on along the minus strand of JBBDXD010000025.1, from coordinate 12,168 downwards.
GCCAGCAGCCGAGCGAAATCGTAGCGGGCAGTTCGACCGAAGCGGTACACCTTCAGGGAGTTGAAAAGGCGATCGAAGGCATGCTCTGGATTAGTCGCCGTTGTGGCGATGGCGTCGATGCGCGCGGACGGGTTGGCCTCAGCCCAATCGATGAAGCTCTTCACGACACGAGCACTGCCCCCATCACCGCGGTGAGTCTCATACTTCCGGTGATTCCCGAACGGTGCCTCTCGTATCAGTACCGCGGCGTGGTCTTCAATTCTCGCGATAGCGTCGAGAGGGTGCGCTGTGATGACGCACCACGTCGCTCGTTGTCCGCCGCCGAGGACGCGGAGAAAGCGATCGACCGAGTCCGGGCGCTCCCATCCGATGAGCGTTGCCACGAAATGCAACCAGATCGCTTCATCGCGGTCGCCGGCGAGATATCGCTCGCGCGCTTCACCGAGCGGGTTGTAGCCGCTAGTGCAGAACGGTCTCGCCTCCGGCAGCAGCTCGCCGGTCAGCAAGCGATGCCGGGTCCCCGCGGACCAGTCGAGCTTGTCGATGAGACGGTCTAGTGCCGACCCGCTACCAAGTCCAGGCAGTCGCAGCCGGGTGAGTCTTGTTCGAATTTCCATACGCGTTCCTTTCGTCGATTCCATCGACGATAGAACGCAACACATACGAGCTTGTTTCAAACCGACACAGATCCTGATTGCGCCAGCGCGGCTGCCGATTCTTATGCATGAACATGATCGATCTGTCCGTTGTGTTGCACTTGTTCCTTCAGAACGGAGTGCCTCACGTTAGCGGACGAGTGGAGAGAGACCAGGTTGCGTGCGCCGTGGACAAGTTGCGTCGATCAGTGTTTGCGCAACTCGACAACAAGGGCCTTGAAGCTCGTACTTGGCAGCTTCTCATCTTTCCGGGTCAGCTTGCGAAGATGCGTCTCGAGGACGATATTGTCAGGCCATCGTTCAGTTCAGTCCCGGTTGGACCTCACGAACAACCGCAAGCGACTTGCCACACCGGATGGAGACGCACGCTCGATCACATAGGCGCGCTCGGCCATTTCACATGCATCGATAATGGACGCGTGTTGGCATATGACGTTCGCCTCGTGCTCGTAGACGCCATGGGCGTCGAGGGAAACGTCACCGGCGCGAGGTGTCGCCAGCTGCTTCGACCGAAGCATCCTCCTGGTTGGCGTGCGCGGGTGGACAGACTGATGTGCGGCGGAGTCGTTCCCGAGTTGGCGGCCGACAAGAAATTGCTCGACTCGATCGCCAAACGACGAGCGGAGTCCAGGGAACGCGCGAGGGATGAAGTCCGTGAACTCTTCGCCGATATCAGCTCAGCACTCCAAGAGCGTACGCCACTCAAGCGCATCGCGCGGATTGAAGCGGCGTTCGCGCGTGATCGCGCAGCGACGCAGTTCCCTCAAGGGCATTCGCTATCAAACTCCGTCCGGAGACTCTGTCCTGAATATCAGCCGCCGGTACCCGCGCAAGCGCGAAGGGACGACCGGCGCCCGAAGGGAACACCGAGACGACCAGGCTTCGACGCTGATGACATGCTCACGAGCATCTTGGCGGTTCTGATGTTGGAGCGAGCCTACGAGGTCAAATCGTCATCGGAACTTCCTCTTGAGTTGGTACTCGCGGATGGCGTTCCCTGCACGCATTGGCAAGGGTGGGACGGCCACCCGCGAACTGTGCGAAATCGCCTCAAGGACCTCTCCAATCGCGAGCTACGCCGAGAACTCAGCCTTGATCGTGACTACAAGCCGAAGGAAGAGGGATCCAACACGCGCAGTGGCGCTAGGCGCTCGTTTCAGTTCGCGGACCTTGGCCACGAACCTTGCCAGATCGATCCGGAGTACGGGCTCGTCGAATCGAGCCTGATTGTCGATCGCATCCTTGCCTCGATGACGCCCGCCCAGGCCAAAATCGCTCGGCTCTGCATTCGAGCCCAGGAACTGGGAGTCCCCGAAGAGCAGCTTTTCCAGCAAGCAGGGTTGCCGCCGAGCACGGCACGCAAGACGAAGCAGCGACTCAAACCCCTCCTCCGAGATTTTCTGGCCGCCTAATGTCACAAGTCGCCTTGTCCACTCCACCCTATAGGTAGGGGCAGATACGCCCCGCACGACCCTGCTGGGCGCACGAGTTCGGCTGCAACCGATCCGCTTGGATCGGGGCCCTCCGCGTCCCAGGAGGTGTACATGTCCCACCCACCGACGCTATGGAACCCTCGTTGGCACTTCGATGCAGGGATGCATCATCGTGCCCGCGAGCAGCTGATCTCGATCAAGATCACGCGTAGGCCTTCGTTGATCGTGATCTGCATTGCGGTTCGTACTCCCAACCCCATCGTCCTGAGCGTGAGTAAAGCCAACCGGTTCTCGATTCCGGTTCACCCCCAACATGGCGACTTCTCACGACCCGAACACGCTCGGGACGACTGCCCACAAAGGGTTGCTCTAGACGAGCGTAGTAGAAAGGTCCGAAATGGACACGACTACGCGGTTGGACGAGGAGAAGGTGAGGCGATTCGCTTCGATCTTCGAGGGGCGCAAGGATGCGCGTGGACTCGCGCAGGGAGGATGTGCGCGAGGGGAGGTGACGCTCGACCACTACCGGCGCCACCTCCAAGGCGAGGAGAGCCTTGGCGTCTATCCGCTAATGCCGGACAGCACTTGCAGGTTCGGCGCGGTGGACATCGACCGGAAGGATCCGACGCTCGCAAAGGCCGTGTACGACGCCCTAGCGGCACTGAAACTGCCGTCTGGCGTCTACATGGAACAGTCCCGAGGGAAGGGCTACCACGTGTGGCTCTTCGCCGACGAGGCGATCACCGCACGCGAGATGCGACGGATCCTACGTCACGCGGTCCTGGCGGCCGGGCTCCCTGAGACGACGGAGATCTTCCCGAAGCAGGACGATGCCGGCACCGTGGAATTCGGGAACTACATCAACCTCCCCTACTTTGGCGAGACCGACGGCCCGCGCATGGTCCTCACGAGCGGCTCAATGCAGCCGATGCCGCTGACGCGGTTTCTGACCCTCTGCCAGCCGTCCGAGGCCGGGCCGTTGCGGGCGATCGCCTCGCAGGTGCAAGTCGAGCGCCCGACCAGTGTTCCGCTGACCGAGAACTGGGTGGTAGAGCTGCTGGCCGGCGTCCATGCAGGCGGGCGAAACGACGCTGCCGCCAGACTGGCGGGATACCTCAAGAGCCGTGCCCACCCTGAGGATGTCACCCAGGCGATCCTCGACGAATGGGCGGACCGATGCGATCCCGCGTTCGACAAGGCGGAACTGAAAAGCGTCGTCTCCGGCATCTACCGGCGGTACCCCGACCCGGGAATCGAACCGATCGATGGGGATCGTGGGTTCGCCGCAGTCCCGCTTCAAGCCTTCCTCGCCGAAGCCCCGGACAGGATCGATTGGCTCGTTGAGCCGTTGATCCCGCGCGGAGGGATGGTTGCCCTGGTGGGTAAGCCGGCGTCGGGCAAAACCTGGTTGGCGCTCGACCTCGCGATAGCGATCGCCTCCGGACGGCCATGGCTCCGAAAGTACCAGGTCATCGCCGGCCCCGTGCTTCTGATCGACGAGGAGTCGCCAGCAGCGATCCTCAAGGCGCGACTGGAATTGCTCATTCGAGGCGCAGGGCTAGAAGGCGCGGCGCTTCCCATCGAAGTCGCGTCGAAGGAGGGCCTCAACCTTTCGAATGGCCGCTGCGTCGACGACCTCAAGGAGGTCATCGCGCGGATCAGGCCAGCGCTCGTGGTCATCGACGCGTTCGCCGAGGTGCATCGCGAGAGCGAGAACTCGGCCGATGAGGTGGCGAAGATCTTCAACCGGCTCCGTGCAGCCGGACGGTCGTGCGATCCGGCGTTCGTCGTGCTGCACCACAATCGCAAGGATGGTGGCACCTTCCGCGGGTCCAGCCATATCGAGGCGACGCTCGACACGATGCTCGCGGTCAGCATTGGCGGCGAGGACACGTCCACCGTTGAGCACGCGAAAGCCCGATGTTCGGCGAAGGTGCAGCCGTTCGGGGTCCGACGAATCATCAGCGAGGAGCGAGGCACCGCCCAGCTCCTCCTGGTGGCGCCGTCGGCGCTCGATCAAGAGCCAGCCGGACGCTCCGGTCGCAAGGTCGATCTGGCGAAAGGCCTCGTCCTGGATGTCCTCGGCTTCGTTACCGACTGGATGCCGAAGGGCACCTTGCGCGAGAAGCTGGCCGATGACGACATCGACAACGCGTCGTTGGACGCCGCGCTGCGACAGCTAGAGGACGGCGGCAAGATCGAGCGGAAGGCCGATCCCGATGACCGACGCAATCGGCTGGTCCGCCTCGCTCCGTTCCGGCATGCGGCGAACGGCGTCGCGGAAAGCCCGGTCGGAGCCTAAGTGGCCCGCGCCGCGAACAACGACGGCCGGCGCTCGCAGCTCAGTCCGAGCATGCGAGCGCGCCTGGCGGCACTCACGATGCACGCACGACACCCCGACGCCGCGAAGCGAAACGGGCGCAAGGGCGGGCAGAAGACGGCGAGCAACTACAAGGACGGCTCAAAAGTATGGGCGACGAGGATGGCGCTAACGCGCTGGCATGGCCTGCCATTCGATTACGACAAGGAACAAGGTGCCTGATGATTGGGCCGGCTTCGCGCCGGCCCTTTCCATTTCCGTGCTCTCACGCCGATGAATTGACCGCCACGCAGCGATCGCGCGTGGGCCGCTACGGTTTGTCTCCTTTAAGCCTTCGCGATCCGGAGATCGTCCTCCGAGCATAGATCCTCAGTTCCGACCAGGGACGGATTGCCCGGTGACTCAAGGTACCTTACCCGGATCCACGTGCCGTCCTCCGTGGAAGCGATCACCTCCGCGATGGAGCCATCGACTGTCTCGATGCGATCGCCTGGCTTGAGCTCGCCGAATTCCAGAGCCGGGTTCATGCGTGGATCTTACATGGGTTCGGGCGTGCATCGCCAACAAGCGAGCGCCGGTTACACTCTGCCATGATGAAGGTCACATTCACCGTTGACGGCGTGCCGCCGAAGAAGGACGGCGCCAACTCGATGTGGCGCAAGCAGGCGGAAGTGCAGCGCCTCAAGACGTTCCGTATCGCCGCATGCGCGGCGCTCGATGGCCGAGAACCAGAAGACGGTCTGGTGGCGTTGACCGTCCGCGTTTTTGCGCCTGTCAGCGCAGGCGACCTGGACAACTTTGCGACGGGCATCTGCGACGGGCTGATGGCAGTACATCCGCGAGCTCCCGTGGACCCTTCGCTGTGGGCGGAGGTGCCAGAGCAGGCGCGGCCTGATCGCGCGATTGCCTTCCGCGACGACTGCGTAGTCTCGCGGATCGTCATCGAGAGGCTGCCCGTAACTGATGTTGTGCGTTACGAGGTCGAACTGGATTGGGTTGAACGAGAGGGCCGAAACTAGATGGCTGTCATTGTGTTGGGCGCGGGGGCAACGCGGGGTGCGAGCTTCGTCGATCCGACTGTGAATCCGTGCCTGCCGCCCCTAGACGCTGACTTCCACACGCAGCTTCAGCGCATCCACGATCCGAAACACAAGAGGATTATTGATGGCGTGATCAAGGACACGGTCGAGCTGTTTGGCACGAACTTTCGCACCACAATGGAGACGATGTTCACCACTCTTGAACACTCCGAGCGGATGCTCAAGACGACCGGCGAGAAGCGGGACTTCAAGACCGCGGACTTCAAGGAAAAGCGGGTGCGGTTACAGCAAGCGATAGCTTCGGTTTTCGAGGAGTCAATATGTCGCGGGAATCAGAAGCCTCTCGCTTGTGACTATCATGACGCGCTCGTGGCGAAGCTCCGCGTCGGCGACTCCGTAGTGTCCTTCAACTATGACTGCCTGATTGACGACGCCCTCAAGCGGCACGGCGACGGAAAGTGGAATGCCCACTACGGCTATGGGTTTGAACTCTCGCCGGGTGGAGGTGGAAACCTTCGAGGAGATCACCATTGGTCGCCAGATCGGATCGCGACGCGAGTGGACACAGTCACCCTGCTGAAATTGCACGGGTCACTGCACTTCATCGTCGATGATGAGGCGACGCCCGCCAATGTGCGTTTGAAGGAACGTCCCTATACCCGCCAGCGGGGAAATCTTCGGTTTACGATAATCCCTCCCGAATCACAAAAGCGGTTCGACGAAGGCGTATTCGCACGTCTTTGGAAGCTCGCTGGTCGAGAACTCTATTCATCTCGGAGCATCGTCGTGATCGGCTATTCTTTCCCAGCTACGGATCTGCACTCGACGGCACTCTTCCGTACGAACACCAAAGGCGGGAATCTTCGAGCCCTCACTATCGTGAACCCCGATCCAGAAGCACGACGGAGAACACGTGATGTGCTGCAGCGGGGAATCGGGCCGCAAACACGTGTCGTCGTCTTCAACTCTTTGCGGGACTTTACTGCCGCGGATCGCAAGGTTTGGGATCCCTAGGTCCACGTACGCGTTGTCGGCCGTAGCTCGAACGTCACCTCAGTCTGAATCGCCCCGGATTAGCGAAGCACTAGCGTTCGCATTCTTGGGCCGCGCGCTGTAACATTTCAGAAATATTCCAAGGCGACCAGGTGCTGAGGGTGAATCTCGACATATTCGATCAGGGTTCGAATATAGGGGCGGCGGGGCCCGATTGGTTAACATCGCCGTTCACAGCATGGGGACTATTGGTGCTCGCCGGGCTGCTCGGGACGCTGCTGGCGATGCTTGCCTACGACCGCATTCGAGCGAGGAAATCTGTCCGGGTTCGCCGGATGAAGAAGTCCTCGGATCGTGACGTTGAAGCCATGGTTGAGTTGTATGAGAGGCTCTTTGCCGAGGAGTGTCGCGTCGACTCGGCTGAGGTTGTGTCGTGGCTCGACGAGGACAGGGCGCTGCGCAAAACGAAGACTCATACGTGTCTGCACTTTTTCTTCGTCGGTAAGGTCAATGACAAAGTCGTCTGTATGTTGAAGGCGATATACAGCACGGAGTGGAAGTTCCTGTTCATCGCGTACTACGGAATTGATACGACGGAGAATCTTGCGCGGCGTCGGTGTGCGCCCGATATGTTGAAGGCCCTCGGACGACTTGTGACCAAGGAGCTTCGCGGGTGCCGAGCGATCGTCTTTGAAGTTCAAGCACCCGACCAGCGGTTGAGCGAGAAGCAGAACGCGGAGCGCAAGGCACGGATTCGGCTCTTCCGCGAGACGGCGCGTCGATTGGGAATCAACATCTTCAAAGTCGATGTCGACTACTTACAACCTCAGATGGTCGTAGCGGCGAATGGCAAGTACTCCGAAGAGAGCATGGCGCTGATGTACGCACCTTTGAATGCCACGCCGATCGCGCAAGGCAACCTCAGTCGTGCGGCAATCATGGAGATACTTCGCTTTGTGTACCTCGAAATCTATCGGCCGATTTTCCGTCACGATGCAGCGAAAGACTTTGCGTACCAGAGTTACCTCAACTCACTACTGAACCTTTACGAGGCAGACTTGCCGGATTCCTGTGCGTTGACGTGACGCAAGCCGGGGGCTGTGTCCGTGTCGTATGACTTCTCATGGATCCCTCGTAAGTCTTGGATGATCGACGGATTGTGGGTCGGGCCATCCAAAGTCGAGGGGGAAGGCTTGTTCACGGCGCGCCCGATCAAGCGTAACGCAACGGTAATCATCTGGGGCGGCGTCGTCGTCACAATGGCTGATTTCAAGGCCGGCAAGGGCCTGGCTCACTCGAACGTGGGTCTCGCTGAGGATGTTTATCTGGCGTCACCGCCTGAGGATGGCTTGGGCTTGGACGATTGCATGAACCATAGCTGCGATCCGAACCTCTGGCTGAACGATGAGATCACGCTGGTCGCCCGCCGCGACATTGACGCCGGCGAGGAGCTAACCATCGACTATGCGATTGAGCTTCTGGATCAGACCTACGTGATGAAGACGTCTTGCAATTGCGGCGCCGCCTCATGTCGGGGACAGATAACCGGAAGGGACTGGAGTCTACCGCAGGTGTATGAGACGTACGAAGCGCACCTGGCTCCGTTCGTCCAGCGACGGCTAGAACGTATGCGGCGCGACCGAGAAGGGAACGCGAAATGAGAGCACTGATAACCGGTGGCAGTCGAGGGATCGGAAAGGCGATCGCGTTTGAGCTGGGTCGAGCGGGTCACGAACTTCTCCTTGTAGCCCGGAACCGTGAGACGCTCGAGCGCACCGCCGGTGAATTGCGAACCGCCTGCCGAGGGAAAATTGCGCACTTCGTGTGTGACGTGGCAAAGGCCGAGGACCAGGACGCTTTGCGCAAGTTCTGCACTACTTCCGGGTTTGTGCCCGAAATTCTAGTGCTGAACGCGGGGATCTTCATAGAGGGTTCGCTTTCAGGAGGCGCCATCGATGAGTTAAGGGAGACATTGGATGTCAACTTCTTCTCGATCCATCGGACGGTAACGATGTTCATCGATGACCTAAAGACTCAGCATGGATCAAAGATCATCTTGATGGGCTCGACGGCGGCATATGAGCCCTATCCGATTGGGCCACTCTACGGAGTCGCAAAGTGGGCTCTCCGAGGGTATGCAATCAACCTTAGACGGGAGCTGATGAACGACGGTGTGGGGGTGACATTCCTCTCGCCTGGAGGAACGCTCACGGATCTATGGGAGGGCGAGACCCTCCCGGAGAATCGTCTCCTCCAGCCGGAGGACATCGCCAAGCTAGTCGCGGCGATATTGACCCTTAGCGAGCAAGCCGTGGTCGAGGAATTGATCGTTCGGCCGATGTTGGGCGATATGCATGAATAAGCCTCACTGGACGCGTTGCGAGTGCACCGTTAGTCTTCCAGAAAGCGGAAACTACTCGATCTGTCGAGCGTTCTTATCTATGGTAGGATCGACGCGGCAACGTGCTGCGAGATGTGCGCCTAATTAGGTGCAGCTTGCATCGATTTCGGGGCCTAATTCGAATCTGGAGCAGCTTGCACAAGCCCTAACTTGTTCCCAAGCAGAGGGTCGTGGGTTCGAGTCCCATCTCCCGCTCCAAGAGAACCACGCACGACGACCGCCGCATCGGTCGTGCGCGGGCGCCGGTCGGCGCGCGGGACCGATACCGACAGCGGCCTTCGTCGCGTGTAGGTTGAAGAGTGCACCCGCCGCCGGGCCGGCGCACATGCCTCAAGGAACGATCCATGACCTCTTGCCTCCCAGGCAGGGATCCACGACGCAGTGCCCTCTTGCTTGCCGAGCAGAGGGTTCGTGGGGTCGAGTCCCATGTCCCGCTCCAGACGTGGCCGGCCTCGCCCACGCTTTCCACGCCGTACCATGCGCCATGAAGATCGCATTCGCAGTGCAGGGGCGTGCCGCCGAAGAAGGACGGCGCCAACTCAATGTGGCGCAAGCCGGCCGAGGTCCCACGCATCAAGGCGCTCCGCATTGCCGCGTGCGCCGCGCTCGACGGCCGTGTGCTTGGCGACGGCCCGGTGTCGTTAACGGTCCGCGTGTACGCGCCGGCCGGCGCCGGCGACCTGGACAACTTCGCGACCGGCATGCGACGCGCTCATGGCGGTGCATCCGCGCATGCCGGTGGACCCGTCCCTGTGGGCCGAGCTGCCCGACGCGGCGAAGCCTGACCGCGCCATCGCCTTCCGCGATGATTCAGTCGTCTCACGGCTGACACTTGAGCGGCTGCCGGTTCCGGCTGGAGGGGCTGCGGTATCAGGTCGAGTTGGAGTGGAGCGAGACGGAGGCTGAGGATGCCTAAGAGAAACTTGAATCGCGACATGTTCGAGCACAAGCGTGAGCGAATCGCTACCGCTTCGGCGAACTTGGAGATCCTTGCCAACGCTGACTTCGGTCGTCGTTATGGCATCGTCGAGCGAACAGCAGGGAAATATGCCGTGAAAAGTCATGGCTCCTTGGTACGTCACCTGATAAGGCAACGCCCGATGGGTGTGCAACTTGGGCGGCCAACAACCTCCAGATGCTGGAGGAGGAGGCCGAACTCCTGAAGCTCCGACCGGGAGAGCATCCGCGCCTCGCCGCTTGGCTGGAAGAGCTTTCAGCACAGTGCCGCTTGTTCTCGCCCGTCCAAGCGCTGAGCCCCGCGAAACAGCGATCACTCGAACTGGCCGTTCGAACCTTCTTGGAATGGAAGCGTGCGTGAAGTCTGACTTATACCAATCGGTGAGGATGAGGGTGCTTGACCGCAACCATCCCTGGGCCGACAGTTCTTCTATTCCTGCCATGGTGCGAGGTCAAGTGGCGCCGCACCTGGCCCGCAACTCGGGGAGGATCCTTGAAACTGAGCCGCGAAGAACACCAACGGGGAGTGCTCTACTGGGATCCACCCATTGAAGGTGTTTCGTTCTTCACCGGCACGTCAGACTCGCCTGGTGATCAGGAAGCTCCGCTAGCGGGTCCGCTCAATGACGCCCAGGGCTCCAAGGTGTTGTCGCCACCGCATCAATACACGAAGCTCGCTTTGCAGCTCGCCGATCCTACGGCTGTCGATCGCATCGAGAACATTCGCTGGGAAAGAGAGAACGTCACTCAGGTGTGGACGGAGGGGCTCGCGGCACCGCCCACAAAGCTCGTCTTCGTTCCCGATCTCGGGGTCTTTCACCGCCGCGTAATCGCCGTCCCATACCTCGATTGGTCAGAGGATACGGTCATACGCTTAGACGGCACCCTCGTGCGCTTCGTCACTGGCGAGATGCGAGGGGAGCAAGTGACGCCATTCGACCAGGTTTCCGCGGAAGGAGCAAAGTGGGTGATCGAGGGCGGAGGTATGGAGGCTGCGTCCGCCGAGGGTCGCTTCATCGAAGTAGTTGCGCGAGGCGAGACCGAACGAGAAGCACAACTACTGGTGCAATCGGTGCTCGGGCTCATTGCACTCGCGATGGGCGATCATGCCGCCGGGGAAGTCGTCTTCGCCGAGGACTATCAGGCCTCGCGAGAGCAGCAGCAAGGAAAGGTCTACGTGCCCGTGAAGACCTTAGTCCCGCGGGCTGCTGGCCACGATGAGATAGACACAATCGACGCTCTGCTTCCTTTCATCCTGGAAAGTAGTCGAGCGTCGAGGGCAAGAGCACTCTCGCTGAGGTGGTACGAGAAGGGCATTCGGTCGGCGACACCAACAGACAAGCTATTTTCCTTCTTCATCGGCGTCGAAGCGATCGTGAACTACTGGGCCTCGACCAACTCGCCGATTCCTGTGGTGCAGGAGCGGCTCGCGCGCTTTGAAGCTGCGATGGAGCTTGCGGCAACGCTGGGTGATGAGGTCAAGCAGGCTGTCCGGCAACGGCTGATCGACTCGACGCTAACGGAGCGTGTCCAGTTCTATGCCGAGAGCCACAAGCTTGATACGGCCTTCGTTGATGATTTCAGAGTGACGACGCAACTAAGGAACTCTGCGGTTCACGGCGACCTGGCGGCGGTCGATGAAACAGCTGCGTCGAGATGCAAAAGGGTGTTGAGCGCGATAATTCGATGCGAATTCGGCGTAGCTGAAGAGTTCGAATGGGAGCAGCATGGGACGATATTCGGCGCGAGTCTGACCTACACGCTCGACGCCGCCGGTGTCATGCGGTATGGCGAAGCCGCGGAGCGAACGGACTAACCGAGCCATCTCATAGAATCCATCAGGAGCTCAGCCGTGGCGACTCCACCAACATGCACCTGGCAACCTGAGATCGAGCGGCATGCAAGAGACAGATCCCGTGTCGGAACTGCGGACGCTGCTGACGGCGGAAGAGTCGCGCGTCAAGCGAAGCGTTGGCGACGGCGACCGCCGCATGGCCCTATTCGAACTCGTGCGCAGCATGGATGCATATTTCTTCTACCTGCTGTGTCTTGATCCTCAGGCAAGCAAGCGCGAGCTACAAAGCGATCGCTACGAACTGACAAAGAACGGATGGAATAAGGCCCTCTCATTGTTCGCGGATGAGGGTGCGCGCGGTGTCGGTGTTCCATTGGCGGCATCGACCACCGACCCTCACGCATGGGCCGATTCGTTGATTCAACACTGTGGGCGCATCGGCTCGTGCGAGCTTGCCCTCGACCTTGTGCGGTATGGCCTGGCCAAGCTGACCAGCGACGGAAATGACGCGTTTGTCTTTGACCTGCCCCCGATCTTTGGTCCACTCATTGTGAGAGTCCGACCGGGTCCTTC
>JBBDXD010000024.1 GCA_040902535.1 Dehalococcoidia bacterium | reverse complement strand
AAGGACCCGGTCGGACTCTCACAATGAGTGGACCAAAGATCGGGGGCAGGTCACCTGGGTTCGCCTGTTCTGATTCATCACGTCCTATGTGAACGTTCGGCCGCGTAGCTCTCCGACCGTAGCGGGGCGCGACTCCGGGTACAGGAATCTTTGAAGTTCTTGTCAATCGGGTGTTGACATCGCACATCGCAAGGGCATATAAAGATACCGACGAGTCGGTATAGTAATCGCGGGGGCAGGACACACGGGGTGGCGCGCACAGGCGTCAGGACGAAGGAGGCAAGGCGATGACGTTCCGCATTACGTGGTAAGGCCCAGATCGAAGTGAGGCAAAGAGGCTCCCGGCATGCGGGAGCCTCTTCCTGTAACTCGCGGATTGCTTCTAGGCGGCGAGCGTCCGGGGGGCCGCGGCCGCGTGGTGCTCCGTCTCCTCGTCCGCGTCGGCGAGTCGAATCTCCACCACCCGGTCCCACGCCAGCAGGAACGCCTGCACGCAGCGCGGGTCGAACTGCGTGCCGCTGCAGCGGATGATCTCCTCGCGCGACACCTCCGCCGAGAGCGCGCGCCGGTATGGCCGGTCCGACGTCATCGCGTCGAAGGTGTCAGCCAGCACGAAGATGCGGGCGCCCAGCGGGATTTCCACGGTCTTGAGTCCGTTCGGATAACCCTTCCCGTCGAAGCGCTCGTGGTGCGCCAGCACAATGCTCGCCGCCCCCGACAGGAACGCGATCTCGCGAATCATGTCGTGGCCGATCTTCGGGTGGCGTCGCATGTCCACCCACTCGTCTTCCGTCAGCGGCCCGGGCTTGTGGAGGATCGTGTCCGAAACGCCGATCTTGCCGATGTCGTGCAGCAGGCCGCCGCGCTGCATATCGACCCACTGCTCGGTCCCCGGTTCGATACCCATGTGGAAGGCGATCTCCATCATGTACTTCGCGACGCGCAGCGAGTGGCCCTTCGTCTCCCGGTCACGCGCATCCAGCGCTGACACCAGCGCTTCCAGCGTGCCGTCGTACGTATCCCGAAGCTGGTCCGCCATCTGCAGGATGTCGCGGTTGGCCTTCTGCAACTCGCGGTTGCGCTTGTTCAGCTCCTCGACGTTCTCCGCCGTTTTGTCGATGTATTGCTTGATCGCGAACCGCATCATCAGCGGCGGCGCTACAAACGCGAGCAGGCCGGCATATCCAAGTCCGTCGTACGCCACGGCGAGCGCGAGGCCGAGCAGGCCGAACGCCACGTAGTGCGGGATCAGCCACTCGAACTTCTCGCGGAACACGCGACCAATCGATGTGCGCGTCGCCAGGCTGACGGCGAACGCCACCATGCTGGCGTTCATCAGATAGCACACGACCGTGGCGCCCAGAGCGATCGGGATCAGCCAGCCGTTTATCGGGAGGCCGGGGCCGCTCAGGCTCAACAGTGAGCGAATGAGCAACGCGCCAGTCACGTTCACCACGACGACGCTGCCGACGTTGAAGACGCGCTTGTACCACGCGCCTCCACCAAGGTCAGTGGCCAGGGCGGCGAACGGACTGACGATCGCCGCGCCGGCTGGCCCGTAGAGGAACGCCACGGCGAAATCCCCGACCATGCCGATCGAGACGGCGGTGTCGCCGTAGATCGGGATCCGTGTGCGTCCCGCGGCCACTGCCAGGACAGCCAGGAGCCCGAATCCGACGAGGTCGTCCGTGTCGAGTTGTGGTGCGAAGTACCCGATCGATGCGATGCCGATCGCGAAGACCGTCAGCACGTAGGCCAGCGCGATGCGCGGCAGCCGCTCGTCCTCGTTCTCCGTCTCGTCCTCTACCACCGCGAGTTGGACGATGTGGGAGTCAAGGTCGCCGGGCGAGCCAGAAGGGCGCTCATCGGTGTTCGGCGCGTTGAGCATAAGACCTGCCAGAGATGCGATGCCCCGACCTCAGAGGCTCACGTTAATATCGGCCTCCCTGGCGACGCGCCGTAGGGGTCAGGCCGCCTCTTCGATGAGGGCGTTCATCTGCCGCCGAAGGGAGGCCAGAATCCGCTTGTGAAGTTGGCAGACCCGCGATTCGGAGAGTCCCATCATCTGGCCGATCTCGTGAAACGGCTTCGATTCGGCGTAGCGGAGCCGCAGGATGGCCCGGTCTCGGGCTGTCAGGTCCTGCAGCGCCGCATCGAGCATCGCAAGCGAGGCATTGTGGTCGGCCGCCCGCGCCGGATCGCCCGTCTCGTCTTCGTCCACCGGGTCGAGCGAAGGGCCGTTGTCCCCGCCGCGGTCCTGCAGCGCGTGCTCCAGCGAGATGAACTTCGACGATGCATGCTTCAGTGTGTCCTCGAGCTGCTCCAGTTGAATTCCGAGGCGGAAGGCGATCTCCTTCGGCGTCGGCCAGCGGCCCAGCGTGGCGGACAACTCCTGCGAAGCCGCCTCGACTTCACGCGTGTTCTTGCGGACGGACCGCGGCAGCGGGTCCATCTTCCGGATCGCGTCCAGGATCGATCCCCGGATCCGCCGCACAGCGAAGCTGGCGAAGCTCGTGCCGCGCTCCTCGTCGAATGCGTCGACCGCCTGGATCAACCCTTCGATGCCGTAGCCCAACGCATCCTCGCGGTCCAGCCCCAGCGTCTTCTGGTTGTCCGTCGACATGCGGCTGACGACGAACGCTACGAGCGGCATGTGCTTCGTGATCATGTCCTGGCGCGGTTGCGATCTGGTCATATGCTTGTTCCCCCGCGAAACGGAATTGCCGCCTGCTCCAGAAGTCACAGGCGGCAATCGCGAAGGAACCAGGGGAACCCGGCGGGGCTTCTCAGGTCTTCGGCGGCCCGGCTACCCGCGTCCTGCGGGCCCGTAGCTTTGCGTCCCCGTCTCTCGACGAGTTTGCCTGTTCGGAACCTCTGGACCGATTCATGCGCCCTCCTGGCGTGCGCTGTCCTACCCCTCCTGAGGGTGCGCTCCGGAATCACTAACGCCGTCATGTGCCGTTTGTTACAGGCCGCAGTGATTTTTCTCGGAAATTACACTGATTAAGGTTGTCATACTGACTGGTCAATCCCGTGAAGTTGTTGCATACTCTAGCGGGATCGGCGGCCAGGAGCCGATATGTACAACGAATATGCCTAGGGCCACCATCGACCGGTTCGAGCAGCGCAAACTGACCCGCGCGAAGCTTATCGACGCGGCGCTCAAGCTCTTTTCGACGAGCGGGTATGAGCACGCCACCGTCGATGACATCTCGCGCGAAGCCGGCTACTCCAAGGGCGCCTACTATTTCCACTTCTCGACGAAGGACGACATCCTCACGGAACTCCTCCGCATGTGGACCGAGGACCGCGCAACCGTGCTCGCCGCTTCCGATGGCGAGGCTTCGAGCGCCGACGGCCTGCGCGATGTTCTCGCATCATTCTTCACGTACGAAGAGAAGCGTTGGCCGGCCGTGCTGCTCGAGTTCTGGTCGCAGGCCCTCCGCAACGATGAGGTCAGCAAGCGCATCAGCCAGGCGTACGGTTCGTGGCGCGGCCAACTCGCCGCCGCGTTCGAGCAGGCCGCATCGGCGAGCGCCATCACCGTCGACTCGACGCAGGACGCAGCAGCGGTCGCCCTCGCCGCGCATGACGGGTTTGCCGTGCAGGTCGCCATTACGCCGGCGGGCGCCCGCGCGCCCATGACGGCCGAGGCACTCGCGGAGTCCATCGTCGCTCCGCTCTCCGGCGTGCGCGCCGCAAGCCGGCGCAGGGCCGTCCGCTAACATTCACATCATCCGGGTCGCCTGAAGTCGATGGCATATGCGTGCACTGATCCTCGCGCCGTTCTCGCGCCGCTATCTCGATCGGCTCCGCGCACGCATGGACGCCGTTTACGAGAGCTGGCTGGAGACGAACACGCTCCAGGATCCGGCCGAACTTGGCGCCCGGCTGCACGCCGGCGATTTCACGGTGCTCGTCGTTGAGGCGGACTTCGTGTTCGAGGACGTGTTTGAGGCCGCGCCCGGCCTGAGACTCGTGGGCGTCTGCCGCAACGCGCTCAACCAGGTCGATGTCGCCGTCGCGACCGCCCACGGCGTCGCCGTAACGCACGCGCCAGGCCGCAACACCAACGCCGTCGCCGAGATGACGCTGGGGCTCATGCTGTCGCTCGCGCGTCGCATCCCGTCCGCGCACGCGCTGGTCTCGGGCGGCGGCTGGCGCGATCCGGCGCTCGGCTACCAACGCCTGCGCGGGCGCGAGATCGCCGGCTCGACGGTCGGCGTCGTCGGCTTCGGCCAGATCGGGCGCGAGGTGGCGCGCATCTGCGCCGCGCTCGGCGCCCGCGTCCTCGCGCACGATCCGATCGTGCCGCCGGAACACCTCCGCGCGCTCGGTGTTGAACCCGCCGATCTCGACGCCCTCGTCGCTGCCTCCGACTTCATTACGCTCCACGTGCCCGCCGACGGCGCAACGCACCATGTGGTCGACGAAGCGTTCCTCGCACGCATGAAGTCCGACGCATTCCTCGTCAACACCAGCGGCGGCTCGGTCGTCGACCCCGTTGCGCTCGCCAACGCGCTCGTGCAGGGACAGATCGCCGGCGCCGCGCTCGACGTGTTCGAGGGTCACCCACTGCCGCAATCGAGCCCGCTCATGTCCGCATCGAATCTCCTGATGACGCCGCACATCGGCGGGGCGACGAGCGAGACGATCGATCGCCATTCACGCATGATCACCGAGGAGATCGAACGGTTCATCGATGGCCGGCCGTTGCTGTACGCGGTGAACCCGGAATACGCGGCGGCCCGTGCCCCCTGACCTGACGCTCGTCATCGACGCTGGAACGAGCGCGCTGCGCGCGGTCACCGTCAGCGCCGACGGCGGCGTCGCCGTGGTTGCGCGTGAGCCCTGGAACACCGTCACGCCCGAGGACGCGGCGCCATTCGGCCGCGAACTCGACGCAACGAGCGCGCAGGCAGCGCTCCTGCGCGCAATCGCCGCCGCTCGCGGCGAATCGCACATCGCGGGTATCGCCTTCACCGGCCAGCGCGAGGGTCTCGTGTTCGTCGACGACGCCGGCGATGCGCTCCTCGTGTCACCGAACGTCGATGCGCGCGCCGCGGCGGCGGGCATGGCGATCGACGCAAAGCACGCCGCCGAGGTCTACCGCGCGACAGGGCACCTGCCATCGCTGATGCAAGCCGCGGCAAAGCTCGCCTGGATGCGCGAGCACCGCCCGCGAGATGCCGCGCGCGTGCGCTACGCGATGCCGCTCGCCGACTGGCTCGCATCGACGCTGACCGGCGAACGCCGCGCGTCACGCTGTCTGCTGGTCGAGAACGGTCTGCTCGACATAACCGCTGCGGCACCGTTCGACGCGCTCGGGTCGCCGTCCGGCGCAGGGTCAAGCATCGCGCCGCCGTCCGTCGCCGACGGATCGATCGTCGGCGCGTGCCGGAGCGGTGATACCGCACAGCTTCCGGTCGTGCTTTGCGGCGGCGACACGCAGTGCGCCCTCGTCGGCACGGGTGCGGTCGAGGCGGGCGCTGGCGCCGTCGCGGCCGGGTGGAGCGCGCCGGTACAGATCGTGACGCCGTCCGTCGTCTTCGACGCTGCGATGCGTACGTGGGCGGGCCTGCACGTCGTGCCGGATCGGTGGATCGTCGAGTCGAACGCCGGCGAGACCGGGCGCGTGTGGGAGTGGCTGCTGTCGATGCTCGGCGTGCCGGCGTCCGATGCCGACGCGGCCGCTGCGGCCTCGCCCGCCGGCGCCCACGACGTCATGGCGGTGCTCGGACCGGCGCGCATGAACGCCGCGGCGATGAATGCCGGCGTCGGCGGCCTCACGTTTCCGCTGCCCATCGTCATGTCGGCGCCCGATCGCGGCGACCTGCTGCGCGCCGCGCTGGAGGCGACGGCGTTCGCCATCCGCGCGAACCTCAAGCAGGCAGAACATGTGGCCGGCGTACGCGCGCCCGAACTGCGACTCGGCGGCGGTATGTCCCGCAGCGACGCACTCCCGCGCATCCTCGCCGATGTCATCGACCGCCCCGTGTACGTCGCATCGACGCCGGAGACATCGGCGCTTGGTGCCGCCGCGCTTGCGGCTCCGGCGCTCGGCGTACACGATTCGCTGACCGCAGCGCTCGCCGCGATGGTGCGCCCATCGCGCATCGTGGAACCGGCTGCGCGCACGGCCGCCCAGTACGAAGACCTGTATGAGCGTTGGCTGGCGATGTGCGAGACCTTCGGATCGATGCCATGACGGACAACTACGCAGCAGAACGCGGAGAGGTGCTCGATGCGGTGCGTCGGATCGTCGCGCTGGGGCTTGTCTCCGGCGCGAGCGGCAACGTCAGCCGTCGCATCCGCGCGCCCGAAGGCGAACTCATCACCATCACGGCGAGCCGCGTGCCATATCATCGATTCACGATCGACGACGTGCTCGTCTGCGACTTCGACGTCGAGCCGGTCGTCGGCGATGGCGTGCCGTCGAGCGAGTCGCTGTCGCACCTGGCGATCTACCGTGCCCGGCCCGACGTCGGCGCCGTCATTCACACGCATTCCGTGTACGCCAGCGCGTTTGCCGCCGCCGGAACGCCGATCCCGTGCGTGCTCGACGAGCAGGTGATATCACTCGGAGGCGCCGTCGAAGTCGCGGACTACGGGTCGTCCGCGAGCGAAGAACTCGCGACCAACGCTGTCGCGGCGCTTGGCGAGCGTGCCGCGGTGCTGCTGAAGCATCACGGCATCATCGGCGTCGGCGCCGGCCTCGAAGAAGCGGCTGATGTCGTCGAACTGGTCGAACGCGTCGCGCAGATCTGCGTGGCGGCGGCGTCGCTCGGCGGCGCTCGTCCGCTCCCGGACGATGTCGTGCGTTCGCAACAACAGATATATCGAATGATGAAAGGGTTCCGCGCATGAAGGTCCCGGCGTTTCTCCTGCGACGCCTCTACGTGAAGGGCAGCCTCCGCAACGTCAACGGCGGCTTCGAATTCGACTTGAAGAACACGCTCGGATCGGGCTACGCAGAGCGCGTCCTGCCGATCATGGTAGACGACGAGGCGCTCCCGGCGGCCGCGACGAAGTTCGTCGTCGATGGCGCCGTGCTGCCGTTCGACTCGATCTCCGCCGCCAACCCGATGACGCTCGGCATGAACAGGACCGTCACCGTCGGCGTAGATGGTCGCCCGCTGTCGCCGGGCAAGCACAAGATCGCCATGGGTTTCCTGGTCACCGGCATGGGCGAACTCGCGTTCGACGTCACCGATGCGATCGATGCCGAATAACAGCGACGTACCGCCGCAGCCCGAGCCGATCGACTACGTGGCGCGCTGGCAGCAGATCGTCGCGCGGCGGCGTGTGCAGATGGACACTGCGTACGAAGCATCGGGCTTGAAGAACGTCGATTACTGGGGCCGTCGCGCCCGCCAGTACCGCGAGGCGTTGCACTCGCGGCCCGACGAAGACCCGTTCTTCCGCAGCGTCGCCGCCGCCGTCACGCCCGAATCAACGCTGCTCGATGTCGGCGCCGGCACCGGGCGCCATACGTTGGCGCTGGCGCCACACGTGCGCCACATCACCGCCGTCGATCCGTCGGAGGCGATGCTCAACCTGCTGCGCGAGGACCTCGAAGAACGCCGCGTCGGTAACGTGGACGTGGTGCACGCCGAATGGATGAACGCCGCGGTCGACCCGGCCGACGTCGTCCTCTGCTCGCACGTCCTCTATCCGATCGACGATGTCGCATCGTTCGTCCAGCGCCTCGACGCGTACGCGAAACAGCGCGTGTTCGTGTACCTGCGCGTCGACCCGCTTCCCACGGACATGGGTTTGTGGTCGGAGTTCTACGGCGTGCCGCTCCAGGCGCAGCCGACCTTCGTGGACCTGTACCCGCTGTTGATGCAGATCGGCATCACGGCCGACGCGGACATCATCGAGCATCGATTCACGCTGACCTTCGCTTCGCTCGACGATGCCGTCGTGCAGGCGCGCAACGCGCTTTGCCTGCGCGAAGACGATGGCGCGGCCACGGACAAGCTGCGCAACCTGCTCGATGAGCGCCTCGTCGTGTGGCCGGACGGCCGCCTGGGGCCGCAGATCGAGTCGGCGCGCTCGGCGATCCTGTCTTGGGCGCCGGGCAGCTAATCCCCGCGACGTGCGAGCCAGTCAAGCACGATCGGCGTGAGCTGCTCGGGCCGGTCCGTCGGCACGGAGTGTCCCGAGTCGGCGATCTCCGCCAGTTCGCCGTCGCCGAACATCGCGATCATCCCCTCGGCGGCGTCGCGAGGCAGCACCGTCGTCAGGCCGCCGCGCACGAGCAGCACCGGCGCGGTGATCGCGGCGAGTTTGCCTGTGAGGTCTTCCGGCTGCCATCGCGCGGGAGCCTTGGGGTCGTACTTCAGTGTCATCGTCCCGTCGGCGTGCTTGTTGAGGTTGAGTTCGGTCCGGTAGCGCAGCTTCTCGTCTGGCGCCGTCGTGTTTGCGGCACGCGCATCCGCGAAGGCTTCGTCGAGCGTCAGGTACGCATGATGCCCGGTCTCGGCAAGCTTCGAGATTACGTTCCAGTTCGGCGCGCGGCTCCGTTCCATCTTCGGTGGAATGTCGATGACCACAAGCCGCGAAACGCGTTCGGGGTGCGCCGCCGCGAACGCCATCGCGTTGTGGCCGCCCATCGAGAGTCCGACGAGCACGAACCGGCCGACGTCCCAGGCGTCCGCGAGCGCCGCCAGGTCGTCGACGAAGTCCTGCGTCCGGTAGCTCTCCGCGTGCTGCGTATCGCCGTGACCGCGCTGGTCCGGCGCCAGCACGCGATAGCGGTCGGCGAGCGCCGGCGCCATGTGGTCCCACGTGTGCGCGTGGCCGGTGAGGCCGTGCAGCAGCACCAGCGGCGACGACGACGGCGCGCCCCATTCCAGGCATGCGAACGTCAGTCCCCGCGCCTCGACCGTCGTGGCCCGCGACCCCGTGACAAGTTGCATCGAGAGGAGCATCGCCGACGGGGCGCTCGCCGTCAACGCTTCACCCTGCGCAGCGGCGCGCCTACAATGGCCCCGGCCACGTTGGCCCAAGCCGGAACGGAGCGCACGCATGCTGACGCCGCTGGATGACTACCTCGTCCACCAGACCACCGAAACCGTCGACCGGGTCGTGACGAGCGACCGCAACTTCTACGACCGCTACTACTTCAATGCCCACACGCTCGATGGCAACGTATTTCTCGTCGTCGCGATGGGCCTGTATCCGAACATCGGCGTCATCGATGCCTTCGCCACGGTCATGATCGACGGCAAGACGCAGTACACCGTGCGCGCCTCCCGCGAACTGGGCAGCGACCGCATGCACACGAAGGTCGGCCCGATCGGCGTCGAAGTCGTCGAGGGGCTGCGCAAGATGCGCGTCTACTGCGAGCCCAACGAGCACGGACTCAGCTTCGACATGACGTTCGAAGGCGCGACGTTTCCGTGCGAAGAGCCGCACTTCTTTCGCCGCGTCGGCAATCGCGTCGTCATGGACTACACGCGCCTGACGCAGAACGGGCGCTGGACGGGCGCGCTTACGGCCGCCGGCACGACACACGACGTGCGCCCCGACGCGTGGTGGGGAGCGCGCGATCACTCGTGGGGCGTGCGCCCGGTCGGCGGTGGCGAACCGCAGTCGGCGCCACCGCCAGGCGGCGCTCCCGGTGGCTTCTTCTGGGTCTGGACGCCGGTGCAGTTCGACAACGCCGCGATCATGTTCACCTGCAGCGAAGATCCCGACGGCACGCGCTGGCATGCCGCCGCCGAACTGCTGCACGCGTACGGCAGGGACAAACCGCACGAGAAGCTCAGCGTCGTCAGCCACGACCTCAAGCTCGTGCCCGGAACGCGCACGTTCGACCGCGGATCCGTGACCATGGCGCGCCGCGACGGCACGATGGTGAAGATGACGATGGAGCCGAAAACGACGATCTACATGGCCGGCGCCGGCTACGCCTACATGGGCGGCTGGCGCCATGGCCAGTACCACGGCCCGCTCGCGGTCGAAGGCGACTCATGGGATCTCACCGATCAGGCCGTCACGCAGAAACTCATGGGCCAGACGGAGACCGTCTGCGATTACAGCGTCGAAGGCATCGATGGCATCGGCACCGGGCACGGGATCATCGAATTCCTGCTGCTCGGCGCCTACCAACCGTACGGCTTCAACGCCTGGAACGATGTCGCGAAGTAGCGGCGACGTACGAAAACCGGCCCCCGAAGGGCCGGTCGTCGCTGTCATCACAAATGGTGCCGAGGGGCAGAGTTGAACTGCCGACACCGCGATTTTCAGTCGCGTGCTCTACCACCTGAGCTACCTCGGCGCGCGATCGATTCTATCGACCGGATACGAGCCGCACAAGCGAAATCGAATCTGGCGAAGCCTGTTCCGGCGCACCACCGTTGCTATACTTCGCCAGCATTTCGAAGGGTTTTCGCGTGTCGATCCTGATCGTCGCATCGTCCGAACCGCGCGCCGGCAAGAGCCTGATCGCCGCCGCGATCGCCTATCGCATGGCGCGCGATGGCCGCGCTGTCATGCTCGCGCGTCTTGCCGGCGATGACGCCGCGGACGCCGACGCCGCAACCTTCGCACAACTCGATGGCATCGTCTCGGCGTCCAAGCCGCTGACGGTCGCCGAGCTCTCCGGCGTTCCCGAAACCACCGATCTTGTGCTCGAAGTCCCGGCCGGCGCGGCGAACGACCTTGCGGCGCAACTCACCGCTGAGGTGCTCGCCGTCGCCACGCCAACGTCGCCCGATGTCGACGCATCCACGGTGGGCGCCATCGTCACGCGCGTGCGTGCCGCCGATGTGCCGGCAATCGCATCGAGGGATGGCGTGATCGCCGTCCTGCCCGAAGACCGCGTGCTCGCCGCGCCCTCCGTCGATGACATCGCCCGCGCGACCGAAGCGCGCTGGCTGCTCGAGGCAAGCCCGCACGGATCGATCGACCGCGTGATGATCGGTACGATCGCGTCAGACGCGGGCTCGCCGTACTTCGGCGCGCGTGACCACACGGCGGTGATCACGCGCTACGACAAGACTGACGTGCAACTCGCGGCGCTGCTCACCGACGTCGATCTGCTCGTGCTGACGGGCGGCGGCCAGCCCAGCCCTTACCTCATGGACCGCGTCCAGGGCACGCGCGACGACTTCTCCGTGGTCGTCGCGGCGGAGGATACCGTCGACACGATGCGCGCCATCGAGGGCCTGTACGGCGGCAGCCGGTTCGATGGCGCCGGCAAGATGCTCCGCGCCGTCGAACTGCTCGACGAAGCCGGCGTGCCGGTCAGCTTCGACTAGGGAAGATGCCCGGCATCGACGATCTTGCGTAGTCGGCGTTACGCCGACAGCTCCTCGCCGCCATCGACGCCGATCACGTTGCCGGTCATCCAGTACAACCGCTCGTCCGCAAGCACGGTGATCGCCGTCGCGACGTCTTCCGGCGTCGTCGCGCGGCCGCTGGGATTGCGCTCCATGGCCCGCTGGTGCAACTCCGGCCCGCCGGGAATGCGACGCAACGCCGGCGTGTCGGTGACGCCGGCGCGGATCGCGTTCGCCGTCACGCCCATCGGCGCCAGTTCGAACGCCAGTTGCCGGATGTGCGACTCGAGCGCCGCCTTCGCCGCCGAGACCGCGCCGTACGCCTTGATCACGCGCGTCGAACCTGAACTCGTCATCGCGAAGATGCGGCTGTTCTGACCGAGCAGCCGGCGCACCGCCATGTCTTGCGACCAGTACACGAGCGAATGAGCCATCACGTCGAGCGTCATGTCCATCTGCTTTTGGCTGATCCGCGACTTCGGTTCGTCATCGACGAACGGCAGCAGCGTGCCGAATGCCAGCGAGTGCAACAGGACGTGTACGTAGCCGTCACCGCCGAGCTTCGCGCGCACATCGTCGAGCGCCGCAGCGCGCTTGTCTGGATCGGCGGCGTTGATGTTGAAGAAGACCGCCTCTTGTCCGGCGGCTTTCACGTCGTCCTGCACCTTCACGGCGTTCGGAAGCGTCGAGCGCAGGTCGAAGTGTACGCCGAACACGCCGTAGCCGGCCTTCGCCAGCGCGCGCGAGGTCGCCGCGCCAAAGCCGCTCGACGCGCCGAGCACGAGTGCCCACTTCGATGACATAGCCCTGTCCTTCCCTGGTCTTTCGAGGATGCACGGACTGCGTGCGGCTGTAGGGTAGGCACCGCCGTATCGCCGGGCAAGCGCGAGCTACGTACTGGCCGGCGTCTCCAACACGCCATCCGTCCTGAACAGCGCAGCGCGGAACGCTTCAACAGACGCGTCCTCGCCCGACATCTGCGCGCGCACGGCTTCGAACAGCGCCGCCGTCGGCGCGATGCAGTACCGCATGGTCTCCGCCGCCAGGCGCAATGCGTCCGAGGCCTGCTGCGCTCGCTCCGCCGGCGGCTTCAGCCGATGCCCGTTGATCAGCAGCAACCCGCGCGGCGCCGCGCCGCGTCGCTCGATTGCCCGCTCGATGCGCTGGCGCAGCCGGTAGTGCGCTGCCATGCCTACGGCACCGTCGCTCGCGTCGATCTCGATGAGCGCAGACTCATCGCCGTGCTTGATCTCGATCTCCTCCGAGTTCGAGTCGTAGACCGTGAAGCCGAGCATTTTCAGCGCGTCGATCACCACCGGCTCCAGCCCGAGCGCGCCTTCCTGCCAGAGCAGCGCCCCGTAGCGCGCCAGTTCGTCGAGCGATGCCTCCGCGGCGCCCAACGCCTTCGCCGACGTCGCGAGCTGCGTCCTCGCCGCTGCCACCGCAGCCGCGCGCTCGTCGAGCCCGGGCAATGCGTGCTGTGACAACCACGACGGCTGGCGCCCCTCCGCCATCACGCCGAGCATCCGTCGTATGCCTGCTTGCATCACTTCGGAGTAGGCGTAACGCGCATCACCGCCCGGCGGCGCCTTGATCGCCGGGATCAGCACGATGCGCCCCTGCGCCGCCGGCATCTCGACGCCGATCGCCCCGCCGCCATAGCTCCGTGCGAATACCTTCCCGCGCGTCGCGAAGAACGCTATGTCGTCGACCTCCACACGGGCGCGGTAGGCGATGTTCGCGAGTTGCCCGAGCACGGCTGGCGCCAGCGGATGCTGATAATCGACGATCTGCGCCTGCGTGCCCTCCGCCGCCACGACGTGCTCGTCGTAGCGCACGCCTTCCGCCGCCGGCAGCCACCAGTAGCTCGAAAGAGCATCCGCCCCGTCGATGCCCCGCAGCACCACCGGCGGCTGTGCGTACACCACCACCACGCCGCCGTTCGCCAGGACTCGCTGCGTCTCGTCCCGGCGGCGCGCCAGCACGTCCGCGAGCATCACTTCGTCCGATGAGCCAGCCCGATTGCAGACACGCTGATGCGCAAAGGTCTCCGGTTCCAGCGATCCGTCGACGACGTTCTCAATCAGGTGCGTCAACGCGCGCACGTCGACGACCATGGCGTCGTAGTCGAAGAATGACGGTGCGCTCAGAAAGTTGTAGTTGTCGACGCGCGTCCCCGGCAGCGGCACCCCCAACGACAGGATCCGGCCGATACGGCGGGCCGGCGGCGGTGATGACACGGCTAGTCTTCGAGCGGCAGCGCGCGGAGGTACTCGCGCAGCTCCGGGCCGATGTCCGCGCGCCGAAGGCCGATCTCGATGGCGGCTGTGAGCAGGCCCAGCGGACGTCCGGTGTCGTAGCGCCGTCCTTCGAATTCGTAGGCGAACACCGGCTGCGTCTCCATCAGGGTTGCCAGCGCGTCCGTGATCTGGATCTCGCGATTCATCCCTGGCCGCGTCTCCGCCAGCACATCGAAGATCTCCGGCGTCAGCACGTAACGCCCGACGATGCCCAACCGCGAAGGCGCATCGCTCAGCTTCGGCTTTTCGACGAGCGACCTCACGCGCATGACGTTCCCGCCGACGTCTTCACCCCCCACGATGCCGTAGTTCTCCACGTCGGCGTCGGCCACATGCTGCACGGCGATCACCGACCCGCCACGCTCCTCGAATACGTCGACCATCTGCTTCGCGACGGGCACCTCGGCCACGAGCACGTCGTCGGGAAACATCAGCATGAACGGCTCATCCCCCACGACGTCGCGCGCTTGCAGCACCGCGTGTCCGATGCCGCGCTGCTCCTTCTGCCGCACGTAGACGATGTGCGCCAGGTCGCTGATCCGCTGGATCTCGGCGAGCCGGACGACGTCGCCCTTCTCCGTCAGCGTCAATTCCAGTTCGAGCGACCGGTCGAAGTGGTCCTCGACCGCGCGCTTGCTCGCCGCTGTGACGATGATCACCTGCGTCAGGCCCGCGGCGGCGGCTTCTTCGACCGTGTACTGGATAATAGGCTTGTCGACGAGCGGGAGTGACTCCTTCGGCTGTGCCTTCGTCGCCGGAAGCATCCTGGTGCCGTAGCCCGCTGCCAGGACGACGGCCTTGCGTACGCGCACGGAGCCTCCTCGGTCACTCACTGGAATCGGCGCATTGTATCGATGCGCCGAAGCGGCCAGCAATCCGGCCGCTCCGTAGCATCGTATCCCTCACGTTAAGGACCCCGGCGGGCGAAGCCTCAGGAAGAGATCGGCATGCGGACCTTGTTCACAATCGGCGCAACCCTCCTCGTTGCCGCCGCGACCATCTTCGTCGCGGCGCCCGGCGCCCACGCCGCCACCGTTTCGGTGGACGTACAGGACTTCGTCTTCAATCCGTCCATGGTCAACATTCAGGTTGGCGATGAAGTCGAGTGGACATTTGTGGGTCAGTCCCCCCACAACGTGACCGCGAACGACGCCTCGTTCGCCAGCGCGGACCTGCTTACGGGCACCTTCGCGCGCACGTTCGACACCGCCGGTTCGTTCGCGTACTACTGCACCTTCCATGGCACCGCACAGGGGCAGGGGATGGCGGGCGCCGTAGTCGTGGCTGCCGCGGCAGCGCCCACCGCCACGAACACGGCGCAGTCCGCTGGCACGCCAACTCGCACCGCCACGAGGACGCCGCAGAGCACGACTACGCCGCAGACCCCGGTTGCCACGGCGACGCCGGGAGGCGCCGCCACGCCGACGCCCATCGAAGTGATCCCGATCGGCGCTCCTGGCGATGGGTTGCCGTCATCGACAGGCGGCGCCGCGCCGCAAGCCGTCGGCGCGCCGAACGCCGGCGCAGGCCCCGGCGATACCGATACGTGGTGGTACTGGCTCGCAGTCGTGCTCGCGGTGCTGGGCGCGCTCTCGGTCGGCAGCGCGCTGACGCTAGCGAGATCCGGCAGACGATAGTTGGCGGCGGGCAAGTCGCTTCCCGCTTCCCGCGCTAGGCGCGCTCCTGGTAGTCGCCCGTGCCGGTGTTGACCCTGATCTTGTCGCCTTCGTTCACGAACAGCGGCACGTTCACCACGAGCCCCGTCGACATCTTCGCCGGCTTCGTCGCGCCCGTCGCGGTGTCGCCCTTCACGCCCGGCTCGCACTCCGCGACCTGCAATACCACCGATGCCGGCAACTCGATGCCGATCGCCTCGTCGCCCAAGAACAGCACGTCGCAAGTGCCGTTCTCGGCCAGGTAGAAGCGCGCGTCGCCGACCTGGTCCAGCGTCAGCGGCACCTGGTCGTACGTCTCCGTGTTCATGAAGTAGTACATCTCGCCGTCGACGTAGCTGAGCTGCATCGCTACCCGCTCGACGCGCACGCGCGGCCACTTCTCGCCCGCCTGGAACGTCTTCTCGATCGTGTCGCCGCGGCGCACGTCGCGCAGCTTCATCCGCATCTGCGCCGAGCCGCGCCCCGTCTTGATGTGCGAGAACTCCATCACCTGGTAGACGCGTCCATCCAGCTCGATAGTCGCGCCGCGCTTCATGTCGCCCGTTGAGATCATCTGTGCCCGGTACTCCTCCGCTCAGCCCACGAACTGCAGCTTCGGCGCGCGGCTCATCACGCGTGCCTTGCCGTTCTCCAGCACCACCATGTCTTCGATGCGCACGCCGCCCCAGCCGGTCACGTAGATCCCCGGCTCGATCGTGAACACCATGTTGTCCTTCAACTCGTCGTTCGATGTCCTCGCGACGCGCGGCGCTTCGTGTACCTGCAGCCCGATCCCGTGGCCAAGCCCGTGCCCGAACGTCTCGCCGTATCCCGCCGCTTCGATGACGTTGTGCGCGATCATGTGGCACTCCTCGCCGGTCATGCCAGGCTTCACCATCTCCTCAGCCGTGAGTTGCGCCGTCAGGACGATGTCGTAGATCTTCTTGAACTGATCGTCCGGCTTCCCCAGGAAGATCGTGCGCGTCAGGTCCGACATGTACCCGTCGACGTCGCAGCCCATGTCGATGACCACGCCCTCGCCGGCTTCGAGCTTGCGGTCGCGCGGGTACGCGTGCGGCATCGCGCCCCACGGACCGCCCGCCACGATCGTGTCGAACGACAGGGCATCGCCGCCGTGCTCACGGATATATTTCTCGATCTCCCACGCGACCTGCTTCTCCGTCCACCCCGGTTCGACGCGCTGCGCGACGTCCGTGAACGCCGCATCGCCCAGGTCCACCGCCCGCTGCAGCGCGACGACCTCCTCGGGCTCTTTGAAGATGCGCAGGGATTCGACCAGGTTCGGCGTCGGCGCCAACTGCGGCCGGTCGCCCTCCGGCAGCGACCCGAGCGCTTTCTTGAACGCCTGGTGCGTGGCCACCGTCATGTCCCCCGCTTCGAACGCGATCTTCTTGCCGCCGAGACCCTCCAGCAGCGGCGGCACCCAACCGTCGAAGCCGCCGATGGTCTTGTGCAGCCGGAAGTCCGGCGACTGTTGCGCGCTTTGTTCGTAGTAACGAAAGTCCGTCGCGATCACGGCGTCGTCCGCCGCAATCAGCAAGTAACCCGCCGATCCGGTGAAGCCGCTGAGATAACGGCGGTTCTGCCCGTTCGAGATCAGCGCCGCATCCAGCTCGTGCCTGGTCAGCGCGCCGCGCAATCGCTCCACGCGTGTCTTCATGTGCCCGTCCTTGCTACGCCGCGTCGAAGATGGTGGAGATCCACGCGCGGGCTTCGGCCTTCCTCTCACCGTCAATTCGACGGCGTCGTCCGTCTGATGCGCAAGCGTCCGCTACGCATAATGATCGATGCGCCGTCGTGCGCCGAGGTCACTCCGTGCCCTTGAGCATGCGGCCGAGCGCATCGACCGCGAGCACGTAGCCCTGCGGCCCCAGCCCGACGATGATCCCCGATGCGAGCGGCGACAGCAGCGACTCGTGCCGGAACTCCTCGCGCCTCCAGACGTTCGAAAGGTGCACCTCGATGACGGGAAGTGCGCACGCCGCGACGGCATCCCTGAGCGCCACGCTCGTATGCGTATATGCGCCCGCATTGATGATCAGGGCATCGCCCTCAGGCGCCTCGCGCTGCAACCAGTCGATGAGGTCGCCCTCGCTGTTGGCCTGGAACGCCCGCACGTCCGCGCCCAGCGCCGCCGCCCGATCCGTCACCGAACGCTCGATGTCTGAGAGGGTGGCTGTGCCGTAGATCTCGGGTTCGCGGGAGCCCAGCGTGTTCAGGTTCGGCCCGTTCAGCAGCAGGATGCGCATCGGCGCCATTGTAACCGAGCGCTCCCCAATCTGTGCCAAATCGGGCCGCCGGCCGTCCGGCAGTGTTGCTACCCGCGTTTTGTGCCGAAAACCTACTGTGAGGGTATCCGGTCCCGCCCGGATCGAAGGGGAGCGCGCGCATGCCAGACAACGTCGACGAGGACCTCATCGAAGCGACGATCCGCCGCGTCGCCGAGGCTAAGGCCGCCCGAAATGAGACGGACGCCTCCGGCGCGCCCGACGACGCCGAAGAGACCGGCGAGCCGCCCCTGCAGACCTTCGCGGGCGCCGACAGCGATGCCGTTGCGCCGTCCGCCGAGAACGCCGCGCACGAAGACCTGATCCAGGCGACGATTCGCCGTGTCGCCGAGGCGAAGGCCGCCGTTGAAGCAACGCCACACGATGACGCAGCGCCGCACGCCGATGCCATGGTCGAAGACGACGTGGACGATCACCGCCCGGCAGGCCCCGACGAGGATGCCATCGCAGCCACGATCGCACGCGTCCAGGCGCAGAAGGCCGCCGCGGACGCCGTCGCGGACACGATCCAGGCAGTGCGACTACCCGAAGCCCCGGACGAAGACGCCATCGCCGCGACGATCCGCCGCGTGCAAGCGCAGAAAGCCGCGCAGGAACTCCGCTACGACGACGATGACGACTACCGGCAAGACGCCGTCACCGACGAGCGGTCGTCTGTCGAAGAGAGTCCGGTCGTTGCTTCGGTCGCGGCCGAACATGGCGACGACATCGCCACGTTCGAGCCGGTCTCGGAAGTCAGCGCCAACGACGACGCGATCGCGCGTCTCGAACGCAGCCTGCGCGACGCACACCACGCGCTCGCAGCACTCACCACGCGCGTCGATGCGCTCGAGCACGCGGCGACACAGCAGCAGCAGCGGGCGCAGATCTCGGCGCTCCCTGTGCGTGAAAACGTTCCCGCCGAAGTGCGGCAGCCCGCCCCGCCCCGCCCCGCCATCCTCCGCGATGCCGTGCCGGCGCCTCGCACCGCACTGGCTGAACGGATCCCGGCGCCGGAAGTGATCGATACGCGGCCGCTGCCGGAGCCCCTGCCGCCCATCCACGTGGAGCCGCGGCGCGGTCTCGACCTCCTGCCGCGCACATACCGGATCACCGTCGAAGATAAGCGCCGAGGCGTCGACCTGGTGCCGCTGCACCGGGCGCTGCTCAGCATGGACGGCGTCAGGGATATGTCGCTCCTCAGCTACAACAACGGCGTCGCCATCGTCTCGCTCGAGACCAACGGCGACCTCGATGGCGATGCACTGGGTACGTTCGTCGGCCGCGCCATGTCGCGGGAGGCGAAGGTAGAGCAGCACAATGAGCACACCTTCGTGGTGAAGCTGGCAGAGGATTAGGCCGCTCATGCGCTGGCTACCCCACAAGAAGGACCTCAAGAACGATCACGAGCCCGAGCCGTTCATCGGCATCGAGTCGCTTGTTACCTCCCGCCCGGAAGGCCGCGAGGGTCGCCTCTTCGACCTCGTGATCCTCTCGCTGTTCCTGCACAGCGCCGGCAGCCAGAACGAGATGCTGGGCGCCTTCATCGAACGCGCGCCTGAGGTCACCGAGGCTGTCTTCGTCTTCCCGCTGCTGCTCGATAAGAAGCGCGACGTGCTCACCGCCAGCGCCCTGGAGGGCATCGTCGAGCCGCGCCTCGAACGCATGATGGAAGCCGTGCAGGAAGACTTGACCGCGCTCGAATTGGACATGCCGGTCAACCACGTCCGGCGCCTGATCATCGAACAGGGTGAAGTCGTGCTCCGCGAATCGATGTCAGAGCTGTTCGACGGAGTCATCGATGCTGAAGTGTGGCAGGAGGCCGAGCGCAAGCTGGGCATCAAGAAGGTCGCGCTCGTCCCGATGCTCGTCGAAGGCGAGCCCTACGGCGTCGTCGGCTTCGCCTTCGATAAGCCGGACCTCGACGCCGAGATCGTGGAGTTGCTCGTCGGCCACTTCACGCTGTCGCTGCGAGACATCGCGACGCAGGAGGACACGGCGCGCTTCAACGACATCGATCCCGTCACCTGGGTCTACAACAAGCGCTACATCAACGACGCGATCGAGGCCGAACTGATCCGCTGCGGCCGCTACGCGAAGGCCCTCTCGGTCGTCATCATCGACCTCGACGACTTCGGCGCCTTTAACGCGCAGTACGGCCAGTCCCTGGGCGACCGCCTGCTCCGCAGCGCCGCCGTCAGCCTCGCGGAAGCGATCTCGCCGCCGGAAGTCGTCGCGCGGTTGAAGGACGATGAGTTCGCCGTGCTGCTGCCCGAAACGAACCGCGCCGCCGCCGTCTCTGTCACGACGCGACTGCTCGCCAGCCTGTCGCAGGTATCTGTGTTCGGCGACGATGGATCGCCGGAGCCAATGAAAGCATCGGTGGCGATCGTCTGCTTCCCGGAAGACGGCACCTCGGCCAGGGACCTGCTCGACAATGCGATGACCGACCTCGCACAGGCGAAGGTCGAGCGCGAACAGCAAGCGAAGATCCAGGCCGCACGCCCCGTCAACCCGCTCGCCCGCGCCTCCAGCGACCGCCTGCGCGGCTAGGCGTAGTCGCACCCCGCCTCTCGCGTCGGTGAAGCTACGTCCCGAGGCGCTGGAGCACGTCCCCCAACTCCCGCACGTGATCGATCACCGCATCCGGCTGCGGCTCAAACCCCTCGTACGGCCGCGCGACGTACTGCCGCGTCAGCACCGCCCACATCCCAACAGCCTTCGCGCCGCCGATGTCGTGCAACGGGCTGTCGCCGACGAACACCGCCTCCTGCGCCGCCACGCCGGTCTCGCGCAGCGCCTTCTCGAACAGCGACGCGTGCGGCTTCCGCCAGCCTTCGTCCGCGGACACCACGACGCTCCGCATCACGTCCTCGAAGCCATGCTTGCGCAGCATCGCGCGGATCGTCGCCGTATCGGCGAGCGTATTCGTCACGCAGCCGATCGCGTAACCGGCATCACTGAGCGCCTGTACCGCGTCCAGCGTGCCGTCGCCGCAGATCAGGCTGTCGCGCTCCGTCGCGAACAGCGGCGGCGTGATCTCCCGCAACAGCGCCTCTTCCAGTTCGACGCCGATCGCGCGGCAACCGCGGTCGATCCACACGTGCGACGGCGGCTGATCGAGATTCGGACCGTCGGAGAAATACGTCTTCGAAGATGCGACCAGCACGTCGTAGACCGCCCGCTGGAACGCCGCTGCCTCGGGCAGATCGTCGCGTTCGAGGCGTGCGCACAGCGTCGAGCGCATGTCTGCGTAGGCGCGCTCGAGCGATGTGCCCGGGTGGCCGATGTCCCACAGCGTGTGCCCCAGGTCGAAGATGACTGCCCGGATGGTCAACGTGCGGCGCGGATCTCGACCGGCGCGACGAGTTCCGTCTCGACCAGCACGGCCCCGTTGTCGCGCGAGGCGCCGTCGGCGCCACCGGCGGCGAGCAGTTGCTGTCGTTGCAGCAGGTGCAGGATGCCGCGGATGTACCGCGAGGCGCGCGGCACCGCCGTCTCCGGATCCTCCCCGCCCTCGTAGTCCAGGAGCACGAATCCGCGGTATCGCCCCAGCCTCAGCATGCGCAGAAGTTCGGGCCAGTGGATGCTCGCGTCGCTGCCGTCGTCGCGCACGTCGCGGAGCTTCGCGTGCGTCTGCACGACGCGCCCCATCGCCGCCTCGACGCCCGCGCGGTCGGCGAGATCCGCCGGATCGAGACAGATGCGCAGCCACGGCGACCCCACGTCGTGTACACACTGCTCCAGTTGTTGAGCCGAGCCGACGACGCCGTCGGCGCGGTTATTCTGAATCGCCAGCACGACGCCACGCTCCCCCGCGTAATCCGCGCACTGCCGCAGCGCCCACGTGATGTCCGACCAGAGCCGGCGCGTGTTCGGCGCCTTCGTCCCGAGCACCTTGCGCACGAACCCGACGATCCGCCCCGGATCCTGCTCCAGCCGTTGCGGCGGCACCCAGCCGGCGAACACGCGCACGACCGGCGCTCCCAGGTACGCCGCGACGTCACACCACTGCTTCACGTGCTGCGTCTCCAGCGCCCGCTTCTCCGACGGCCCGAAGTCGTTGGTGACGGCCACGCCGGCGATCGTGAGCTGCAGGTCGGTACACAACTTCTTCAGGTCGCGAAGATACACGGCATCGGTCGTCGGGAAGTGCACATCGACCAGCTCGACGCCGTCCAGCTCCAACTCCTCGGCGCAGATCCGCACCCATTCGCGCAGGTCAATGCGTCCGTCGCGAAACGCCGCCTGGTACGACCACGAACTGCAGCCGAGCTTCACTTACACGTCCTCCGCGATCGTCTGGCCCTTCGCCAGCGATTCGATGCCGCCGAACCGCGTGCGGCGGAAGCCCTCGGCATAGGTACAGGGCAGTCCGCTGCGCTTCGCGACCGCCTTCCCCGCCGCACGCATCTGCTTGTCGATCGCGGCGTGATAGTCGTGCGCGTCCAGTTCGGCGAGCCACGGCACGTCCAGCCCCGATGCACGCAGCTCGAACTGCATGCTCGCCACTGTGAGCACCATCTGCGCCTCGTGTGCGTGGAGCGCCGCGATCTTCTTGTCGATCGTGCCATCGATGTCGACGAACTTGTTCTGGTCGCGCGGCGACTTGGCGAAGTACCACTGCTCGCCGACGTAATGCGGCTCCAGCCCGTCCTCCATGTGCTCCGGGTGAAAGTTCGGAAAGTGCGC
The DNA here is from genome assembly GCA_040902535.1 of Dehalococcoidia bacterium. Lineage (NCBI taxonomy): Bacteria > Bacillati > Chloroflexota > Dehalococcoidia > Dehalococcoidia bacterium. The sequence continues at coordinate 51,195 of JBBDXD010000024.1, read as the reverse complement.
GAAGTTCGCCGCTTCGCTCGCCGCCGTCGCCACGGCGCGATGGTCCGGGTGCCCCTCGTATGGGGTGAACGGATCCCACGTGAAGACGATGTCCGGCCGCTCCTCGCGGATGATCCGCATGAATTGACCCCGCAGGTCACGCGATGGCACGTCATACGCCAGGTCGCCGTCCGAGTAGCCCAGCGGGATCACCTTCCCGACGCCCAGCACGTCCGCCGCGCCCCGCAACTCGCGGTCGCGCACGGCGCGCAATTCATCGGCGCTCAGCTCGAACGAGCCCTTGTCGTTGTCCGTCGCGCAGACCAGCGTGACGGCGTGCCCCGCCTCGGCGAACTTCGCGATCGTCCCCCCCGCGAAGAACTCCATGTCGTCGCCGTGCGCCTCGAAGACAAGCACCCGCTTCATCGCCACCCATTCTACGGATCAGGACGCTGATAGATAGGCGGGAGTCGTCGGGAGACGGCCACTCCGGCCCCTACCTCCGACTCCTGACGTCCGACGTCCCCTATCGTGCCACCGCCGCAATCAACTTCAGCGCCGTGTCTCTGAACGTCGCCTCCGCGGTGTCATCCAGCACAGCCACCCCGGGCTCGTAGCCGCCTTCATCGAACGCGTGATGCGGCACGACATAAAAGACGTGGTGGTTCGTATAACACGCGATCGCCAGGTGCTCGATGCCCGCGTCGGCCCGCAGACGCAGCGCCGTCTCCGCGAAGAACTCCCCCGGCAGCCCCAGGATCGCCTGTCCCGGACCCAGAGAGATCGCCTGCACCTCGGGGTGCAAGGAGTGTGGTCCGCCGGGCCGCTGCCGCGAAGCGACGCCCCGCTCGCCGCTCAGCCGCGTGATCTGCTCCATCAGTCGTCGCCGCTGCTCGACGTCTGACGCCGCCAGCACATCGACTTCGCGCCGCGCCTCCGCGATGCGTGCCTCGTACGTCGCTGGGGGTTCGAGTTGCCGCATCGGCACGTCCACGACCGAAGCCGCCACGCGGATGCGCGGCTCAGCGATCAGGCTTCCGCTCGTCACGGGCTTGTCGGTCAACTCGTCCCAGCGGATGTTCCACGTCTTCTGCTGCAACCCGAGCGGCCGCAGCTCCTGCAGCCGTCGCGCCGCCTCCGCGCCCACGATCGAACCGACGCGCTCCGCTTCTTCGAACCGCTGCTCGATCCACGATGGGTTGACGTCGCCGCACGCGCCGTTCAGGAAGACCACGGGCGCGTCGCCGAGCACCTTCTTCACCGTCGCCGCCGCGTAGCCGGGGTAGTCCGCCGAGATCTCCATGTTGCTCGAAAACATCACTGTCGCGTGGCACGCGAAGTTCACGATCGATGCAATCACGCCGCCGCGCGGGTCCGGCGAGTCGAACAGGAGCATGTGCAGCGCGTCTTCGATCGGCCAGTCGGGATGGCGTCGGTTCTGACTGACGCTGTCCACGCTCCCGCGACCCGCCTTCACGACGGCGGGCCGCAGCTTCGCGTGCGCCGAGATGATCGCGCCGGCGATCAGCCGCGTCGTGATGTCGGTCAGTTCGGCGTTCATGTCAGCCCGCAGCCCCGCCGGCCCCGCGTGCGTGTGCGTCGCGCTCACCATGATGTGCTCGCGCGGGATACCGATCGCCTCGTGGACGATCTGCCGCACCGCGCGCGCCAACCGCCGGTCGATGCCGATTAGGTCGCAGCCGACGATCGCCGCCTGCGTCGTCCCGTCGTCGAACGCGATCGCGCGCGCGTGCAAGTCGTCGTGCACGCCCACGCTGCCCGTCGACCGCGCGCTGTACCCGTCTAGAAACGTCCCGACGGGCGGCGTGATGACGACTTCGGCAGCGCCGGCCCGGAACGTCATCGTTGCCCCTCGATCAGCAATTCGTGCCCCTGCGTGCGCTCGCCGGCGTCACCGGCGCGCCCCAGGGCCCATTGCGCATCCGGATCGTCGACGTCCACTTTGCGGAAGCGATCGCGCCCGAGACGGTCGACGAGCGCGGCGTACTGCTCCGCGAATCGCGACTCCCAGGGCTTCAGGAAGCACACCTCCCGCACGTTCGCCTGCAGCAACTCCTTCAGGCAGCCGAAGCACGGCTGCAGCGTCGTGTAGATCGTGCAATCTTCGATCGCCACGCCGAAGCGCGCCGCCGCCAGCAGCGCGTTCTGTTCGGCGTGGACGCAGATGCACAGGTCGTAGCCTTCGCCCGAAGGATAGTCGCCGGGGTGCGCGCAGCGATGACAGCCGCCGTCTTCGCAGTTACGCATCTTCGATGGTGTGCCGTTGTAGCCGGTGCTCAGAATGCGATAGTCCCGCACGATGATCGCGCCGACGCGGCGTCCCGTGCAGTTGGCGCGCGCTCGCACCGCCAGCGCGATGCCCATGAAGTACGCGTCGGGTTCAGGGCGCACTGGCGATCTCCGTGACCCGCGGTTCCGCCGCTGGAAAATCCATTGTGCCGGCGGTTGGATTCTCGACGATCAGGCGCCCTTCTTGCGCACGGATTGCCACGGGCTGCCCAATGAAGCGGGCGATAACGCCCTCCGGCAGCATTTGCCCGCAGTCCATCGGCGACGCGATCTCCTCTCGATTCGTGCGCAGCGTCAAGACGCCGTCGGCGCACTGCGCACTCAGCAGCGTCCGCACGTCCGACGCGGCCGGCGTCCCTCCCGGTAACCGCTCAATCGAACCCAGTGATTCGCCGCTCTCCAGCACCGCTCCGTCGCCATTCGAGTCGGAATCGCGGTCGCGCCCGATGCTGCAACCAGACGCCACGACGACGAGTGACATAACGAGCGCGACGGCAGTGAGTCGGATCATGCCTGCACCTGCTCCCCGGCGTCGACACGGTCAAGCGCGAGCCGGACTGCGCCTACGATCTGTGCGTCTTCGCCCAGCGTCGATAGCACGATCGACGTCTTCACCGGCGTAGAGCCGTGCACCAGGTCACGGATCGGCGCCAGGAACGGCTCACCCTGCGCCGCCGCCACACCGCCGCCAACGATGATCGCTTCCGGGTCGAGCAGGGAGGCGATGTCAGCCAGCGCCATCGCCAGGACCTCCTGCGTCTGTCGCAGCCAGCCGCTCGCTTCCGCATGACCGCTGCTTGCGGCTTCGAATAGCTCCCCAGCCTTCGCGCGCTCGCCGAACAACTCTTGCGCCTTGTCGGCCGCCGCCCGCCCTCCGGCTACGCCTTCCAGGCAATGCTGCCAGCCAGGGTTGCGGATGTGGTCCTGCTCCATCGGAAAGAACGCCACCTCGCCAGCGAGCAGGTGCGCGCCGTGGTGCAGCTTGCCGTCGATCACGACGCCGCTGCCGATGCCCGTGCCCAGCGCCACGAACACGAAGTCGCGCATACCCTTCGCAGCCCCCAGCCATTGCTCGCCCACGGCGGCGGCATTGGCGTCGTTTTCCGCCGCGAATGGCACGCCGCGCGGCTTCGCCAGCAACGCGCCGATGTCGACGTCGCCCCATTCCGGCAGATTCGCCGCCGAGGCCACCGTGCCCCGCGCCGGGTCGACCATGCCGGGCAGCGCCATGCCGATCGCCGATACGGTCGCGCTCGTCCAGACGCCGCGCACCAGGTCGTCGATCGCCCGGCCGACCGTCCTCAGCACGGCTTCGGGCTCCCCGCCCGGGTAGGCGATCGCGCGGCGCGCCTCGATCTCGCCGTCCGCGTTGGCAATGGCCACGCGCACGTTCGTCGCGCCCATGTCGACCCCGGCGATGAACTTCTGCTGCATCGCGTCCCCTTCGTCGCCGGCTGAGTGTACGAAGCGGCCGATCGGCGCTCAACATCGCTGATGCGAAGGCTGCGGACTGGGTCGCTCTGGCGCCGGAGAGAACTTTGAGAGAGCCGGCGGTATATCCGTCTCGCCAGCTTCACATTCAGCTCGTAACCGCAGTGCTTTCCTGCGGTCGGCAGGGCACTCGACGTAACGAGGTCGTCAGATCGCCGGCGCCCTTCCGACTTTGCACGTGAACCGGCAATGTAGCGCGCCCGCGGAACTCCATGCCCTGCATGGACGGGTCTTTCAATGCCACGCGGGAACTGGATAGCAGGTGCAATGAGACGTTACCTTCCGCTCCTCCCCATAGCGCTCGCCGCAATGGCCTTCGTCGCCGCGCAGGCGAGCGATGCTCTGGCTTCACATCGTTGCCGCGGTCGTGACTGCACGCCGCAGCCCACCGCCACCGCAACGAGCGTCGCACCGACGCCGACAGCCGTCGTCGAGACCCGCGACCCGCTCGACTGGCCCTTCGCGGCTAACTCGATCTGGAACATGCCGATCGGCTCCGGCGCCCAGTACGTCGATGCGCAGCTCGAACGCACGAACGGACCCGGCGGCGGCATCGTCCGCGAGGACGTCTTCCTCGGCCTGAGTCCCGACGCTCCTCTGCGGCCATTGAACGGGCAGACGAACGTCCACGTCCCGCCCGATATGGCGCACGATGGCGCCTGGACCGGCTGCGCTGCGTTCCTCGCCGAAGACGGTCAAACGGTCCTACAGGGCCAGCCACTCGACCTCGCGGCCGGCGGCGACCCGCGTTGGGCCTACAACTACCCGTCGGCCGACATCACCGGCGATGGCCGCATCGGCTGTCACGGCGGCTCCGGGCTCTCCGGCATCGGCGGCACGATCCGCGCCGGCGAACTCGATGGCGAGGCGCAGATCCGCCACGCGCTCAAGGTGAACCTCAACGTCAGCCGCTTCGTGTCGTGCCAGCAAGGCGGCAGCCGCTGGCCGGCGATCTGGGCCCACGGCTTCATGAACTGCCAGACGTTCGGCGGCGCCGTGCCGGCCGTTCGGCTTGGCGCGCTACTCGCCGTGCTCCCCTCCGTGAGTTGCGATGCCGAACTCGCATCGGCGCACGCGCGCAACATGTGCCACGCCATGCAGGACTACGGCGCCTACGTCGTCAACGACGCGTCCGCCGATGTCCACGCCGTCAACGTCGCATCCGATGCCGAATTCGGCGATGGCGGCTCGTTCGTCGATGACATGCAGAAGCTCTTTGGCATGCTGCACGTCGTCGATAACAACGCCGCTGCGTCGATCGGCGGTGGCGGCACGCCGCGCAAGCCGCTGGCGCCTGCATTTGGCGCACCCGGCGGACAGCCCGTCCCCACGAACACGGCGCAGGCGACGCCGACGAACACGCCTGTCGTGCCGACCGCCACGCGCACAAACACGCCCGCTCCTTCGGCGACGATTACGCCGACGCCGACCAACACATCCGTCGCCTCGGCGCCGACGCCCACGCGCACGTCGACGCAGCCGCCGGCGACGGCAACACCCACTCGCACGCCCACTCCCGTGCCGCCGACGCCGACGCGCACGCCGACTCCCGTGTCACCGACGCCGACGCGCACCGCGACGCTCGTGCCGCCCACGCCGACGCAGACGCCTGTCACGCAGACCATGCCAGGGACGCGCAACAAGTACCTTTGGCCGTTCTCCAGCACCTCGATCTGGAACATGCCGATCGGATCCGAGGCCCGATACGTGCCTGCGGGACTGCAAACCGCCGGCGCCTGGAACGGCCAGATCACCCGCGATGACGAGTACATCGGCCTCAACCCGAACGATCCGCTCAAGCGGCTCAACACGGGCGACATGGTGCACGTACCACCGTCGCTCGAGCACGATGGCTCGTGGAACGGCTGCGCAACCTTCCTCATGGAGGACGGCGAGCATCTCGCCGCCGGACAGCCGTTGCGGCTCTCCGAGGGCGGCGATCCGTCCTGGCAGTACGACTACACCAACGGCGTCAGCCTCTACGGCGATGGCCGGCACGGATGCCACGGCGCGTCGGCACTCTCCGGCGCCGGCGGCAGCCTGCGCCCGGGCGAACTCAACGGCCCCGACCCCGTACGCCACGCGCTGAAGGTCAACGTCTTCGCGCAGCGCTTCCTCTCGTGCACCAGCAGCGGCTACCGCTGGCCCGCGTACCGCGCCGACGCCTACATGGACTGCGGCTCCTACGGCGGCGATATCACGGCGACGCGCATGGGATCGCTGCTCGCCATGCTCCCGTCCGTGAACTGCGAAACCGTCGTCAGTTCTCGCCACGCCCGCAAGCTCTGCCACGCCTTCCAGGACTACGGCGCCTACGTCGTCGATGACACGTACTGGGACGTCCACGCCATCGACCTCGATGTGAACGCCGAGTTCGGCGATGGCGGCAGCTTCCACAGCGACATGCAACGCCTCTTCCAGATGCTGCACGTCGTGGACAACAACAGCGCCGGCAGCATCGGCGGCGGCGGTACGCCGCGCGTCCCGCTGGCGCCGCCCATCGGTAACTGACCGACGGACGAGCGACATAACGAGGAGCGCCGGTCATAGGCCGGTGCTCCTCGGCTTTCTGGAATGCAGACTCGTGGACCGCGCGTCCCGCGTTCGACCGGTGTGGTAGATTAGTCACGATTCTGGGCGAAGCCAGGACCGCGTATGGTCGACGTTTACCTCATCACCCTCGCCGTCTCGATCGTCATCGGCGTCGCCGCGACGCTGATGCTGCTCGCGATCTCTCGCACCGAGCGCTTTCTCGCGCTCTTTCACGTCCGCGGGACGCTCGAGAAGCCGCGGTGGGGCGGCGCCGTGTTCCTCGCGACGTTCGCCCTGACGCCGTACGTCGCTTCCGCCATTTCCCCGCACGCAAGCGAGTTCTTCACGCCAAAGTCCGGCGACTTTCTCGGCTTCCTGGCCGCGGTGTCGCTCGTCTTCATCGTCGGCTTCATCGATGACGTGAAACTGACGAGCCCCGGCCTGCGGACGTTCGTCTTCCTCACGGCGGCCGCAGCGGTCTACGCCGCCGGCTACCGCGTCGACGACGTCGGCCTGCCCTGGGGACAGAGCATGAACTTCGGCTGGGCGGGGTTCTTCGTCACGCTCGCCTGGATCTGGCTGACGACGAATGCCATCAACATCGTCGATGGCCGCGCCGGCGTCGCGCTCGGTGTCGCTATCTTCGCTGCGATCACCATGGCCGTCGTTGCCGGACATTCGTCCCACCCGGCGGTCGCGCTGCTGCTCGTCGCGCTCGCCGGCGCCGGCCTGGGCTACCTGCCGTGGAACCTGCCGCCGGCGTCGGCGTACATCGGCGACTCGGGCGCCTACGTGCTCGGCTTCGTCATCGGCGCGCTGTCGATCCGCGCCGCCACCGGCCCGACGGACGAAGTATTCGTCGCCGTGCCGATCATCGCGCTCGGCTTTCCGATCCTCGACATCGGCCTCGCGTTCACGCGGCGCCTGCTCGATCGCCGCCATCCCTTGATCGGCGATGAGGATCACATCCATCACCGGCTCGAACTTGCCGGCGCCGGCCCCCGCGGGCTGCTCGTGATCATCTACGCGCTCGCGGCGATCTTCTCACTTGGCGCGATCACGTTGCACTACGTGAGCAGCACGGCGATCGAGGCGGCGGTGCTGGCCGGACTTGTCGTCGTGATCGGCGGCACGCTGCTGAAACTCGGCTATATCGTCACGATTTGGAATAGCCACAGCGTCGTCTGGCTCCGCCAGCGCGTCGTCGCGGTCGAAAGCCGTCGGATCGGCGACTGAACGTCACCCGCGCACGCGCGTAGCCACCCCGCGTACCACGCCTGACGCCAGCACGGACCCGCAACGCACCGCAATACCAGCCGCCGTCGCCGCATCGACGAGCCGGTTGCCGCGCATGTGCTTGCGATAGTAGCGCCACATGCTCTTGTGCCGCTCGATGACGATGCGCGCAGGCGCCCGCTTGCTGACGCCGATCCGGTGGTACACCGCCACCGCCGGGTTATAGACGACGCGGAATCCCGCGTCGTGAACGCGCCGGCAGAAGTCGACGTCTTCGTTGAACATGAAGAAGCCCGCGTCCCAGCCTCCCAGCCGGTCGAACACCGAGCGCGGGAACATCATCGCCGCGCCGCTCACCCAGTCGACGTCGCGCACCTGATCGTGGCCGAAATCGGACATCAGGTAGTCGCGTGAGTAGCGATTGCCCGGAAACAGCCGCGTCGCCAGAGAATACCGGCTGAAGATCGCCGTCGCGTGCGACGGAAACGCGCGACAGCTCAGTTGGAGGGTGCCGTCGTCATCGAGGATCTTCGGCGCCACTACGCCCGTATCGGCGTGATCGTCGAGGTACGCCGCCAGCGTCGCCAGCACATCGTCGCACAGGCGCGCGTCCGGATTGAGCGCCATCACGTGCCGCCCGCTCGACGCGGCGACGCCCTCGTTGATCGCGCCGGACAGTCCGATGTTGATCGTCCGCGGAATGACCCGCGCCCAGGGATGTGCGTCGCGCACGATCTGCGTCGTACCGTCGCGCGACGCGTTGTCGACGACGATCGCCTCGTACGCGATGCCGCTCGTCGTCTCGCGGACCGCCGTCAGGCACGCATCGATATCGTCGCGCGAGTTGTACGTCACGATGACCACGGACACGTCGACGCTCATCCGTCGCCGCCTAGCACGCGTTCGTAGACGGCGTGCGTCTCGTCGGCTGCGCGCCGCCAGCTAAACTCGGCGGCCCGTTCCCTGCCGCGCTGGCCCAGTTCGGTGCGCAGGTGCGCGTCCGTGAGCAGTCTGCGCAGCCCCTCGCGTATGTCGTCCTGCGACAGCGGGTCAACGAGCAGCGCCGCGTCCCCGGCGATCTCCGCCGTCGCCGACACGTTCGACGTCAGCACGGGCGCGCCGCATGCCATCGCCTCGAGCACGGGCAGCCCAAACCCCTCGTACAGCGACGGGAACACGAAGGCCGTCGCCGCGCTGTGCAGGGCGGGGAGGTCGGCCTCAGGCACATAGCCCAGGTACCGGATCCGGTCTGTCATCCCGATGTCTTCGATCAGCCGAAAGTCTGCCTCGTATCGCCACGCCTTCTGCCCGACGATCGCCAGTCGCGCGTCGACGCCATCGTCCCGCAGTTCGCGCATCGCCCGGATCAGCCGCGTCCGGTTCTTGCCCGGCTCCAGACTGCCGACGCTCAGCACGAACGGCGGCTCGAGCCCATAGCGCTTCGCCACCGCGAGCGCCGCTTCTCGCTGCACGGGCGCGCAGATCTCCGCCGCCGCTTCGTACACGACGTGCAGCTTCCGCGCATCGACGCCCAGCGCGGCGATCACATCCGCCCGCACCGTCTGTGATGGCACGACGACCGCGTCCGCGACCTTCACCGACGCACGTGTCGTCGTCTGCATGTACAGCCGTCGCGCAGCCGGGTACCGCTCCGGCATGCGAAAGAACGTGACGTCGTGTACGGTCACGGCGCGCTTGGCGCGCATCGGCCGCAGCGGCAACGTGTGGTGCGTCGAGTGCAGCACGTCGATCCCGAGCGCGCTCACCCGGCCCGGCAGCCGCACCTGCTCCCACGCCAGCCGCGCTTCCCGCGATCCCGCGCCTACCCGCTCGATGCGCCAGTTCTTGCGACCCGCCGCTTCCTCGTCGAACATGCTGCCGCACGTAAAGAGCGCGTAGCCGTCGCGCCGGTCGCGCCGCATCATCGCCCGCACGAGTTCTATGGCGTACACGCCAGCGCCGGCGGGCTTCGCCGGGATCGACGTCGCGTCGATCGCGATTCTCACAGGTCTCGTACCTGTACCGTGCGCCCCATGCGGCCCCGATAGTAGTCGATCGCGCCCCGCATCATCGCCCGTAGCAGCCGCCATTCGCGGCGCAAAGCCATCCGCCCCGCCGTCCCCACGCGCGTCGCCCAGAAGTACGCCGTAAACCAGGCATATGCGACGCGCGAACGCGCGTGTTTGCGCACCAGGTAGATGCGGTTGCGCGTCGCGTAATACTGTTTGAACGGCGTCATCCAGCCGCCGCCGCTGGCGCCGCTCTCGCGGTGATAAATCACGCTCGATGGCTCGTACCGCAAGCGGTAGCCGCACGCCTGCGCGCGCCGGATGAAGTCGGTCTCTTCGTAGTACATGAAAAATCGCTCGTCCAGCATCCCGGCATCACGAAACGCCGCTGCCGGCACCAATGCACAGCAGAAGCTCGCCGTCGCCATCCCGTCGCGCCGCACGCTCGTCGCCGGGCCGTCCGGCTTGCCGCCGTACGTCTTGCGAAACAGCCCCAACGTCCAGTCGAAGCCGCCGGCGTGCGTGCTGATCAGGCGGCGGTCGTAGTAATACAGGATCTTCGGCACGACGATCGTCCTGTCATCCGCAGCAGCGATGAGCCCGCTGAGGAAATCGGGCGTCAGCGCGACGTCCTCGTTCAGGAAGAGTACGTAGGCGTCGCCGTGCGCCATCACATCGCGCACGCCGGTGTTTGCGCCCGCGGCGAATCCGACGTTGTCTTCGCACCGCACGATCGTCGCATCGGGGAAAGACCGCTCAATCGCCGCCAGCGACCCGTCCTCCGATGCCGAATCGACCGCGATCAATCGCCAGTTTGGATACTCGACCGCAGCGAGCGACTCGCAGAACTCGTCGATGAATGCGGCGCTGTTGTAGTTCACCACGACCACGCCCACCGACGGCGTATCAGCCATCCGCGGCGACCTTCGCGCGCTCGAAGTACGCCGCCAGCGCCTCGCGCCACGCCGGCATCACGACGCCCAGCGCGCGCGCCCGCACGTTCGCCAGCGCGGAACAGCCCGGCTTCTGCGGCCCGGCGTAGCCACTGGCACGGAGTTCGGCCGTGGTTACGCCCTCGACCGCCGCCTCCGCGAAGCCACCCAGCCGCACGATTTCCCGCGCCCACTCGTATCGCGACGCCGCGCCTTCGTTCGAAAGGTGGTAGATGCCCGCCGGCGCCTCGCGCTCGATCAATGCGCCGATCGCGCGCGCCAGTTCGAACGTCGCCGTTGGCGTCGCGACCTCGTCGGTCACGAATCGCAGTTCACGGCCTGCGCGCGCCGCCGCCAGCACCTTCTCGACGAAATTGTCTCCGCCCTCGCCGAACAGCCACGAGGTCCGCACGATGCGCACGTTCGGATCGACGAGCATCGCGCGCACTTCACCGTCCCGCTTCGACGCGCCGTAGGCGTTGACGGCGCCGGTGCGGTCCGACTCCAAGTACGGCTCGCGCTTGGCGCCGTCGAACACCTCGTTCGTGCTCACGGCGATCAGCATCGCGCCGGTCCGCGCCGATGCCGCCGCGACGTTTTCGGTGCCGGCGCAGTTAATCGCCCGCGCTAACGCCGGTTCGCGCTCGCATCGGGTCGTGTCGGTGAGCGCCGCGCAGTGCACGACCGCGTCGGGGCGCTGCGCCTCGAACGCCGCGCTGACCGCCGATGCGTCCGCGACATCAAGTTCCGCATGGCCGGGCGCCGCGACGACATGCGACGAGCAGGCGCGCTGCACGTCGCGCCCGAGCTGCCCTGCGCCGCCGGTGATCAGGATCCGCATACGAGCGCCAGTGTATCGCGAGCGCTGGCATGCGGACGGCGCTCGCTTCTGCCGGCCGTCCACGCATCCATGTATATAATCGCCGGGCTGACCGGGAGGACTGATGGCGTTCGATTTCATCCGCCGCGTGCCGGCCGCCCGGGCGATGGCCCGCGGCGTGCGTCGAGGGCTGCGCCAACTGCGGCCGCTGCCGCTCCCGCGCTATCTCGCCGATACGCCCGACACCCGCGGCGGAACGCCGCTCGAGTCGTACTTCCCGCCGACGATCTCGACACTCGCCGAAGCCGCGCGCTCGCCGGAGACGGCGGCGCGCGTCATCGCCCAACTGAAGAAACTCACGCCCACCGACGATACGCGCGGCCAGGAACTGTTCTACCTGTGGGCGCAGGGGCGTTTCGGCGCCCACTGGCGCTACGCCGATATCACGACGACGCTCAGCGCGGCGGCGACCCTGCTCCACCCGCGCGCGTACCTGGAAATCGGCGTCCGTCGCGGCCGTAGCGCCGCGATGGTCGCCGCTGCCGCGCCCGACTGCGCGATCTACGGCTTTGACCTGTGGCTCGCGGAATATGGCGGCCTCCTCGCGCAGGACGCGAACCCGGGGCCCGACTTCGTACGCCAGGAGCTTGCGGCGGCCGGGCACCGCGGTGACGTGACGCTGATCTCCGGCGACAGCAGCCGCACGGTGCCGGCGTTCCTGGCGGAGCGCCCCGAACTCTACTTCGACCTGATCAACATCGACGGCGATCATTCCGTGGCCGGCGCCGCGAAGGACCTCGCCAACACGCTGCCGCGCCTCAAGGTCGGCGGCGTCGTCGTCTTCGACGACATCAGCAGCGCGCCGTGGCTGGCCGACGTCTGGCGCTTCTACACCCACGATGACGGCCGCTACCGCTCCTGGCAGTTCGATGAAGCCGGCGCCGGGGTGGCGGCCGCGATTCGCGTCGGACAGTAGCCATCACCGCGCCTGAGGCAGCCTCATCAGGCGGCAGAAGGGTCCGACCAAGCGGCGCCGTGACGATACGTAGCCGCGTGGTTATCTCGATGCGCCTCCATACGGCCGCGCGTGTTCCAGCCGCTCGCCGTATTGCCGCTCGTAGTACCGCCGGAAGTCGCCGGATCTGATCTTCTCCCACCACTGGCGATTGTCTGCGTACCAGCGCACCGTGCGCTCCAGCGCCGCGTCGAAGTCGTGCCGCGGTCGCCACCCCAGCGCCCCGAGCTTCGACCAGTCCATCCAGTAGCACGCATCGTGCCCTGCCCGGTCCTCGACGAACTGGATCAGGTCGTACGGCTTGTCGAGCAGATCCAATATCGCCCGCGCAACGTCGATGTTCGTGCGGTGGTTATCGGCCTGCACGTTGTACGCCTCGCCGCTCTCGCCTCGCTCGAGCAGCAACAACAGCGCGCCCACGGCGTCCTCGACGTACAGGCGGTCGCGCTGCTGCAGTCCGTCGCCGTACACGGGGATCGGCTGCCCTTCGAGCGCGTTCGTGACGAAGAGCGGCACTGCCTTCTCCGGATACTGGTACGGCCCGACGTTGTTCGCCGGTCGCGCGACGACCACCTGCACACCGTACGTCTCCGCGAAGGCGCCGCACATCAGGTCGCCCGCCGCCTTGCTGGCCGCGTACGGGCTGCGCGGCCGAAACGCATCGTCCTCGCGCCGGGGGTCGTCCGCCGTGGCCGGCCCGTACACCTCGTCGGTAGAGATGTGCAGCACACGCTCGACGCCGGCGTCACGCGCCGCCACAAGCACGTTGTACGCGCCGCGCACGTTCGTGTCGATGAAGTCCGCCGCATCGTCGATCGAGCGGTCGACATGCGTCTCCGCCGCAAAGTTCACGACGGCGTCGCAGCCGCGCATCGGGCCTGCCAGCGCGGCCGCGTCGGTCACGCTGCCGTGCATGAAGCTGTATCGCGGATCGCTCGCAACGTCCCGCAGATTGTCCGGGTTGCCAGCATACGTCAGCGCGTCGAAGTTCACGACGCTGACGTCCGGGCGCTCCCGCAGCAGGTGCCGGATGAAGTTGCTGCCGATGAACCCGGCGCCGCCCGCGACGAGCACGCGTCGCACTAAGGCACCCGGATCTTGCTGAAGTCGCCGAGCACCATCTGAAAGCCGCGCGGCTTGCGTCCGTCCGCCCGCAACTCCACGTTGCGCCCGATCAGGCTCTCCTCGACGCGATGCCCCAGGTGCTCGATCGTCGTGCCTTCCATCACTACGCTGCCCGCGATCTCGCTCTCGACGATCCGGCAGTCGTGCCCGATCGACGTGAACGGCCCCACGTACGCGTTCTCGATGCGCGTCCGTTCGCCGATGATCGCCGGCCCGCTGATGATGCTGTTGACGATCTCGCAGCCGGCCTGCAGCACGACCTTGCCATGCAGTTTGGATTGCTGGTCGACGGCGCCGCCGCTCGTGTCAGGCTGCAGCGTCTCGAGGATGATGCGGTTCGCCGCCAGCAGGTCGTCGTGCTTGCCCGTGTCGATCCACTCGCCGTCAACCACGTCCGCGCGCACCTCGCTGCCGTGGTCGAGCAGCCACTGCAGGGCGTCGGTGATCTCCAACTCCCCGCGCGCTGAAGGCTTGATGTCCGCGATCGCCTCGAACACGCGCGGCCGCAACAGGTAGATGCCAATCACGGCCAGGTCGCTGACCGACTCCTTCGGCTTCTCGACGAGTCGCACGAGGCGCTCGCCCTCGAATACGGCAACACCGAGTTCGGCAGGATTGTCGACCTGCTTGAGTAGGATGCCCGCGTCCGCGCTCGAAGCCTCGAACTCGCGCACATGCTCGACGATTCCGCGCGTGACGAAGTTGTCGCCGAGAAACGTCACGAACGGTTCGCCGCCCATCGCTTCGCTGCCCAGTCCGATCGCCTGCGCGATCCCGCCCGGCTCCGGCTGCTCGATGTAGCCGATCCGCGCGCCGAAGCGCTGCCCGTCGCCGCACTCCCGTCGCACTTGGTCGCCCGTCTCGATCGACACGATGATCGAGATGTCCGTGATGCCGGCCTCGACCAACTCTTCGATGGCGTAGAACAGGACAGGCTTGTTCGCGATCGGGACGAGTTGCTTCGCGCCCGTGTACGTAAGCGGGCGCATGCGGTTGCCCTTGCCGCCGCTCAGAATCAATCCCTTCATCGAACGCAAGTGTACACCGTGCCGGGCCGCCTCCCGCGCGTCGCCACGATGCGATGCGTGGCGACGCGCGCAGCCCCGCTTCTCGCATCTGGCCGCCGAGTCTGGCTCCACACCTGCTCGGCTGGCAATATCCGCTCATCCAGCCAGTGCGACATGATGGGAGGCAGCATGGACCTCAGAGGCAAGACGGCGATCGTCACCGGCTCAGCGGTCGGCGTGGGGCGCGCGACGGCGCTCGATCTCGCGCGGCGCGGCGCCAACGTCGTCATCAACTACTCTCGCTCCGAGGACGATGCCCGCGAGGCCGTCCGTCTCGTCGAGAGCGAAGGCGGACAGGCGCTGCTGGTCAAGGCCGACGTCTCGAAGGACGACCAGGTGCGCTCGATGGTTGCGCAGACGGTCGAGCGCTTCGGGGGCCTCCACATCCTCGTCAACAACGCGGCGATCACCCATTTCGTCGCGTTCAACGACCTCGAGGGCATGAAGGAGGAGTACTGGGACGACATCTACGCCGTCAACGTGAAGGGCACGTTCTTCTGCGCCCGCGCGGCAGCACCCGAGATCCAAAAGAACGGCGGCGGTGCGATCGTGAACGTCGCGTCCGTCGCGGGCGTCCGGGCCATCGGCAGTTCGATCGCCTACGCCGCATCGAAGGCAGCCGTCATCAACATGACGGTCGCCCTCGCGCGCGTGCTCGGCCCCGATGTGCGCGTCAACTGCGTCGCGCCCGGCTTCATCGACACGCGCTGGTTGCGTGCCGGCCTCGGCGACCAGATCTTCGAGGCCGCCAGGAAGAGCGAGTCGAACAGGGCGCCGCTCAAAGACGTCTGCACGCCGGAGTCCGTCTCGCAACTCATCCTCAGCCTCATCGAGGGCGCTGACATGGTCACCGGCCAGACCATCGTCATCGATGGCGGCGTCGGAATCGCCTGATGGAGTGGCAACTCACGGTAGTACCGCATATGGTACTATTAGCTGCGCGATGAGCAAGTCCGATAAGCTCATCGAGCGGATCAAAGCGCGGCCTCCGGAAGCCGCCTTTGAAGACGTGAGACGCGTACTGGAACTGCATGGTTGGGTTGAGGGGCGCAAGTCGGGAAGCCACGTCGCCTTTCGAAAAGGGAAGGGCGAAGGAACGATCGTCATTCCGGTTATGAAGGGCCGCAAGGTAAAACGCGTGTACCTCGATATCATCATCGAGCGACTTGGATTGTGACGGATGGACATGCGTAAACCGTTGAAGCACTACCTCAAGCTGCAGTACCCATTTCACGCGATTGCCGACCCTGATGGCGGGTTCGTCGTCACCTTTCCTGATCTCCCTGGTTGCATGACACAGGTGGATGCGGTCGATGACATCGGCCCGATGGCTGAGGACGCGCGGCGTCTCTGGATCGAATCAGAGTACGAGGCCGGCGAAGATATCCCATCACCGACCTACCCGCAGCCGTATAGCGGCAAGTTCAACGCACGAATTCCCAAGACCCTTCACCGAAAACTGGTAGAAGAGGCGGAACGGGAGGGAGTGAGCCTGAATCAATACGTCGTCACACTCCTCTCAACGAGCGGTCTCGATACCACTGCCACCCCGGTGTCCGCGAGGCGGCGGCTGAATGTCGCTTCCTCTGGTAGAAAAACACCAGATCGACGAAAGGCCGCAAGGCGCTAAGCGCCGCGTATAATCGCCTCGCTCGTCTCCGGATCGAACGCGTACAGGCGTCCCATGTCGAACACGACCTGCACGTCGTGGCCCGGGCGCGCCGCCGTCCTCGGGTCGACGCGCGCGAGGAGCCGCCGGTCGTCGACCAGCATGTGCAGGAACACCTCGTTGCCCATCAACTCCGTTACGTCGACCTTCGCGTTCACCGTCGCCGCCACGATGTCGGAAGGGCGGAACGCCGGGTCGTGTACGTTCTCCGGCCGTATCCCGAACAGGATCTTCTTGCCGGCGTACGTCCGGAGCGAGCCGGCGTTGTCGGGCGGTATCGGCAATCGCAGCGACCCTGACTCGAAGATCAATCCGCCCTGTTGCTCCCGCACCGTGCCCTCGAAGAAGTTGACCGCGGGGCTGCCGATGAACCCCGCCACGAACGCGTTTGCCGGGTGCCCGTACAGTTCCTCGGGCGTCCCCACCTGCTGCAGTTCTCCGTTGTCCAGCACTGCGATGCGCGTCGCCATCGTCATCGCCTCGGTCTGGTCGTGCGTCACGTAGACGAACGTTGTGCCGAGACGCTGGTGCAACTTGCTGATCTCGGCGCGCGTCTGCACGCGCAGCTTCGCATCGAGATTGGATAGCGGCTCATCGAGCAGAAACACCTCCGGGTCGCGCACGATCGCGCGCCCCAGCGCGACGCGCTGGCGCTGCCCGCCCGAAAGTTGCCTCGGCTTGCGGTCGAGCAATTCCTGGATCCCCAGGATGCTCGCGGCCTCGTTCACGCGCCTGCGGATCTCGCCCTTCGGCACCTTCTTGAGCGTCAGCCCGAACGCCATGTTGTCATACAGCGACATGTGCGGATACAGCGCGTATGACTGGAACACCATCGCGATGTCGCGGTCCTTCGGCGCCACGTTGTTCACGATGCGCTCGCCGATGTACAGCCTCCCCGACGTGATGTCGTCGAGTCCGGCGAGCATCCGCAGCGTCGTTGACTTGCCCGATCCCGACGGCCCGACCAGTACGACGAATTCGCCGTCCGGGATCGTCAGGTTGAGGTCCTTCACGGCATAGACGCCGTCAAAACGTTTGCTCACATCTTCGAAGACGACGTCTGCCATGCGGAACGCCTAACCCTTGACCGCGCCGGCGAGCACGCCCTGCACGAAATAGCGCTGCAGCGCGAAGAACACCACCAACGGCAGCGCCATCGAGACGAAGGCCGCCGCCGTCAGTACCTGGTAATTCGACCCGAACGAACTCACCAGGCTCTGAATCTGCACCGTCATCGGAAAGAGCGATGGATCGCCCAAAAAGATCAGCGCGATCAGGAGGTCGTTCCACACCCAGAGGAACTGGAAGATCGCCAGCGCCGCGATCGCCGGCATCGACAGCGGCAGCACAATGCGCCGGAACACCATGAAGTCCGATGCGCCGTCGAGGTACGCCGACTCGAAGAGGTCGCGGGGCAACGCCCCGAAGAAGTTGCGCAGCAGGAACACCGCGAACGGAAGCCCGTACGCCGTGTGAGCCAGCCACAGGCCGGCGTAGCTGTTCGTCCCGAACCACCGCCCGCCGATAATCGGCACTTCGCCGTCGATCGTCACGTGCGTGTACAACCGCAGCACCGGGATCAGCGTCATTTGCAGCGGCACGACGAGCATTGCCACGATCGCCAGGAACAGCACGTTGCGCGCGGGAAAGTTCATCCACGCGAACGCATAGGCAGCAGCCGAGGCCACAAGGATCACCAGCACCGTGCTGGGCACCGTGATGATCAGACTGTTGAAGAACGCCCGCGCCATGCCGCGGCTGTTGAGCACTGAGTCGTAGTTGTCCAGCGTGAAGTCCCAGTCCTTGATCGAAGTCCACCACCCGGACGATGCGATCGCCGTCGGATCGCGGAACGAACTCACGAGCAGCGCGATCGTCGGGATGCTCCACAGCACCATGATCAGCAGGATGATGATGTGCAGGGGCAGGTGGGGCAGCGAGAATCGCGGCAGCGCGAACTCCCCGCGCGCTTCGTCCGCCTGCTGCATGCGCCGCTCGCCGACGTTCTCCGCCGCCATCAGCGTGTCTCCTCCTGGAACTGGAAGCGCCGGATGCTGATCAGCATGATCGGCACGATCCACAGCAGCAGCACGACCGCCAGCGCCGCGCCCACGCCGAAGTCGCGGACGACGAACGCCTCCTTGAAGAACAGCGTCGCCACGACGTCCGTTTTGAATCGGCCGCCTGTCATCACGTAGATCAGGTCGAAGTTCTTCAGCGCCTGGATCACCAGCGTCGTCAGCACGACCACGATCGTCGGCGACAAAATCGGCACGATGATCCGCCAGAAGACCTGCCACTCGTTCGCACCGTCCACGCGCGCCGCTTCCAGCACCTCCGTCGAGATGCCCTTGAGGCCCGCCGACAGCACCACGACCGCGAACCCCGTCCACATCCACACGCCCACACCGATCAGGGAGAAGTTGTTGAGCTGAAACGGCTTCGGCAACTCATCCGGGCCGTAGTCCGTCAGCCACGTCTGTGGCGAGTTCGTATTCTGCAGCCACGCCGTTTGCTGGCCGTCGATCTGCGTCACGAACGCGTTCACCGTGCCGATGTCCGTGTCGAACTCGAACATGAAGCGCCAGATCACCGAAGCCGCGACAAACGAGATCGCCATCGGGATGAAGATCGCCGACTTCGCCGCCGCCTCGTATCGCACGCGCACCGCCAGCACAGCGATCAGCAGCCCAATCGCCACCGTCACGACCGGAAACAGCGTCAACCAGAGCACGTTGTTCAGCAACGCCGAATGCGTGTCGGCGACCAGCGGCTGCGGATTGTCGATGATGAAGCGATAGTTATCGAATCCGACCCAGTTGTCGGACCGCTGGTCCTGGAAGCTCCGCCGGATCGTGTCCAGCGTCGGATACACCAGGAAGACGCTCAGCAGGATTAACGCCGGAGAGAGCCACAGCCATGGCGTCCACCATTTGCGACCGACCAACGCCCATCTCCCGATCAGCAACCGGGGCGGGAGTGATATCCCGCCCCGGCACGATTCGTGCTACTGTCGCGCCGCCTCGACGCTCTCGAGGATGCTGTCCAGACTCGCCGGATCGGTGAGGTACTGGATGACGCCTGCGAAGATCGCCTGCTGACCGGCGCCGCCGATCGCATCATCCTGGTCGAACCGGAAGGTCTCGGACTCCAGCAACTGTTCCGCCACGTGCTGCGCAACCTCGTCCGGGTACGCATCGATGTCGACCCCGCTGTTCAGCGACGTGAAGCCGCCGAGCTCGACCCATACCTGCTGCGCTTCCGCGCTCGCGATGTGGGTCAGGAATGAGCACGTCGCCGGATCGCTGTTGAACGCGTACGCGATGTTCGCTCCGCCTGTCACGGCGCCACCCGGCCACGGGAAGAAGTCGTAATCGGTAACCGGGACTGCATCCGGGAACTGGGTCGCGATGAAGCCGCCCGCTGCGCTCACCAGGTGCAACATGCCCGCCGTCGGTGGCGTCTCGAACGGTGGATACGACGAGTCCATAAACGGCGTAGCGTTGATCCCCGCGCCGCCACCCTGCACCGTGTAGCCCTCCGTCAGGGCGATCTGGCCGAACTTTTCCCACGCATCGCGCATCGCCGGATCCGTATACGGCATGTCGCCGGTGACGATCTGGTCGTACGCATCGGCGCCGGCTTCGTTGATGAAGATCTGCTGGATCGTGTCGCTGCCCGGGAAGCCCGACCCGCCGCCTGCTTCTTGGCCCATCGTCCACGGCGGTGTGCCAGTCGCCAGGATCTGGTCCGACAGCGCGATCAGGTCCTCGAACGTCGCCGACTCGTCGAGCGGCTCCAGGCTATTCTCCGTGAAGAACGTCGGGTTGTAGAAAATCGTCCCCTTGCTGTCGGCCTTCATGAAGAACCCGTACAGCACTCCGTCAACCGTGCCGAGGTCGATGAACGATTGCGGGTAGTTGTCCCGGATCGTCTCCTCCAGGCCCTCGCACTCCGAAAGCGGCGTCAGTTGCCCTTCGCTCGCAAACTGCTGGAAGAGCCCGATCTCCGCCGGGATCGCGACGTCCGGCGCGTTGCCGCCCTCGACGCGCGTCGTCAGGATCGCCGTGATGTCGCGTGTGCCGGTGAAGTCCATCTCACCGCCCCAGCCTTCGACCATCGCCTCGAACGAGGTCAACTCCTCGTCGCCCCAGATACCCAGGACACTGACCGTGCCCTGGTCGCCGCCGTCACCGCCGCCGGCCGTCGCGTCCGTGGACGGCGTCGTGTCGCCTCCATTACCGTCGCCGTCGTCGTCATCATCGCCGCACGCCGCCAATCCCGCAGCGCCGACGATACACGCGACCATCGCGAGGCGGAGTGCCCTATCCCTGAGCATGATGAACTCCTTTCATTCCCCTGACTCGCAGCTTGAATCCCATCGCATTGCAAAACCGTCAACGCACCGGATCAACGGACGAGAACGGCGTGACGAAGGTATGCCGTCGATGATCATGCCAGCACGATCGCTCGTTGAGATCAACTTTGTGCGTCGATCCACAATGACCGTACCGGCGCCGCTGCGATTAGCGCAACGCCCGGCTTACCATCAAAGCGCATCCATGTCAGACTTGTGCTGGCCCTGCGGCTGGATTCGCCGGCGTTCCGTTCAGCGCCACCGTCAAGGAGATGTCATGAACGGATGGGAATACAAGGTCGTCTACGTCGACTTCAGGGGAAGGATTTCAACGGAAGGGGCGGAGTACATTCGACAAAGCGGTGAACACCGCACCGGGTTCGTCCGCGGCTACCTCGACAAACTGGGCGAGGATGGCTGGGAAATGACCGGCGTACTCCCCCTGATGCGTCCCGAGAGCAGCTACTTCTTGCTGAAGCGGCCCCGCAAGGCCGCCGAGGCCCAAGAAGGTTAGTTAGTGCAACCGAGGCGCTGAGGATTCGCTGATCGATCCCCGCAGGGCCGTCACCTAAGCCGCCCGTCCCGCAGCGTCGATGTCAACCGCCGCGACGAGATGCGCCACGATCGTCTGATCGAGTCCGTCATCTTGCCGCAGCACCTCGATCGCCGCCGCGGGCGTAAGCTGCTGCTCGACGCCCGGCATCGTCAGCCGCGCATACGCTTCGGCAGTGGCGAGTACGCGCGCGAGCGTCATCTCCGGCGTCCCCACGATCTCGGACGCGCGCCGATGGTGATAATGCACGGCGTGCAGCGTTTCATCCAGCCCCGGCGACGCCGCTACGAAGAGCCGTCCAAGCTTCAGGTACATGTCGTCCAGTTCCGGGTCGAGTCCCCATGTGGTCGCTTCGCCGTACGGATCCTCGCGCGGAAAGATGCCCAGCGCGTGTGACATCGCCGCGACGCGCAATGCGCGCTGCTCGGCGTCTCCGAGCTGCAGTTGTTCGGCGATCTGAATCGCGGCCCGCGCGGTGAATTCCGCCAGCGTCCGCGTCCGCGTGTCGCCGCCGCTCATCCGGTCCGCCGCCGCGCCCGCGAGCGCCTCGACGAGCCCGAACCGCACCTGGCGGCGTCCGCTCACCGGCGCGTCATCGACGATGTCCGACGACAGCCGCGTCTGGCCGCCGCCTGCCGCCTTCGCGACGTACATCGCCGAGTCGGCGCGGCTCAGCATCGCCTCGCCGCCTTCGCCGTCGTACGGATAGGTCGCCACGCCGATGCTCGTCGTGACGCCGGTGCCGCGTTCGCCGGGATACTTCCAGTCGGCGCCGCGGATGCCGTCGTGGATGCGCTGCGCCAGCGCGAACGCCTCCTCCGAACGCGTTTCCGGCAACACGACGGTGAACTCATCGCCCGACTGCCGCCCGACGACATCGATGTCGCGGCAGGTCTCGCGCAGTAACTCCGCGAATTGCACGAGCAGATCGTCGCCCGCCTGGTGGCCCAGCGTGTCGTTGAACGTCTTGAAGTTGTCGATGTCCATCACGAGCACGCTGCAGTGGCCGACGTTTCGCACCGCCCGCGCGATCTCATGCTCCAGCGTCCGCTCCAGCGAGCGCCGGTTCGGCAGTCCCGTGAGCCCGTCCGTGTCGGCGATGGCGCGCATTTCGGCGTAGAGCCGCGCGTTCTCCATCGCCAGCGCCAGCGGCTCGACGATGCGCTCCATCAGCGCGAGGTGCGCCGCCGCGTACGTGCCCGCCGTGTTCGAGACGACGTTGAACGACCCGACCTGCACGCCGTGCGACATGATCGGGACGCTTGCGCCGCACGCCACGCCGCTGTTCAACAGGTAATCGCGTTCGATCCAGCCCGCGTCCTGCGTCTCGAAGTCTTCGAAGATCCGCGCCGGCCGCGCGACCGAAAGCGCCCGCGCTGCGTCCAACTCGAAACTCGTGCCCGTGACCGTCCCGTGTTCAATCAGCCCGCGCAGCAAGCGGATCCGCGTCGGGTCGCCGCTGATCACCGCGATCGACGCCTGGTCGAACGGCACCAGCTTGCGCACCTCATCCATGAACTCGAGGTACACCCGGTCGATGTCCAGGCTCGCGGTGACGATCTTGCCGATCTCCGCCATCACGTGCTGCTCGCGATACCGGTCCTCCAGCTCACGCGTCTTCTCCGAGACGCGCTCTTCAAGCGCCGCGTTGAGTTCCTCCAGCGCGTCCTTCGACTCCTCGAGCTCCCGCGTCATCGTCGAAAGCGCGTCGCGCTGCAGCGTCAGGAAGAACGCGATCACCGCCGACATCATGAAGAACAGCGACAGCGCCAGCGCCGTATACGCCACCGTCGCGGCGAGCTGAGCGCCGCGCAGCGGCTCGACGGCCCCGTGCAGCGGGTCCTGCGCCGGCAGCGCGCCCGTGCCCTCCAACGTCGCGATCACCGCAAACCCCGCGATGCCCGTCGCCGCAATGATCGAAGCGCGCCAGTGGTTCGGTGTAAACGCGCATCCGAACACCAGGAAGAAGAGCGGCTGAGCGCCCATCCAATTCGCGCCGCCCAGGAAATAGCTCATCGAGAGCATCGCCGCCGTGGTCAGCACCAGCGCCGTCCAGCGCATGCGCTCCAGGTCGCGCATCGTCGTCAGTCGCGGCGCCAGCCACGCGCAGGCGATCGTCACGAGGAGGTAGCTCGCCGTCGTCACGTAGAACAGCGGCGCAAAGTCCACGCCGCCGCCGATCTGGAACCCGATGCTCGTCAGCAGCACGAGCGTCAGTACGCCCGATGCCAGCATCAGCATCATGCGGTCGATCAGGCGCTCGTTCGCCAGGTCGCGGTCGATTGCCGCGCCCGCCGGCAAGCGCCCCGCGAGCTTCGGTGCAGATGAATTAGTCACAAGGGAGTATCGGCAGCGGTCGCTGCGGTCATAGGGCAGACGCCCGTGTTCGCCCGCTCGTTCCCTGCTAAGATCGGTACGTGGAATCGAGCACTGCCGCCCTCACAGACTCGCAGGAACCCGAGGAAACCTTCCCCTACGACACGATGGGCGAGCCGGCCGAACCGGTGCCCCAGGTCTCCTCGCTGATCGCCGTCATTCGCATCATTTCGGTGTTGGGGATGGGACTCTGCATCAGCTTCGGCCTCTTCATCATGCTCGTCGGCCTCGAGGGCGTGCTGATCGGCATCCCGATCATCCTGCTGGCGATCCCCTGCTACTACGGCATGCAATTCGCCGAAAAGCTCGCCAACCGCGCCGCCGCCACCCCGACTGACTGACTGTCGTCAGCCCGCGGCCAACCAGCGACCAACGACCAGCGACCAGTCGACCAGACCGCGACTAGATCGTCGCCCCGCCCTTCGCCGCCACCAGCCCCTTCGCGAACTCGATCTCGCCCAGGTGCCGGTATCCGTGCGTCATCACCATCCCGCTCATGCACTGCAGGATCGTCATCTCGCCCAGCGGCTTCACGACGATCTTGCGCGCGCTCTCGTCATCGCTCAGCGCAGCGATGTACGCCTCGGTCGCGCGGAACACGTCGCTCGTGTACTGGCGAAACTCCGCCATGCCGTTGATGCGCAGTGCCCGCGCTTCGTCATCGCTGAACCCCGTGCCCTGCGACTTCGCGTCCAGCCCGAACTTGCCGTGCCAGCCGTCGCGCATCCACACCGTCGGCTGCCGCTGGATCACGAACTGCACGATGTTGTCCTCGGTGCGCACGTAATGCCACAACGAAAACGCCAGGTTCTGATGCCCGCCCTCCGGTACCGCGTTCGCTTGCTCGTCGGTCACATCAACGAGCACACGGTCGTACAGCCCGTGCATCGCCCGGACCTCCCCCGCCAGGTACTTCACCAACTCACTCACGCCATCTGACCTCCGACATCCGACCTCTGCCGTCTAGCGTCCAGCCTCCAGCCTCCAGTGCCCGATATCCGGACCCTGGCCTCCGGGAAGCTCACCCTGCCTTCTCCGCCGGCGGCACCGACTCGTAGCTCCCCAGCACCGCCTGGTCGCGATACTGCTCCTTGCCCGCCAGCAGCAGGTCGCCGCCGTACATGTCGCAGCACACGATCGCCGGAAACCCATCGACCTCGAGCTTCTTGATCGACTCCGTGCCAAGGTCCTCGTACGCGATCACGTCCATGCTCTTGATCGTCTTCGACAGCAGCGCCCCCGCGCCGCCGATCGCGAGCAGATACACCGCCTTGTTGTCCTGCAACGCCTGCTTCACCACCGACCCGCGGCCGCCCTTGCCGATGATCACCTTCAAGCCTTCTTGCAGCAGTCGCGGCGTGAACGGATCGAGCCGCATCGACGTCGTCGGCCCCGCCGAACCGATGACACGCCCCGGGCGCGCCGGCGACGGCCCGACGTAGTAGATGACCTGTCCCGTGATGTCCATCGGCAGCGGCTTGCCCTCGTCGAGACCCTGGATCATGCGCCGATGCGCCGCATCGCGCGCCGTGTAGATCGTGCCGTAGAACTTCACATGCTCGCCCGCCCGCAACTGCGCGACGTCATCCTCCGTGAACGGCGGGTACGCCTTGATCTCGCCGTTCTCCCGCACAATCGCCATCCATTCCTCCAATCCCTTCCAGGTCAGCCAACTAGCGACCAGTGACCAGCGACTAACCGACCAGATCGACGTTCACCACCACGTTCTCCTGCCCGCCCCGCGCCACGATCAACACCAGCGGCTCCCGCTCCGACGTGTTCGCCTCCGTATGCACGACGTTCGCCGGCACGAAGATGAAGTCTCCCGCCAGGCCGTCGGCGCTGTGCTCGAGACGCGCGCCCCAGCGAAAGCGGATCGTACCGCTCACGACGTAGATCGCGCTCTCGACATCGCCGTGATGGTGCGCGCCCGACTGGAACCCCGGCTCCGTTACCACCTCGCCCATCCACACCCCGGAAGCGCCGCACGTGCTCGCCGCCACCCCGGCCACCCGCGACATCCCCGCGGTCTGCGCCGTCGACGCGTCACGCTCGGCCGGCCGCACGATCACCACGTCATTCATCCCGCGATGCTCCGGCGCTCACTCCTGCGTCCAGCCTCCAGCCTCCAGTCACCAACTACCCGCGACCAGCCACCAGCGACGAGCCACCAGCTCACAACGTCTTCGCCATATCCACCATGTGCCACGCGATCGCCGCGCCCCAGTCCGCGCCGTCGTTCCATTCACTCCCCAGCGTCTCGCGCACGACGTGATAGCCGCGACGTTCGTAGTACGGGATCAGGTTCGCTTCCTTCACCGCCTCCATGTGCATCGTCCGGCAGCTCGCCGCCCGCGCCAGCGTCTCCGCGTGCGCGATCAGCGCCGAACCAATGCCGCGCCCATGCATGCTCACATCCGCCGCCAGAATGCCGAAGTGCCCGCGCTCGCCCTCGATCGCGAAGTACATGCAGCCGACAGGCCGCCCGTCCGCCTCCGCGACGATGATTCGGTCGACCTGCTCGAGCAGGTCACCGCGCTCCGTGCGCGTCGTGCCGGGAAAGACGTGGCCTTCCGTCTTGCGATACGCCGCGTTCACCAGCGCCACCAGCCCATCCACGTCCTCGGCCGTCGCGGCGCGCATGGTGAGGGCAGGCAGCGGCGCGCCATCCGCACTCTGCGCGCGAGGCTCCTTCGCCGCGGCGTCCGTACTCACAAGCTCAGGCCCTTGCTCACGCTCTCCCTCTGTTGTCTGTTGACTGTTGTCTGTTGCGGCCTTTGCCGTTCGCTGTTTGCCGTTTGCCGTCGTCTCACAGCTCCGCACGCTTCGACCGCGCGCTGTGACACTGCAGGTTCACCGCCACCGGCAGCGACGTGATGTGCGTCGGATACGTCTCGATGTTCACCGCCATCGCCGTGTTCGTGCCGCCCACCGCCTGCGGCCCGACGCCCAGCGCATTCACCTTCTCCAACAACTCCCGCTCGAACTCCGCCGTCTCCGGGTCGTCGCTCGGCTGCCCCACCGGGCGCGTGATCGCCTTCTTCGCCAGCAGCATGCAGTACTCCGCCGACCCCCCGACGCCCACCCCGACGACCAGCGGCGGACATGGATTGCCGCCCGACTCCTCGATCGTCCGCAACACGAACTCCGTGATGCCGTCCTTGCCGCGCGAGGGCAGCATGATCTGCAGCCGGCTCATGTTCTCGCAGCCGCCGCCCTTCGGCACCACCGTGATGCCGAACCCGTCGCCCGGGACGATCTCCGTGTGAATCACCGCCGGCGTGTTGTCTTTCGTATTGACCCGCGACGAAAACGGGTGCGCCACCATCGATGCGCGCAGGTAGCCCTCGGTGTACCCCTTCGACACGCCGGCATTGATCGCGTCCTGCAGCGACCCGCCGACGATGTGTACGTCCTGGCCGATGTCCACCATGACGACGGTCGTGCCCGTGTCCTGGCACAGCGGGATCATGTCGCGCTTCGCCAGCTCCACGTTCTCGACGATGTCGATCAGCACCTGCTGCGCCAGCGGCGACTTCTCGGTCGTCTGCGCTTTCTTCAGCCCCGCGACGACGTCGTCCGGCAGTTCGTGCGTCGCCCTCTGGCATAGCTCGGCGACCGTCCGCGTGATCTCGTCGACGTGGAGGTCGCGCACGCGCGTGCTCGTATCGGTGGCCATGTGCTTCCTCATTCCTGCCGCTAGTTCAACAGCGCGATCAGTTCCTTCGTCGCGTCCGCCGCCTTCCGGATCTTCGACGCTTCGTCGTCGCTCACCGGCGTCTCGTACGTGTGCTTGATGCCTCCGGCGCCCAGCCGGCACATCACGCCGCAGACGATGTCGCGAATGCCGTATTCGCCCTTGCAGAGCACCGCCGACGGGATCAGCCGCTCCTCGTCGAGCAGGATCGCTTCGACCATCGTGACCGTCGCCGCCGATGGCGCGTAGTACGCGCTCGACACCTTCATCAGCTCGCCGATCTCGGCGCCGCCACGCATCGTCCGCGCGACGATCGCGTCGATCTGGTCCTGCGACAGCAGCGATGTCAGCGGCAGCCCGCCGATGCGCGCCTGCGACACGACCGGCACCATCGTCGTGTCTGTGTGGCCGCCCAGTACGTACGCGTGTACGTCGCGC
Organism: Dehalococcoidia bacterium; assembly: GCA_040902535.1. Classification (NCBI taxonomy): domain Bacteria; kingdom Bacillati; phylum Chloroflexota; class Dehalococcoidia; species Dehalococcoidia bacterium. The sequence continues at coordinate 23,589 of JBBDXD010000024.1, read as the reverse complement.
ACCGACACGCCTGTCTCCATCGACAGAAACGCGCGATAGCGCGCAGTGTCGAGCGCGCCGCCCTGGCCGATCACGCGCTCGCGCGGGAACCCCGAGGCTTCCAGCGCCACGTGGCACATCGCGTCCATCGGGTTCGAAAAGATGATCATCGCGGCGTTCGGCGAAGCCTTCGCCGCCTGCTTCGCCTTCTCGCGCACGATGTCGGCGTTGCCGTTCAGCAACTCTTCGCGCGTCATCCCCGGCTTGCGCGGCGCCCCGGCCGTGATGACGACGACGTCGGAGCCCGCGGTCTCGTCCCAGCCGTCCGCGCCTGTGATCTTCGCCTCGAACCCCAACCACGATGCCGCCTGCGTCTCGTCGAGCGCTTTGCCGTGATGCAGCGTCTGCGCGTACTGCGGGTCGTCCTGGATCACCACGTCGGCGATGTTCCGCTCGACGATCCGTTGGGCGATCGCACCGCCCGTCATGCCGCCGCCGACGACCGTCACTTTCTTCCGTCCTGCCATCCAATCCTCCGTTATACAGGGGCATCGAGATGTAGCAGCGGGGCCGCCCGCTCGTCAGATTCGCCCGCTGGCCTCGTTACTGAGCATCACATCCGTGCGCGCTGGACCGCGCGAGGTCTGTACCATCATTCTAAGCACCCTCGAACTTAGCCGCGAACAGTGCATTTGCGGGCCTGCCCGTCGCTCGTTACGCTCTCCCGCGTTGGATCCGATCCTCCGCCCCGCCGCCCGCGCCCGCTCCGCATCCCCCGTAATCGCACCGCCTGTCGCGAAGGCGGATCATCGATGATCGCCGCAATGCGGTCGCAGTCCGCCTTCGTCGCGCGCCGGATCGTCAACCCATCCATGCGCCGATCATCGCACGCCGCGTCACTCTGCGGCGCGAATCACGCTAAGAAAAACGCAACCTAGACGCCCGGACGACCACGCGCCAAGCGCCCCTACTGAAAACTGACAACTGAAAACTAATAACTACGCGCGAAAGCGCGTCGTCATACCATCCATGCGCCGATCATCGCACGCCGCGTCACTCCGCGGGACTGCCAACCACGATGCGAAAGCCGCAAATCCGACCGTCCTGACGACCGACGACCTCGCGCGAAACGCCAACCCTGCTGAAAACTGACAACTGAAAACTAATAACTACGCGCGGAAGCGCGTCGTCAACCCATCCATGCACCGATCATCGCACGCCGCGTCACTCGGCGGGACTGCCAACCACGATGCGAAAACCGCAATCGGCCGTCCTGGCGCCGACTTCCCCGACGACTCGCGCGGAGCGCTACCCAACTGAAAACTGACAACCGAAAACTGAAAACTACGCGCGAAAGCGCGTCAAAGCGGCCACCAGCGCTTCCGCCGCGCCAGCCATCGATAGCGAGCGTACGGATCGCCCGGATTCAACGTCGGCTGGCCCATGCCCTCTGGCAGCGCACGCTGCTTCGTCTTCAACGCGCGCGCCAGCGCCTCTGACAGATGCTCGACCTGCTGCTCCAGCAGGCGCACCTTCGCGTCCGATGCGCCGTCCGCCGCCCCGTTGCGCGATTGCCGGCAGGCGCCCAGGTCACGAGGCTCGCGCGCATCGTCCGGCGCCGGCGAAAGCTGCCTGCACGCATGTCCGCCCAGGCCGTTCGCATGCCGGGAGTTCGGCAGGTACACGAGGTACGCAAACCCGCCCGGCCGCGGCACGATGCGGTTCCGCAGTTTGCCCTTGCGGATCATCCGGCGCGCCGTACTGATCGAAACGTTGAGCTCGCACGCACCCTGCTGCAGCGGCAACCAGTCCGCCGGGTTCGGTTTCGGCAACGGCGGCTCGGCGGCGCGGTCGTCCTCGTCGCGCCCGAATACGGACGGAAGAGCCACCATCGGCGATTCCCCTCAAAGGCACAGTGCCACCCGGCCACTCTCTTCTAAGGAGATCATCGGCCTCCTCCGGCGGCCTCTGAACCAGACTCGAATCCGCTACAATCGCTCTCGTGACGACCCGCACTTCGTCCGAACTGCCAGCCTGGTTCGAAGGCCTCCACGAAGCTCGCCTCGTGTCCGGCGCCCCCGCCGATGCCAGCGGCGTCCATCACGATAGCCGCACCGTCACCGAATCCGCGGTCTTCGTCGCCATCCCCGGCCTCACCGCCGATGGCAACACGTTCATTCCCGCCGCCATCGCCCGAGGCGCACGATTCGTGGTCGTGCAGGAAAACCTGCGCGACGTCTGGCAACCCTACGTGAACGAGGACGTCGCCTTCGTCGCCGTGCCAGACGCCCGGATCGCGCTCGCTCAGGCCGCCGCCGGCTTCTACGGCCACCCCGCCCGGTCGATGGGCGTGATCGGCGTCACCGGCACCGATGGCAAGACCACCACCACCCACCTCGCGGCGCACGTGCTCAACGCCGCCGGCCAGCGCGCTGGCTACCTCAGCAGCGTCGAGTTCGGCGTCGGCGGCCATGCCGAGCTGAATGCGTCGCACATGACGACCCTCGAGGCGACCGAAGTCCAGCGCCACCTCGCGCGAATCCGCGATGCCTCCGGCCGCTATGCCGTCGTCGAAGCGTCGTCGATCGGCCTCGACCTCCACCGTGTGGACCAGTGCGAGTTCGATGTCGGCGTCTTCACGAACCTGGCGCCGGACCATCTGGACTATCACGGCAGCATGGGCGCCTATCGAGACGCGAAGGCGTTGCTCTTCCGCATGCTCGGCGAGTCCGTCGAGAAGGGCGTGGGCAGAGCCGCGATTCTCAACGCCGATGACCCGGCGTCCGAGGAGATCGCGAGGGTCACGACCGTGCCCGTGATCACCTATGGGCTCGACAGGCGGGCAAACCTCACTGCACATGACATAACACGCGACGGCTGGGGTACGCGCTTCACCGCGCGCATGTTCGGCGAAGCGGTCGAGGGGTACATGCGGCTCCTCGGCGAGTACAACGTCGCGAACGGCCTCGCCGCCGTTGCCGCCGCCGTCTCCCAGAACGTCGCCTTCACCGATGCTGTCTACGCGCTCCAGAGCTTCGTCGGCGTGCCCGGCCGCATGGAGCTGATCGATGAAGGGCAGCCGTTCCGCGTCGTCGTCGACATCGCCTCGACGGAGCAGGCGATGCGCAACGTGCTGCGCATGCTCGCCGAACTCACGAGTGGACGTATCGTCGTCGTCTTTGGCGCCGCCGGCGAGCGCGACCCCGCGCGTCGCCGTGGTATCGCCCGCGCCGTCGCCGAGGTCGCCGAGTTCGCCGTCATCACGAACGAAGACCCCCGCACCGAAGATCCGGAGATCATCGTCGATGAGATCGCCTCCTCGCTCAAGGCGAAGGGTTGGACAGAGGGACGCAAGTTCGTCCGCGAGCTTGACCGGCGCCAGGCGATCGGCCTCGCCTTTAAGCGGGCGGAGCGCGACGACACCGTCCTGCTCGCCGGCAAGGGCACGGAGCCGTCCATCGTCATCGGGAATACGCACTGGCCCTGGGACGAACGGCGCATCGCCCGGGAGTTGCTGCGTGACTCGCTTGACGTATAATCGCTCGCAGGACAGGAAGCGGCGTTCAAACGAGTAAGCAATTGGACGAATCCGACATCCAGCGTCTCGCCGGCTACGACCTCAGCCACATCATCCACCCCCAGTTCCACGTCTCCGACCACCAGGACGCCATCATCTACGAGCGCGGCGAAGGCGCCGTCCTCACCGACGTGCGCGGCAACCAGTTCATCGATGGGCTGTCATCCCTCTGGAACGTCGCCGTCGGCCACGGTCGCGCCGAACTCGCCGATGCCGCCGCCGCGCAGATGCGCACCCTCGCGTTCTCCAACGCCTATACCGGCTACGCAAACGTGCCGTCGATCCGCCTCACCGAAAAACTGCTCGAACGCGTGTACCCCAACATGAGCGGCGTCTTCTACGCCAACAGCGGCTCCGAGGCCAACGACTTCGCCATCAAGGCCGCGCGCTACTTCTGGTTCGCCTCCGGCAAGCCGGAGAGGATGAAGATCATCTCGCGCCAGGAGTCCTATCACGGTGGCACCATGGCCGCGACCGCCATCACCGGCATGGCGCCGTTCCACAAGGGCTTCGGACCCGAACCGCCGGGCTTCGTGCAGGCGCCGACCTGCTACCCGTATCGATGTCAGTGGTGCGCCTCGAAGTCTGCCTGCACGCTCGAATGCGCCGACAACATCGCCGCGACGATCGAGCGCGAGGGCCCCGACACCGTCGCCGCGGTCATCGCCGAGCCGGTGCACGGCGCCGGCGGCGTCATCCCGCCCGATCCCGGCTACTGGCCACGCCTGCGCCAGATCTGCGACCGCTACGACGTGCTGCTCATCGCCGACGAAGTCATCACGGGCTTCGGCCGGACCGGCCGCTGGTTCGCGCTCGAGCACTGGGACGTCCAGCCCGACATTCTTACCTTCGCCAAGGCCGTGACGAGCGCCTACGTGCCGCTGTCCGGCTTCATCGTCTCGCAGCGCGTTCATCAGGCGATCCTCGAAGCTCCCGCCGACACGAAGTTCATGCTCGGCTGCACCAACTCCGCCCACCCGACGGCCTGCGCCGTCGCCATCGGCAACCTGCAGATCATCGAGGATGAGCGCCTCGTCGAACGCGCCGAGAAAATGGGCCGCCGCCTCAACGACGGCCTGGCGGGCCTCATCGAGACGCCGCACGTCGGCGACGTCCGCGGCTTCGGCCTTATGGCCGCCGTCGAAGTCGTCGCCGATAAGGCGTCGCGGGCGCCCTATGCGCCGGCGCAAGCCGTCGGCCCGCAGCTCGCGAAGGCCATGCGCGACCGGGGCGTCGTCACGCGCGTCAAAGGCGAAAGCATCCTCCTCGCCCCGCCCCTCATCGTCACCGAAGATCAAATCGACACGATTGTGAACGTCACCGCCGAAGCCATCGACGCCGTCACGGGGGGCATGGCGGGCGTATGAGGGCGCGAGACACTCGCTATACTGTAGTGACATCAAGAGGAGCAGGCTTCGATACTATGACTTCCCCCGCCGTCGCCGTCGCGCGACCGCAGTCACGCCGATCGCCCGCGTTCGCGGAGAAGTACTGGCGGCTATTCGCCGAGATACTCTTCATCATCCCCGCCTACGCCGCGTATCAACTCGTCCGCGGCAACGTCGGCGGCCAGGCCGGCACCGCGTTCGATAATGCTTCCCGCGTCATCCACATGGAGAAGCAACTCGGCATCTTCCACGAGGCGTTTCTCCAGCAGTTAATCCTCCCGAAGGACTGGATGGTTGACCTCTTCAACTACATCTATGTCTGGGGCCACCTGCCGATCATCATCGGCGTCGCGTTCTGGCTGTACGCGTGGCATCGCCACAACTACGCGTTTTTCCGCAACGCGTTCATGATCAGCGGCCTCATCGCGCTCATCGGTTTCACCGCCGTGCCGCTCGCGCCGCCGCGCTACATGCCGGAGTTCGGCTTCGTCGATACGATCGTCCACGCGCAGTCGTACTACGTGTTCCAGAACCCGAAGATCGTCAACCAGTACGCTGCCATGCCCAGCCTGCATTTCGGCTGGGACCTGCTCGTCGCGTTCGCGATCTTCACGCAGACCAGCTCGCGCGGCGTCCGCATCTTTGCCGCGTTCATGCCGTTCCTCACGCTCGGCGGCATCGTGCTCACCGCCAACCACTACTTCCTCGATGCCTTTGCCGGGGCTGTAGTCGCTGCCGCCGCCGTCTGCTTCGCCCTGGCACTGCGCCGCATCGTCCCCCGCGACCGCTTCTTCTCGTTCCTGACGTAGTTGGCAGTCATCAGTCGTCAGTCGTCAGTCGTCAGTAGTCCTCAGTGGGTTGGTGACGCCTGCAAGCTCCGAAACCTCTGTTGTCTGTCGTCTGTTTGTCCCCCCGTCCGACCTCTGACTTCCGACATCCGACCTCGCCCATCCACGCGCCGCCCAAGATTGATCTCCTCCCACCCTCCCTGCTATCCTCCCCTCAGGAAAGGAGGTGATGCGGATGGATCACAGTAGTTGTAAGGCCTGCGTGCCGAGCAGCGTCCGCAGCACCTCGGAGGCGGTTTCCTAGCCTTCGGGGGCGGAAAGCTAGGCACCAGGCCTGGCAACAGACTGAAGAGAGGCCCGGTCGAACGACCGGGCCTCTTGCTATCCCAAAAGTGCTGGCTTACCGCGACCAATTACCAATCACTAGCCACCAACCGTCAGTAGCAGTTCTGACCGCCTCCCCCACCGCCGCCTGATCCGCCCGTGTCCTGGCTGCAGTCCGCATGGGCCCGCGGCAGGATACGGTCATCCACGGTGTCGCACAGGTGACCGTACACTTGCAGGTCCCGGTAGCCGTGCCGCGCGAAGTGCTTTGCGAACGCCGTCTTTACCGTCTTGACCCCGAACAGCGCGGCCATCACCCGCCCGGTGAACCGGTCGACGCTCCGTTCGTCATCCTCGATTGAGCGCGGGATGAAGAGGTCCGCCCGCACGTCGTCTGCCGGCGCACCGAAGTCCGGCTGCAACGCGATCGTCGTCGACGGCTCACCCCACGCGGCGCCGTCCTCCTGTCCTTCGGGGATGCGCATCGCCTGGTAGAACACGGAAGGTACCCTCAGCCGCGCCAGTCGCTCGTGCATCAGCGCACGGTCGCGGTTGCGTTCGAACCCCACCACCAGCCGCAGGTGAAAGTCGAGCCGCTCGTTGAGATCGAGCCCAACGTCCGCTTTGCGCGGCGGCGTATACATCTGGAGCAACACCGTCTTCGTTCCGTCGAAGGTGTCGCTCGGACGGGCGCCGATGCACACATCGTCCATCCGCAGCCCCGACGCCTTCGCCTTCGACAACGGCCGCAGGAAGGTCTCCGCGGTGCCGCTCGAAAACGCCTGCTCGAGTCCGCAGTACGGCCGCTCGCGCGAAAGGTCGTGGACAAGCCCCGTGCCGCGATCCGCGACGAACCGCGTGCCCGCCGGAATGCGTTTCCGCGATGCGATTCGCTGCCCATCGCTGCCCGCCCGGCGACGCGATCGCTGCGACGCCATGTATGATCGACGCGTGGATCCACGGCTGGTCGTAACCATCGATCACCCTCCAGTGACTCGCGTGTATGTAAGACCGCGAGCGTAGGCCCGCGCCCGGTGCGGTGTCAACCGCGCGCCGCGCGCGACGCACGTACCCGAGTTCGTTGGAGTCAGAGGACCTACGGGATGGAAAGGCCTGCGCGGTTTAACGGCGAGCCAACCACCAGCGACCAGCCACTAGCGCCGCCGCTTCGGCAACAACGACCCCAAATACTCATCGATCGCCGTCGCCGCCCGCCGCCCGTCCGCAAGCGCCGTCACGACGAGGTCCGCGCCGTTGACGTTGTCGCCGCCCGCGAATACACCGTCGCGCGTCGTCATGTGCGTCTCGCGGTCCACCTCGACCAGGTTCCAGCGGTTTGTCTTCACACCCGGCGCCGCGTCGTTGATGATCGGGTCGGCGTTATAGCCGATCGCGATCGCGCACGTGTCGGCGCGCAACACAAACTCCGAGTGCGGGATCGGGATCGGCCTCCGCCGCCCCGACTCGTCCGGCTCGCCGAGCGCCATCCGCTGGCACTCCAGACCCGTCACCCGCCCCTCGTCGTCGCCGATGAATCGCAGCGGGATCGTCAGGAACTGGAAGTCGACGCCCTCCTGCTTGGCGTGCTCGCGCTCTTCCGTGCGGCCGAGCATCTCCGACTCCGTGCGACGGTACACGCACACGACGTGCTCCGCCCCCAGCCGCACCGCCGTCCGCACGCAGTCCATCGACGTATCGCCGCCGCCGATCACAACGACGTCCTTCGCCGGCGGCAGCGGCTCGCGCATGCTCTCCGGCAACTGGTCCGGCAACAGGTTGCCCTTTACCAGGTACTCCGTCGCCGCGAAAATCCCCGACATCTCTTCGCCCGGGATCGCCAGCCGCCCGCCGAGCCCCGCCCCCGTCCCGACGAACACCGAGTCGAACCCGCGGTCGAACAGGTTGTCGATCGTCACGTCTTTGCCGACCCACGTGTTGCCGACGAACTTCACGCCCAGCTTCTCCAGGTACGCGAGCTTGTACGTCAGCACGTTCTTGCTCAGCTTGAAGTTCGGGATGCCGTACAGCAGGATGCCCCCCGGCTCCGGCCATGCGTCGTACAGCGTGCAGTCGTGCCCCTTCTTCGCCAGTTCTTCCGCGACGGCCAGCCCCGCCGGCCCCGCCCCGACGATCGCCACGCGGAAGCCGCTCGGCTCCGGCAACACCGGCAGCGGCACGCCGAAGTGCTCGCGCTGGTAGTCTGTCACGAACGCCTCGAGCTTGCCGATCGACACCGGCGGCTCCTGGTGCATGTCCGGCCGGATCGCGAACGCCACGACGCACTCGCCCTCGCACAGGCGCTCCTGCGGGCAGAGACGGCCGCACAGCTCCGGCAGGTTGCTCGTCTCGCGGAATTTCTCGGCGGCCGCGTTGACGTCGCCGATCTCGAGCAGTTTGAATGCGCCGGGGATGTCGTTGCCGACCGGGCACGCCTGCTGGCACGGCGCCGTCGGACACTGGATGCACCGCATCGCCTCGGTCTTCGCCGCGTCCAGGTCGAAGCCCAGAAAGACCTCGTCCCAGTTCTTCGTGCGGACCTCGGCGTCCTGCTTGTTGATCGGCACGCGCGAGATCGCCAGCCTGCGCTGGACCTCGGCGTCGGCGTCTTTCGGCATCGCCGTCCCTTCTGCTCGTCCCGATACGCCACCCTGCCCGGGGCGACTCCGACGTGAGCCAGAGGTATTGAAAGTGTAGGCGGCAGCCATAGCCGGTGTAAATGGCCGCCAGCTCCGCCTCCCACGATGCCTGCGCGACTACGCCCACTCCCGAAGAATCAGTAGAAGGCGAAGGCTTAGACAATTTTTAGACGGCTGTTGCCTCCGACCGTAACTACGACATCTACTGGTTGGGGCGTGAGTTCGGCGTCGATGGTGTGAGGTTTCTCGGTCCGAGCGTCGCCCGCTTTGGGGATGATGTGGAGGGTGGCGGACTTGGGGTGGACTACCTAGCCGAACGGGGGTTCTGTTGCGTTGGTCTGAAGATCGTCATGTACAGCCGAGGGGCATGGGACCTCATTGAAAGCAAGCGTGCAGCCGGTTCAGATCCACCAGTCGAGTCGAAGACAGTAGTCGTGGGTGGGCGTCGCGCTGAATTGCGCACCTACCACGGCTCGTTCCACCCGATTTCTTCGCAGTTTCTGATCATCGATTATGGCGGCACGGTCGTAGAGGCGCGTACCGGTGCGGTGATCCCGCTGACTCCGACGGCTGCGCAGCCGAACTCGCTGATCGATGAAGCGACGTTCCTCGCCGTCCTGGAGCACCTACGCCGGTACCCGGAGTGAGCGACCGGCTAGAGACGCCGGCTTACGCCCCGCAGCCGACAGCCGGTTGACAACCACAAACCCAACTTAAAACTTAAAACTGAAAACTGGCAACTACTGCGAAGCAGTCTCCCCAAACGTCCGCAGGAAATTCACCAAATTCCAGATGTCCTCCTCCGAAAACGCCTCCCCGAACGCCGGCATCGCCGAGCCCCGATAGCCGTCTGCGATGAACGCGTAGAACTGCGGATCCGTGTGCAACGGCAGGTGCAGCCGGAAGTCCGTCGGCGCCGGGTTGAGGTCCGCCGCCTGCGGCCCGTCGCCGCGCCCGTCGACGCCATGGCAGACGATGCAGTTCTGCTGGAACAGCTCGCGCCCGCGCCCCACCGACTCCTCCGTCGGCGCGATCGGATTCCCCGCGCGCGCGTCCTGCGCCTCCGAATGCGTGTGTACCCCGAACGCCAGCACGCCGCCCGCGACGAGCATCACCGCGCCGAGCGTCAGGCTCGCTCGGTACGCCGGCTGCGCCAGCATCTGCAATTGCTTGCGATACATGAACACCAGCAGCCCGAACAGGATGAGGAACGCGCCGCCCACCTCGTTCCACGTGAACGACGTGAACGGCAGGTCGAACGCCCCGCCATCGTCCACGTTCGGCAGCGCGTCCGCGCGCAGCACCGGCAGCACGTAACTCCGCGCGATGTCGTCGCCGTCGCTGCGCCGCAGCCCCGCTTCGACGCGCCAATTGCCCGGCTGCGTGAAGTACGCGCCATTGCCCTGGAAGCTCCCCGGCGCGAACTCGGTGAGCGCCAACTCCGATGGCGCGATCGCGTCCGGCAGATCTTCGTACTGGAAGCGCAGCCGCGCCTGCGTGATCGTGTCGACGGGCGTCCCCTGCTCGTCGCTGACCGTCAGCGTGTATTCGTTCAGCCCGACGCGGTTCGGCGTCACCTCGAGCGTCATCTGCAGCCCGTCCGCGACGTTCGATGTCTGCTCGAACGCCTGGCTCGTCGCATCGGCCGCCGCCTCCGCCGCCAACTGGCCGCGCGCCGTCGATGTCTGCGTCAGCACCGCCACCGAAGCGAACACCGCCACGATCAGCGCGATCTCGACGGCGATCGTGCGCGGCAGCCAGCGCTGCAGCCACGATAGATGTCGCCGCCACGTCGAACGGTCGTCGTCCGCGCGCTCGCCGCCCTGCTGGTACAACCCGTCGATCGTCGCGACGAGCCGCGGCTTCAGCACGTACGCGTTCAGCCCGGCGATCGCCAGCACCGGCGCGACAAGGATCAGCTTCGCGAGCAGCACGCGCCCGTACGTCGTATCGACGAATGCGCTCCATCGCGGCAGTTCCGTCAGGCCGTTGAACAGCCCCGTCGAAAGCACCGCCGCCACGCTCAGCCCCGCCACCACGGAGAAGCGGTCGAACGCGTTCGCCAGGTACAGAAAGCCTTCTTGCTCCGGCATCTGGCGCCGGCGCCAGCGCAGCAACGGCGGCAGCATCACCAGCGCGCCCAACCACGCTGCCGATGCCGCAAAGTGTACGAAGTCCGACGACGCCGACCAGAACTTCCCCGTGCCCGTCGCGCTGTGGCTCACCATCGAGTACGTCAGCATCGCGCACAAACACGCGACGACCAGCACGCCGACGCCGGCCAGCCGCTTCTTCGTCGATCCGCCCAGGTACAGCAGGTCCGCGCCCGCAAGCGCCACCAGCACCAGGACCAACCCCGCAAGCCGGTACTCGCCCGTGCGCACGCTCGTCAGGTACGTCCACAGGCCCGTATCGGTGTTCAGCCGGTTCCACGTCAGCAACACCAGGAACGCCGACGCGATGAACGACGCCGGCAACAGCACGTGCGCGAGCGTCACGACCCAGCGCTCACCCGCGTCGTTCAGGCGCTCGTAGGCGTCACTCTCCAGAAACGACGCCGCCGGCCGCAGCACGGCGACGAGGAAAAACGCCGCGCCCGCCACCACCGCCAGCGACAACATCGCGATCCACTTCAGCGCGGAATCGATGTTCTTCGGCAGCAGCTCGCCGCCCGTCGTCCCGCCCTGGTAATCGTCGAACGACGCCCCCTCCGGCGTGCTGCCGTCCGGATTGAGCACGATGAACGGGTACCGCCCCGTCAGGTTGTGCCCGTCGACGGTCGAGACGTTGCTCCACTCCACCGAGTACAACCCCGGATCCAGCGGTTCCAACCCGACCGATGCGAACGCTCGATCGTTGTCGTCGAACGCGGTCTCGCCGTCGTCGACCTGCTCGCCGTCCTGGCTGAAGACCTTGATCTCCGTCAGTTCGCGCTCGAGTGGCTCACTGAAGTTCAGCACGACGCGCGTCGGCGCCCGCCGCACACTCTCGTTATTCGCCGGGTTCGCCCGCACCAGCGCCGCATGCGCCGATGCTTCCCGCGCCAGCAACGGCAAAAACGCCGCCGCCACGACCATCCCGGCAAGCGTAATCGCCGTGACGCGCGTCAGCCCGCGCATACGCGTCATCCCGAGCGGCCGCAAACGCGTCATTCTGAGCAAAGCGAAGAATCCCGTCATAAACCGCACAACCGCCCCGTCACGCCGCGCAAACGCGTCATTCTGAGCGCAGCGAAGAATCTCGCCGTGCAACGCACCCGAGTCATGCAACGCCACCCGTCACGCTGAGCGCAGCGAAGAATCCCGTCATTAACACGCCCGCACTACGAACACCGACAACCACCCACCAGTAACCAACGACCAGCAACCAACCACCAGCCCTACGTCGTCCGCCGCGAGTACACGAAAAACCCAACCGTCACCAGCACCGCGATCAGCACGATCGCCCCGATCACCAGCACCAGCGTGATCGCGCCGCCGTTGTCATCGTCGAAATCTTGGTCGATCGGGACGCCCGTCGTCGGGTCAGCCTCGCGCGTCGCCGTCCCGTCCACGTCCGGCGTGCTCGCCGCCTCGGCGGTCGCCGTCGCATTCTCTTCCTCGCCGATCAGCGCCTCGTCCGCCGCCAGCTCCTCCGCCGTCGGCTCCCGCCCGACGTAAAACGCGTACGCGCCGTCCCACGGATCGCCGTCGGCGTCCGAAACGTTCTTGTACTCGACGACGTAGCGCCCGACCGGCAGGCTCGCCGGCAATTCGACCGTCAAGATCCGGCGGTCGTCGTCGCTCAGCAACGCGTCCGCGACCGTCACCTCGGCACCCCCGCCATCGGATACGTCGATGCCATACGTGCCGCCGATCTTCTGTACATCCTGCGTGAACGTGATCGAAACGCTGGACGGAGACGTCTCTACGACCTCGCCCACCGCCGGCGTTGACTCATCGAGCCGCGCATGCGCACCCGCGACACCGCCGCCATGCGACAGCACGGCAACAACTGCGAGCACAACAGCCGCGATCGCGAGAGGCGTCCTCACGGCGTCGCTCCGGCTGCCGGCGTTTCGCCGCCCTCGTCACTGTGCTCTTCGACGCCGCCTTCTTCCGGCGGCAAGTCGCCGAGGAGTTCGGCCCATACCGCCGTACTCAGATCGTGCTCCGTATCGTGCAACGCCGTCGCTGCCGGCTTCGCCGCGTCGGCGTCCTCATCGTGCAGCGCCGCCAGCAGGTCGATGCCCGCCTCGCGCACCGCCTCGGCATCCTCCTGGTGCGGGCCCCAATAGGTCGTCGCGAGCACGCGCAGCGCCGTCGTCGTATTCCGCGAATACGACGCGTCGATCTTGCTGGTCTCGTTGAGTGCCGTGTCCATGCCGTGCAGGTTCAACGTCCCCAGCGTGAGCACCGCCTCCCGCATCTCGTTGCGCTGGATGCGCGCTGTCAGCGTATCTACGTCTGACTGCTGTGCGTTGTTCTGCGTCTCTGCGTCATCGTCGCATGCCGCCGCGAACAGGCCGAGCGCGCCGATCAGCGCGGCCGCAAGCAGCACGTTCCTTATCCGTGACAAAGTGAGGTCCTCCCGCGCATCGCAAATCTGTCGATCGTTGGGCTAGATCGATGCGACGCGAAGAGGCGGGCGTAGTTCCGGCCGTCGCGTGGTCCCGACGAGCGGTACGACGGCGATCAACAGCAGCAGCGACAACATCGCCGGCACGGCGATTAGCGGCACGCTCCCGAACATCTGCCCCGGGCCCGCCGGGATCGGCGCGTCCGCGCATTCACCCGGAGCGCCGTGGCAATGCGTCGCGTGTACGTCTTCATGGCCTGCGTTCGCCGGCACCAGCAGGTGGTCGTACGGCACGACCGATGGCAATACGGCCAGGAACACGAGCACCACGATCGCCGCCCGCCCTGCCGCGCGGGCATCGCGGCGCCGTAGCGAGATGTGGTCCCCACGCCGCGGTGACCAGATCAGCGCGATCGCCAGCGCCAGCATCAGCGCGCCCGCCGCGAGGAAGCGTCCATCCAGCACCGTCACCCGTACGACGGTCTCCGCGACGTGCAGCAGCGGCAGGTAGGCCGGCATAAGACGCCATCTCCTCGCCCCGAGTATATCCGCCGGGCGCCGCGCGGCTTACCAGCCGAATGGTCCCCATCTGAAGAAGTTCAGATACCTGCGTTACACCGAGCGGTGGCGTACAACGCCCCCGGGAGGTGGTCATGGTGGGCATGCGAAACGGTGCCACGAACTGGGCCCGCGGGACGACGGCCCCGAGCCGGCTTAGCCCGGAGCTGGGCAAGAAGGCGAAACAGCGGTTGCGCTGGATGAGGCACTACGAGAAGCACGGAAGCGTCAGCCATCTTGCCGCCGGGGAGCCTCAAACGTAGAATTGGCCCATCCTTCCGCCCCGGTCGGAAGTCGCCCTCATGAGGAGGAGTGATTACATGCCTCACGAAGATGCGCTCGGCAAGGTGCCGCTGTTTGAAACCCTGAGCCGCAAGGATCTCGCCCGCCTCGGCCGCGCCGTCGTCGAGCGGAAGTACAAGAAGGGCGAAACCATCGTCAAGGAGGGTGAGCAGGCCGTCGCGTTCTTCATGATCAGCAAGGGCCGCGTCGCCGTCTCTCGCGCCGGCAAGAGCAAAAACGGCAAGGCGCTTGCGGAGTTCGGCGCCGGCAACGTCTTCGGCGAAATGGCGCTCCTCGATGGCCTCCCGCGCGATGCCACCGTCAAAGCCATCGACGACACCGAATGTCTCGTGCTGTCGCGCTGGGACTTCGTCGCCGAGTTGCGCACCAACCCCCACATCGCCGTCGCCATGCTGCCGATCCTCAGCCGCCGCCTCCGCCAGGCCAACGCCAAGCTCGAAAGCATGTAACCTTCGCGCATCACGTCATTCTGACCGCAGCGAAGCATCCCGCCGAGCAACGCACCGCGGAGCGCGACTCCCTCGACCGAGGAGGTTTCCCATGATCGAGCGCGGGCTGAAAGCCCGCGCGGCGCCGCGCACTAGCCGCTCGAACAGGCACGCGTACCGGCGCGATACTCTCGCCGCTGACCGCTGACCGCTGACCGCTGACCGCTGACCGCTGACCGCTGACCACCCGCCCCACCCGTGCGTGCCGTACCATGAACAACGAGACAAGAGAGGAGCGACCACATGGCAGAAGACTGGGCGCGACCCGTCGTTCACTGGGAGATCCGCGCGAAGAACCCCGACCAGCAACGCGACTTCTACGCGAAAATGTTCAACTGGAACATCGGCGACGGCCCGATCATGAGCATCCCCGCCGGCGTCGGCGCCCCCGACCCTGAAGGATTCACCGGCCACATCATGGCGCGCGAAACATCCGGGTTCTCGCTCTACATCCAGGTGCTCGACCTCCGCGCATCGATGGATCGCGCGAAGGAACTCGGCGGCGCTGTCACCCAGGAACCCTTCGACGTCCCCGGCGGCCCCACGATCGCCGGCATCACCGATCCCGAAGGCAACCCCGTTACGCTCGTGCAGCAGTGAGTGGTGGCGAGTAGGGGTGTAGCTGCGTAGCTTTAGCTCCGCCACCGCGGGCGCACGTCGTGCCGTTGCGATTGCCCCTTGACACGCGGGTACTCGCGCTCAAGCTCGACGACCGAAAGGTCGATGGACTCGAAGAGGATCAGCGACCTTCTTGCCCAGCGGCGAGCGCAGGCCTCTAGGGCACTGGTCGTAGCTTGGCGTGCGCGGCAATGTGACCACGATCGATGGGCACGTCGATCGCGCCACGCCCGGCGAGCAACTCAGCTTGATGTTGCAGAGTGAGATCTGCCGCGTGGCGCGCGAATGGGAGCACATGACGGTAAAGGTAGGTGTCGAAGAACGCATAGTGAACAACGTCAATGGCATACAGTTGCGACCTATGGAGTACGTTCGGCGCTGCGGGAGAGTGACGCGCGACTCGGACCCATGGGCACGCGAAGAGGCGCTCTTCGTCGTTTGTGGACTGGAAAACAAGCATCGGTGCGTCCAGCACGGCCACGGGGAGAACTATGGTTAGCGTGTAGGGGGGCCGATTAGGTCGCTCGCACGTAACGAAGTAGTCCGCCGCCTTGAGGAGTGGAAGCGTGACTGATTGGTACGCATCCGCACCGGTGAGTTCAAGTTTCGATGATCGCGCCGCGCGACTGAAAGAGTAAGCGTTGGCTGGCACATGGCCGGCAAATGGGTGCTGGTCTATGCGCAATGCTTGTGCAGGCCGCACAGGCGTGTGGCCCTCGGGCGTCCGTAGGTCGAAGAAGGGATACGGAAGGCCCGCGATGATAGGAAAGTTGGGAATCCAGAGTTTCTCATCTGCCGCGAAAAAGACGAACGGCAGGGTGGAGCGCTTACATTCAATGAGCATAGCGAGTTCCGGGTGCACTTCGGGCCCGTGGCTGCCGGGGTGGAGGTCGAGGTCGACCAGTAAATCGATCGTGCGTATGGTTGGTGCGCCGAGATCGGCATCGATGTAACCGTATTCGTCTTGCACGAAAAAGTTCTCTGTCGACGTTCGAAGCGCATTCGCGAGACGAGACTGCAATGGAAACCCGGAACGGACCACCGCATCGCGGAGGTCGGCCTCGGTCATCCCCTCGGGTAGCCTGTTCTCGCCGGGGTTAACAATGTCCATGGTACGTGTCGACAGGATAACTTGTGCGAGTACGGTGCCAGGCGCGAGTCAGGCGCACAACGCATTGCCCGTGCCCCTTAGGAAACCACTGCTCTAGCTGGGCAGCGACCCCGAACTGAACACTCGCACCTAACCGTCAGACGATAAGCGAAACCGGCTTCTCCAACAGCCCCTTGATCTCCCCCAGGAACCGCGCCCCCTGCGCGCCGTCCGTCACGCGATGGTCCGCCGCCAGCGCCACCTTCATCATCTGCCGCACGACGACCTGCGCGCCGCGCACCGCTGGCTGCTCCATCACCGTCCCCACGCCCAGGATCGCCGTCTGCGGCGGCTGAATGATGCCGACCAGCGTCTCGATGCCGTACGCGCCGAGGTTCGTGATCGAAAACGTCCCCTGCGTCACTTCTTCGACCTTCAGCGCGCCGCCCTTCGTCCGCTCGACCAGGTCCTTCGACTCGCGCGCGATCGCCGGCAGCCGCTTGTTGCCTGCATCGATGATCGCCGGCGCGATCAGCCCGTCGTCCAGGGCGATCGCGATGCACACGTTTTGCAGAGGTTGTCGCACATATTGCTCGCCGTCGACGGTCACGTTGAACGCCGGATGGCGCTGCAACGCGATGCCGCACGCCCGCACGATCAGGTCGTTGACGCTCACGCGCTCGTCTTCGGTCGTCGATTCGTTGATCTGCTTCCGCAGCGCCATCGCGTCCGTCATGTCGATGTCGACGAGCAGGTAGTAGTGCGGCGCTTCCCGCTTGCTCTGCGACATCCGCCGCGCGATCGTCTGCCGCATCTTCGACATTTCGATGGGCGCCGCCGCTGCGGGTGACGCCGCCGCGGCAGCCGGACGCTCGACGGCACGCGCTGCGGGCTGCGCAGCCGCCGGTTGCGGAGCCGGTGCCGGCGCGCCGGTCGTTGCCTGCTCGACGTCCTTCTTCACGATGCGCCCGCCGGGCCCGGTGCCGCGCACGCTCCCTAGGTCCACGCCCCGCTCGTCGGCGATCCGCTTCGCCAGCGGCGACGCTTTCACGCGCCCGTTCGTCGGTCGCGGCGCCGCTTCGCTGACCGAAGGCTGCGGCTGCTGTACCTCTGCCGGCGGTGCAGGCTCCGGCGCCCGCTCCGGCATCTCTGCGGAAGTCGTCGCCGCCTCCGAAGGGGCAGCCAGCGCCCCGTCGGGCCGCCGCTCCGCCGCCGCCGATGCCGTCGCGATCGGCTGCTTGATCGCGCCCGCCGCTGCGCCGTCGTACTTCGAGATGTCGTCATCTGATCCGGCGACGACGGCGATCACTTCGCCTACCTGCACCACGTCGCCTTCGGACGCGAGCGCCTTGCGGAAGACGCCGCTCTCGAACGCCTCGATCTCGATGTTTGCCTTGTCCGTCTCGATCTCGGCGATCACTTCGCCGCGTTCGACGCTGTCGCCCTCTTCCTTGAGCCAGCGCAGCAGCGTGCCCTCGGTCATATCGGCGCCCATCTGCGGCATGACGACTTCGGAAACCATCCTTGGCCTCCTACACCAGGCTCTTCGCCAACTCGACGATCTCGTGTTCCTGCGGCAACGCCGCCTGCTCCAACTTCCCTGAGTACGGCATCGGGATGTCATGCCCCGAGCAGCGCATCACTGGCGCGTCCAGGTCGTCGAACGCCTGCTCCTGCACGATCGCCGCGATCTCCCCCGCGAAGCCGCCGAATTTCCAGTCGTCTTCTACGATGATCGCCCGGTGCGTCTTCCGCACCGACGCCAAAATGCCGTCGACGTCGAGCGGGCGCAGCGTCCGAAGATTCAACACCTCTGCTTCGATGCCCTCCTTCGCCAGGTCCTCCGCCGCCCGCGACGCCTGGTGTACGCTTCCCGAATATCCGATCAGCGTCACGTCGCGCCCTTCGCGGTGCAGCTCCGCCTTCCCGAACGGCACGCGGTACGCCTCCTCCGGCACTTCACCCTTCGACGCGTACAGCGCCGTATGCTCGATGAAGATGACGGGATTCTCGTCGTCGAACGCCGTCATCAGCAGCCCCTTCGCGTCGTACGGCGTCGCCGGCACGACGACTTTGATCCCCGGCACGTGTGCGAACCAACTTTCCAGGCTGTGCGAGTGCTGCGCGCCGAGCTGACTCCCCGCGCCGCCCGCCATCCGGATCACGATCGGCACGTTGACCTGCCCGTTCGACATGTAATGCAGCTTCGATGCGTTGTTCACGATCTGGTCGATCGCCAACAGGCTGAAGTTGATCGTCATCAGCTCGACCATCGGCTTCAGGCCGGCCATCGCCGCGCCGATCCCCGCCCCGACGACCACCGACTCCGCGATCGGCGTGTCCTTCACGCGCTTGTCGCCGAACTCTTCCAAGAACCCCTTAGTGACGGCATACGATCCCCCGTACGCGCCGATGTCTTCGCCCATCAGGAACACGCGCTCGTCGTTCTGGAGCTGATAGCGCAGCGCCTGTCGCAGTGCCTCGCGATACGTCACGACGGCCATTACGCGCGCTCCTTGTAGACGTGGTCGTGCAACGTCTCGAGCGCTGGCTCCGGGCTTTCCTCCGCGAAGCGCGCTGCCTCGCTCGCGATCTCCTCCGCGGTCTGCTGCATCCGGTCGAACTCCTCGTCCGAAAGCGCGCCGTCGGAGAGCATCTGGCTCTTCAGCCGCGCGATCGGGTCCAGGCGCCGCCAATGCTCCACTTCATCCTTGTGACGGTAGAACTCGGGGTCGGACATAGAGTGGCCGCGGAAGCGATAGCAGATCGCCTCCAGGAACGCCGGTCCGCCGCCCGACCGCACGCGCTCCGCGATCCGCGCCGTCGCATCAAACATCGCGTTCACGTCCATGCCGTCGACCTGCACCGCGTGCATCGCGTAGGCCTCCGCGCGCTTGTAGATCTCCGTCACCGCCGACACGCGACGTATGTCCGTGCCCATGCCGTACAGGTTGTTCTCGACGATGAACAGCACCGGCAACTTCCATACCGATGCCAGGTTCAGCGCTTCGTGGAACTCGCCTTCGTTTACAGCACCGTCCCCGATGAAGTTTACGGCGATCCGGTCCGTACCCTTGTACTGCTCCGCGAGCGCCAGCCCGCACGCTAGCGGCATGTGCCCCGCCACGATCGCGTAGCCGCCCATGAACGACTTCGCCACGTCGAAGAGATGCATCGAACCGCCCCGGCCCCCCGTCACGCCCGTCGCCTTCCCGAACAGTTCCGCCATGACGCGGTTCGGGTCGAGCCCGCGCGCCAGCGCATGTCCGTGCTCGCGATAGTGCGTGACCAGGTAGTCGTCGTCATGCAGCGCCGCGATCGCGCCCGTCGCCACCGCCTCCTGCCCGATGTACAGGTGCAGGAATCCGTGGATCTTGCCGCGCGCGTACATCTCCGCCGCCTTCTCTTCGAAGCGACGGATCGTCAGCATCGTCTGCAGCAGCTTCGCGCGATCGGTCTTCACGCCTGCTCTCTCGATCGTCCTCAGGTTCGACGTTCGTACCATATCTATTCCGTCCAGAAGTGGATCGCCTCGCCATCGACGGCGAGCGCTGCTTCCTTCACTGTTTCGGCAAGTGTCGGGTGTTGCGCCACCGTCCACCCCAGTTCTTTCGGCGTCGCTTCCAGCGTCATGCCCAGCGTAGCTTCGCCCAGCATCTCCGACGCCAGCGGCCCGATGATGTGGATGCCCAGCGTCTCGCCCGTCCGCGCGTCCGCGACGATCTTCACGAGGCCGTCCTGCATGTTGATCGCCTTCGCACGGCCATTCGCGCGCATCGGAAACTTCCCTACCTTGATCTCGAACCCCTCGTCGCGCGCCTGCTGCTCCGTCAGCCCCGCGCTCCCCACCTCCGGCTGCGAAAACGTCGCGCGCGGCAGCTTCCGGTACTCCAGCGCCGGCGACTCGACGCCCGCCAGCCGCTCGACGACCATCACCCCCTGCGCCGACGCCACGTGCGCCATGTTCATGATGCCCGTCACGTCGCCGATCGCGTACACACCGTCCGCCGTCGTCTGCAACCGGTCGTCCGTCTTTACCCACGAGCGCTCCGTCTCGACGCCCGCGCGCTCCAGCGCCAGCGTCTCGACGTTCGCCTCAAACCCGATGCCGACGAGCACCTTGTCCGCGTCCAGCTCTTGCTCCTTGCCCTTTGCCGTGAACCGCACCGTCGCGCGCCCGTTCGAAGCCGTCGCCCCCGCGACCTGCGCGCCCGTCACGAACTTGATGCCCTGCTTCTTGTACGCGCGCTCGAGTTGCACGCTGATCTCCTCGTCTTCGAGCGGCAGCAGATGGTCGAGCGCCTCCAGGATCGTGATGTCGACGCCATACGCGCGCCAGAACTGCGCGAACTCCACCCCGATCGGCCCGCCCCCGACGATCACCACGCTCTCCGGACGTTCCTTCAGCGCCAGCGCCTCGCGGCTGCCGATGATCGTCTCGCCGTCCGTCGCCAGCCCCGGCAGCATCCGCGGCCGCGCCCCCGTCGCGATGATCGCGGCCTCAGCATCGATCGCTTCGTCCATCCCGCGCACGCGCAGTTGCTTCGCGCCCGCGAACGACGCATCGCCCGTGATCGTCGTCACGCCGTTCTTGCCCAGCAAAAACTCCACGCCCTTCACCATCTGCTCGACGATCTGCCGGCTGCGGTCGATCGCCTTGCCCATGTCGAACGTCACGTTCTCAAACGCGATGCCGTATGTCTCGGCGTCGCGCACAAGGTTCACAACCTCGGCGTTCCACAACAGCGCCTTGCTCGGAATGCAGCCCCAGTTAAGGCACAGCCCGCCGACGCGCTCCCGCTCGACCAGCACGACCTTCTTGCCAAGCTGCGCCGCCCGTATCGCCGCGACGTACCCGCCCGGCCCCCCGCCAATGATCGCGATGTCGTACTTACTCACGATCAACCGACTCCAACGGAATGAAATCTATCTGTCCCATCTGCCCCATCTGCGGATAACCCCCGGGACCACGTTCTTCGGGAGACCGCGCATCAACCGCGTGCCTACCCACCACACCACGTCCCCCGTCTCCGCTTGACGGAGAGGGGGCCAGGGGGTGAGGTTCCATCGACTGCTTCTCCGCGTGATACGACGACCGCACCAGCGGCCCCGCCTCGACGTGCCGCAGCCCGATCTCGCGACCGTACGCCACGAACTGCGCGTACTCGCTCGGGTCGTAGTACCGCTCGACCGGCAGATGCTGCTTCGTCGGCCGCAGATACTGCCCGATCGTCACGATGTCGCAGCCGTGCGCGCGCAAGTCCCGCATCACGCAAAACAGCTCGTCGACGCTCTCGCCGAGCCCCACCATGAAGCCTGACTTCGTCAGCATGTCCGGAGCTGCGCCCTTCGCGCGCCGGATCAACTCCAGCGAGCGCTCGTACCGCGCCTGCGGCCGCACCCATCGATACAACCGCGGCGCCGTTTCGATGTTGTGGTTCAGCACGAACGGTCGCGCCTCGACGACCGTCGCCAGCGCATCCCAGTTCCCCTTGAAGTCCGGGATCAGCACCTCGACGCGCACCGACGCATCGTTCTGCCGGATCGCCCGGATGCACGCCGCGAACATATCGGCGCCGCCGTTTTCGATGTCGTCCCGGTTCACCGACGTGATCACCACGTAGTCCAGGCCGAGCGTCTTCACCGTGTGCGCCAACCGGAACGGCTCCATCGCATCGATGACGCCCGGCCGCCCCGTCGTCACGGCGCAAAAACCACACGATCGCGTGCACACGTCGCCCAGGATCATGAACGTCGCCGTGCCCGCGTTCCAGCACTCCCCAACGTTCGGGCACTTCGCTTCTTCGCACACCGTGTGCAGATTCTGCTCGCGCATCAGCGACTTCAGATGCTGATACCGCTCCCCCGCAGGAAACCGCACCTTCAACCACGAAGGCTTTGGCTCGATCGCCCGCGCCTCAACCACCAACGCCCGCCCCCCGAATGTGGCGCGGGCTTTCAGCCCGCGACCTCAATGCACCGCCGCGCACCGGCGCGCCACCCCCCGATCGTAGGGACGTAGCTTCAGCTGCGTCCGCAAGCGCCGCAGGCGCGCCAACGATCCTCTGTTGTCTGTTGTTCTCTGTCGTCTGTTGTCCGCTCCCCACCCTCTGTTGTCTGTTGTTCTCTGTCGTCTGTTGTCCGCTCCCCACCCTCTGTTGTCTGTTCTCTGTTCTCTGTTGTTCGACGAAGTCGACCCCAAACACCCGCGAGAACGCCGACGCCACATCACGCATCACGTCGCCGACGTGAAACGTCTCGCCCGTGATCTCCCGCATCGACGTCACGCCGCCATCGCGGATCCCGCACGGCACGATGTCCGCGAAATACGAAAGGTCCGTGTTCACGTTCAGCGCGAACCCGTGCATCGTCACGCCGCGCGACACCCGCACGCCGATCGCCGCGATCTTCGACGCGCCCGCCCACACACCGCGCGCCCCCTCGCGACGTCCCGCGTCGATGCCATAGCCGCGCAGCGCGTCGATCAGCGTCGCTTCCAGCATCTGCACGTACCGCAGCGGCCCGTCGCCCCGAGCCCGCAAATCGATGATCGGGTACCCGACCATCTGCCCCGGTCCGTGAAACGTCACGTCGCCGCCGCGGTCGCTCTGCACGACGGCCGCGCCACGACGCGCGTACGCCTCGCGCGCGAGCAGCAGATGCTCCGTATTACCGCGCGCGCCGAGCGTGTACGTCGGTGGATGTTCGAGAAGGATGAGAGTGGAATCAGCGCCGCCGCGCACGTCGTCGACGATGCGCTGCTGAAGCCGCCAAGCGGCCTGGTACTCGACGATTCCGGGCCGGAGCAGGGTGCAGCGGGTTCCCAACGGCCAATCTTTCCGGAGCGGCGACGTTAATTGAGCTTATCACAAGCCCTCCGCCCCTCCGGAATCATCGACATATCGGACACGCAACAGCGACATGCCGCATCCCCACTCCTCCCCCACCCCCGAAGATCAGGGTTAACCCGCACCGAGGTCTGCGCACCGCAGGTGGAGGATAGGCGCCCTCGCCTGTCCACCCGACGCGCCAGCGACGCTGATCGCAAACACGACCGAGCGTCACAACCGGATCGTAGGGACGTAGCTTCAGCTGCGTCCGCGCGCCGCTGCCCGCGCGCAACGTCGCGCCAGCGACGCTGATCGCAAACACTACCGAACGCCACCACCGGATCGTAGGGACGTAGCTTCAGCCGCGTCCGCGCGCGGCCGCCCGCGCGCAACGTCGTGCCAGCGACGCTGATCGCAAACACTACCGAACGCCACCACCGGATCGTAGGGACG
>JBBDXD010000023.1:32771-82110 GCA_040902535.1 Dehalococcoidia bacterium | reverse complement strand
AGTCGTGGAACGAGCCTGACGCGATCTTCATCCGCTTGCCCTTCCCCGGGGCGCTCAGCACCCCGCCGGCCGCGGCCTTGCGCATCTCTTCGAGCTTCGCGTCGCGCACCCGGTACCAGGCCTCGTCGGTCGGCATCTGGTTGCCGTCCTCGTCCGTCTCGTAATCGGCGTCGTCCCACCTGTGGTGATACTCCGTGTAGAGCATCGCGCACTCGTCCAGCGGGATCAGCTCTGCGCGCGCTTCGGCTTCCTTCTTCTTGTACTCCGTCTCGGTGATCGGTTCGCGGGCGCTCATCGCGAACGCGGCCCGCACCGCCCACATCTCCAGCGCGCAGAACGTCGCCCAGCGCAACCAGTTTAAGCGCAGCTCCTCCTGCCGCGCCCGCTCGCGGATGACGAGGATGACGTTCGCCAGGTCGCCGTTGGCGGCGTTCATCATGCCGACGTAGCGGTTGATCTCGTTCGTCTGTCGATCGGGCGCCGCGCGCAGGAGGTTGCGGTCCTGCTCCTTGCCCGCCTTGAAGTCGCGGAGCGTCATGATGCCGCGCTCCTTCGGCGTGAGCAGCGGCAGCATCCGGTCGAGGCGCGAGTCGCTCACCGGCGTCCCTTCCGCTGGTCGCGGGGTTTGAGGATCGCCAGGATCTCCTTCACCTGTTGCTCCAGGTCGGCCGCCTGCAGGAGCCGGCCGGCGACGGTCGCCGCCGAGATCAACAGCCGGATGCGGTTGGCGGACTGCTCCATGCCCAGGGCATCAAAGGTCGCGATCTCCAGGACGCGCCGGACGCCCCTCACCGTGTCGAGGGGCTCCATGTGGTAGGCGCCCACGAGCGTGGACTCCCGCCGCCGTCGCTGGCCGCCGAGGCTCCGCGCCTTCGCCGCCTCCTCGACGTGCTCCGGCGAGTGCCAGAAGCAGAACGGGCTGTCGTGCATGGGCGTCGCGCTGCAGGCTTCGCCGTTCTTGGTAGGGGCGGAACAGGCGCGCGACCCTACCATTCGCTACCTCTGCTAGGCTCGCGCTCTGGTAGTCGGTGGCTATCCAGCGATAGTGACGGTCCCGCGTCGGCGATGATCGCGTCGATGAGTGCGAGCGGGATGCGCTCGTCTTCCTGCGTCGATAGCGCTACTTCGCGGCGGTACGCGATGCGCGGCGGCAGCGCCGCGATCGCAGGAGAGAGAGCGACACGCCCCGCAAGGAGCGCGTCGTTCTGGAGGCGGGTTACTGCGTGTGCGTCATTGCGTGCTTGGTCGCGGCCTTCAGCGTCGGGAACGTCTCGGGGCAGACGCCGCACCCGTACGAATCGTGGCTCGCCGTCTGTGCCGCCTTCTTCGTGGCCTTCTTGGCTCCCTTCTTCGCGCCCTTCTTGGCCCTCGGCTTCACGGTCTTGGCGCTCTTGGTCTTCGCCGTCTTCTTCGCCGGCTTGTCGATCTTGGGCTTGCGCTCCTTCGCGGCCTTCGGCGCCCGCTCCTTGAGCGTCCCTTCGAGCGACCAAAAGCGCCAGCCGTTGACCGCGACGCCGCCCGTCACCTCGCGGCCCGCCGACGACGGGCTGTTGAAGTCCTTCCCGTCCACCCGGTACCGCAGCCCCTCGTCCGTCTGCACGACCTCGCAGACGAACTCCTTCCCTTTGTGACGCGCCACGAGGCGCGTCCCCGCTTCCAAGGTCCTGTTCTCGATCGGCATCTCGCCGCTCCTTTCGCTCGCCCTCGCCAGGGGCACCTTCGTTGGCGAGCGCATACATCGCTCCGCTCCGCGACGAAGTCAACGGCTGTTCCTGCCGTCCGGAGCGATTGTGCAGCGTCGGCTTGTTCATCTCTGGACTCCGTTGACTTCGTTTCCGCACAGAGTGATGTATGGCTCCGCGAAAGGAGCGACCATGAACGACGACGACACACGCGACGTCCTCGAAGGGGTACTGGAAAAGATGGACGAGATCGCCGTGCTCCTGCGCGCCATCGGCAACACTCGCATCAACGCGTACTGCCTCGCCGCGTTCGAGGGTCGCGGCGGCGGCTGGCTCGGACAGTTCGAGCGCGACATCATCGAGCAGGAACTGCGGTCGCTTGACGGCGAGGAGGACGAGGAATAGACCCAACGACTCACTACCATCGCCTTCCTAGCGGCCCCGACCTGGATGCCCTCTTCGGTCGGGGCCGCTACCTCTTCCTCGATCACCGCGCGCACGACTTCGTAGAGGCCGGCCTCGATGCAGCCGATGCACTCACCCGTGTCTCGCCGCCGCACGTGCATCTGCGCGCCCCGTCCGTCCTTCGTGATCACGAACGGCTGAGGCACTGCGCCTCCCTGCCGCTGAACGCTTCCCACCTGGCGATCACTACGCTCGCATAGTGCGGGTCAAGTTCCGTGCCGTAGCAGACGCGTCCTGTGCGCTCGCAGGCGATGATCGTGCTACCCGATCCGAGGAACAGGTCGAGCACGACGTCGCCGCGTGAGGACGAGTTCTCCATCGCGCGTTCGATCAACGGCAGGGGCTTCATGGTCGGATGTGCTGCGCTTTCGGACGGGCGCTCGACGTCCCACACGTCGCCCTGGTCGCGGCCGCCGTGCCACTGGTGCTTGGCGCCCTCGCGCCAGCCGTACCAGAGTGGTTCGTACTGTCGCTGGTAGTCGGCGCGGCCGAGCGTGAAGCGATCCTTGCGCCAGATGATCGTGTCGGACCAGTGCCCGCCCTCCTCTTCGAGCACGCGCGAGACGAGCGGCAGTTCCTTCGACGACATGCAGCAGTAGATCGCACCGTCCACGCTGGCGAGGAGGTTGCGCGTCCAACCGCGGCAGAACGTCTCCCACTGCTCGTTCGGCATGGCGTCGTTCTGGATGCGTCTCTTCTTCTGCCCGCGCTGCTGGCCGCCGTGGTCGCCGAGCGCGACGTTGTAGGGCGGGTCGGTGAAGCACATCGGCGCCCGCTTGCCGTCGAGGAGCCGCTGTACGGCCGCCGTGTCGCCCGCGTCGCCCACCAGGAGCCGGTGGTCGCCCAACGCCCACAGCTCGCCCGGCTTGGCGCGTGTCGCGGCACGTGCCGCCTCCAGCGCCGCGTCCACGTCGAAGGCCTCGGGCTTCTCGCGCCGCTCGCGCACGTCCAGGCTCTTGAGCAGCGCGTCCAGCTCGTCTTCGTCGAAGCCCGAGAGGCTCAGGTCGACAGCCTCGATCGACGAGAGGTCGGCGACCATCCGCGCCAGCAGCTCCTCATCCCAGGCCCCGCTGATCTTGTTGAGCGCGAGGTTGAGGACGCGCGCCTGCTCCTGCGTAACGTCGAGGAAGATCACCGGCACGTCCTTCATGCCCAGACGCCGGGCGGCGGTGAGGCGCTGGTGGCCGCCGATCACCGTCATGTCCTCCCGCCGCGCCAGCACCGGCTGCACGAAGCCGTACTCGCGGAGGCTGCGCGTCAACGCCTCCAGCTCGTCGTCGGAGATCCGGCGCGGGTTCGCGGGGTCGGGCTTCAGGTCGTCGATCGGGACGTGCGCGATCTGCATCCGCGTTTCTGTCTTCATCAAACCTCCAAGCTCCGCTTGTACTCCTCGAAGCCCACCGTCGCGTGGTCTGTTCGTTCGGGTCGGCAGGCCGCTCATGGCGGATGCCGGCGCGCAGCCGCGGTAGCAGAGCGCTGCGCGTTCGCGATCGTTTTGACTTCAAATCAGGGTGCCCCCGCTCGCCCGTCGGTCCCGGTGCCGCTCGAACTCGCTGAACTCGTCCTCCTCCACCTGTGGCACGGCGCTCACGCGCGTGCGGCTCGACGGCGACATGCCGAACTCCCCAAGCAACAGGCGCATCTGGTCGAGCGCCTTGTTCGCGATCGCCAGGTACGGGCTCTGCATCGGGAAGCCGTTCGGCGACTTCACGACAACGCCGTACTTCTGGAGCGCTTGCTGGGCTTCGCACCAGCGTGCCCACGCATCGCAATAGAGCGCGAGCGCGGCGCGGTCGATGCGGGCGAGCAGCCCCAGTTGCGCCAGTTCCGGCGCGATGCGGCGCCATTCGCGCTTCGCCGTCTTGCTCAGTTCACGCGGGCACGTCGGGATGTCCGAGACGACGTCGGGTTCGTCGCCGCGCATCCGGTGCTTGCGCAGCGTGCCCCGCAGCCGCTTCACGTTTGTCGGCAGAGGCTTCGCTCCGGGCTTCACCGACACCCCCCAGGTCTAATGTGGCCACGCACACGCAGCCGCCACGCGCGAGGACGTGGCCGATTCCAAGCCGCAGCTCGCGATCGGCGACTGCGCGCCACTCAACCACGACGCGCCGCTGGTCGAGGGTGACGATGGTCAGGTAGATGTGGTTGCCCCCGGGCTGGAACTCCTCGATCACCTGGCGAACGCGGCCAATGAGGTCGAAGTCCCGTTCCGTGTCGCCGGTTTCGCGGATCGTGAAGCGGATGCTCGGAAGCCGGTCCGCGGCCAGTTCGGCCAAGGGCCGTCCCTCGCGCACGATCCGTAGCACTTCCGACTTTTGCGCGCGCAACTCCTCTTTGACGTCGTCGGTCAGCACGCCGCGGGGCGCGTCCACTACCAGACGGTCGTCCACCGCCTGAAGCCGCACGCCTCTTCGCTCAAGACTTCGCACCAGCGAGGTGGCGCTCATATCTCCATCACCTCGCGACCGTCAGGTGTGTGTAGACTCCCGGGATCGCCGTTCAACCGTTCAACCACGGCGACGGCAGTCCGAGCAGGTGAATCTGGCGCGGGTGCGCGGTCAGGTTGAACGTGCGGTTGAATGCCGCTTTCAACCACGGATTCAACCACCTTTCCAGATTCGCCTTCCGCTTCGAGGGTCCGGCGCGGTTGAACGGTTGAATCGACTGCGGGGTGCCGTGACACACACGCAGACAACTCCTCGACGGTGGGAAGCGCAGGGCGATCCTCCGGCAGCGGGTCTCCGGGGCGGATCTGGGCTGGCCTCCCCTTCCGCGTTTCATCATTAATGAGGTGGCCGAGCGAGATTGCGCGCTTGATGCGGTACCACGCCGTGTCCTTTGAAAGCTTGAGTGCGTCCGCGATGGCCTGTTTTGTCAGGGACACGCCGTCGGCGATGCGGTTCACGGCCTCGACCGTCTCACGAACCTGGGGCGTGACGCCGGCGCTGGACGCCGCCTGGAAGACGTCCATCAGAAGCGTCCGCGCATGTTCGTAATCGTCCAGCGTGGCTACGATCCGTCCGTCTGCGTCCAGTTCACGCTGCTGCTGGTGCAGAATGGCCATCGTCTCGACTGTGGTGAGGAGCTGGCGGAAGTCACGCCGCATCCGAACGTGATCTGCGGGAACCAGTTCGGCGAGCGCCGGCGCGAATGGCACAAGCACCTCGCGCTTTCCTTCGAGTTCCAGCCATCGCTGCAGAGCGACGAAGTCGGAGACATCCGGCAGGGCAACAAGACCGTTCAACGTCGCGGCGTGAGCCCGCATGACGTCGCGCGTCTGTCCCGGTGTGTCGGCAACGGTGACGGTCAGGGTGCGGGTGTCGAACTGGTGCGGAAGCGGCCGCGTGGAGGTCGTGACGAGCCCGGTGGGTCCGGGCTTTGTGATGCGCCGGACATGAAACTCACCCTTGCTGTCCTTCTCGACGACGTCGTAGGTCATTTCGTTGTCGGCCGCGAGTGACCGAACCGCCGATGCGGCGGAACTGTCGTCGTTGGGCAACGAGTCGGCCTCC
The DNA here is from genome assembly GCA_040902535.1 of Dehalococcoidia bacterium. Lineage (NCBI taxonomy): Bacteria > Bacillati > Chloroflexota > Dehalococcoidia > Dehalococcoidia bacterium. Next base: position 76,451 of record JBBDXD010000023.1, on the reverse strand, counting down.
GCAACGACGACAGCGCGGTGCTCGTAGGAGGCGTCGCTGTAGATGAGCGCGCGGGCGGAGCCGGCCTTCTCCAGGTAGTAGGCGGACTCCGGCATCAACGCTAAGGCAGCATCGATGGCACGATTCTTCCCCGCCGCCGACGGTGCGACGAACGCGAGGTTGAGCGGCCGACGAAGGAGCCGCGATGTGAGCGCGACGTACGCGAGCATCGGAGGCTTGGTGTCGCCGGCGTAGCCCAAGTCGCGCATGGCGGTCTCGACCTTCGCAAGAAGATCCGGCGCGAGAAACAGATCCCACGCCTTGGCGAGCGACTCCCTGGCGTCCTGTCGTGAGGTGTCGGCCTTGATCGCGGACACATATGGCGCGCTCCGAGCGAGTTCAGCGATGCGGGCCTGGAACTCGTCGGCATCACGGTTGCAGACGAGCCACAGGTCTGCCGCGTCCTTGGCGTCGACGGGGGCGGTGATGACCTGGACCGTGGGGAGTGCCGCGGCGACCTTTTCCACGAACGTGATGCCAGCGGGTCCTGGCTCCTGCCAGACGAACAGATGCGGGATTCCCTCGAACAGAGGCGCCCAGTCCGTCTTCATGGTGGAAGCGCCGGGAATCCCGACGGCGGTCACGCCTGCCCGCTTGCAGACCCACGTGTCGGACTCTCCCTCAACAAAGAGGAGGTAGTTCGTGCGCTCGCGTGCTTCCCGCACTGCCCACAGGCCGTAGGGGTAGGGATGGTCGCCGCGTCTCCACGAGAAACGATGCTCGCCCTTGAGGTTGAGACGCTTTCGGACCGCGATCACTTCGCCGGTGCGGTCGTCGTAGGGGATGTCCACGCATGGAGTCCGGCTGGCGCCGACGATGCCGTCCGTGACACCGAGATCGCGGAGGAACTTCTCCGAGAGTCCCTTGGCGTCGGCGAGCTCCGCAACCGATAGTCCGCCGCGTTGTGAGTGCGGAACGCCGAGCAATTCGGCAAGGTTGACGTACCCTCCGCCCGCGCCACAGGCGTCGCAGCACCATACGTGCTTCTCGGGATGCCAGCGTGCCGAGGGCGAGTGGTCGTCGTGGGCTGGGCACAGGAAACGGGTCTCGCGCCCTTCGCGCCGCGGTTGCCTCGACGCAATGGCCTCTTCAATCGCGGCGATGATCTCACGTTCCTGGTCAGCCATCACGCGCCCTCGTCGCTCCGGATTTCAGATCGCAGCCGCTCGACAAACTCCACGAGGTCGGCCACCGCCACTCTTCGGGAACCGCCGACCTTCAAGGAGGGGAGCGTGCCGCGCTGGATCAGGGCGTATGTCGCAGAGCGTCCCAGCGCCAAACGCTGCGCCGCCTCCTTGACGGTAAGTAGAAGCCGTTCTTCCATTCACGTTCCTGCAAGTCCGCCTGGTGCCTCCGGTTGACCCCGGCGTCCGAATCATTCTACACTGTCTTTCAGTGATATGTGTGGTGGACACATGAGGACGGTTTTGGACGAGAGCGAACTGCGCAGTTGGGTAGGCGAAAAGCTCGGGCGCGACGTCCCGGATGCCGTATGGTCCCTGCTCCGGGATGACGGTTTCCTGAACGTCAGCGATGACAACGGACGCGATGATCTCGCGCGCCGCGCCGCGCGGCTCCTCCAAGTCTTTTCGTCGAAGTCCATGCAACACCGCCGCGCTCGCGTCGTTCGCAGCGGTGAGGCGTCGCAGAAGCCAGCACTTTCGGCGTATGAATCGGAGCGCGCTCTGGCGATGTCCGAGTACTACGCCAAATACGCGGCGAGCCTGCCTGAGGTGCGCGCGTTTCGACACGATGTCCTCGGAGGGCACCTTCTCAGTGAGCAGGATGCCAGGGGCCTATTGAACTCCAGCGCTGCGCGCATGCTCACACCAGTCGAGTTCGAGCGGCATGGCATCCCGCTCGTCCACGACAGCGAGGTGCTATCGCAAGATTACGTCCGCGGCGAGAGATATTGCGCGGTGTTGAGCATCAGTCCACCGAATGTCCAGGTTGAATTCGAGCATCTTCTGAAGGATGTAGGAACGTTCTGGGAAGGGATGCCGGGAAACTACGTCCTCGAGTTTCGTCTCAAGGGCATGCGGCACGAGACGACGGTGTTCAACGGATCGGTGCTCGACCGGCTACGTCGAACAGCAACAACGCTTCAGCCTCTGCCATGGCAGAAGGGTGATGCAACTTGGTTTGTCCTGACCGGTGAGCGGCCCCGCACGGTCCCGATGCAGTCTAATTCCACCATTAAGTGGAGCAGCTTTGCCAACTCCGGCCAAATCGAGTTGCAGATCGAACCGTGGGTCTCTGCGGCAAGTGTCGCTGCAATGTACAAGAAGGCGCAGCGACGATTCCTGGGTAGAGAAAATCGCCCAATTAGCGCGCGCCGGCTCGCACTTTTCCGACTAGTCACGTCGGAGACCGATGAAAACCTGGAGATACCAAGCTGGCGTGTGCTCATGGATGAATGGAACGCTCGCTATCCGGCCTGGACCTATAAGAACGTGCGCAACTTCGCGCGTGACTATTGGAGTGCGCTGCGGTTCATCATGTTCCCCGACTACACGTCATTTCTACAGAGACTGGAGAATCAGCATGGCTAAACGAGCGAATGGCGAAGGCTCGATTTACTTCCGCAAGAGCGACGGTCGGTGGTCGGCGTCGATCAGTCTGCCGAGCGGTGATCGAAAGCACTTCTTGAACAAGGATCGCGACGAGGTCGCCCGCAAGCTCCGCGCCGCGCTCAAGGGACAGGACGACGGGCTGCCGGTCATCAGTGAACGTCAGACCGTGGCGCAGTTCATGCAACGGTGGCTCAACGCATCGAAGCCATCTCTCCGCGTCCGGACGTGGGACCGCTACGAGCAGCTCGTGCGGCTACACGTCACGCCGGAGATCGGCAAGGTCCAGCTGACGAACCTCACCCCGCTCCACCTCCAGCGCCTTTACTCGAAGAAGATTGAAGAGCGGCTGTCATCGACCACAGTCCATCACCTCCACGCGATGCTTCACCGAGCCTTGAAGCAGGCCGTGCGCTGGAACCTCGTGCAGCGCAACGTCGCCGACTTCGTGGACGCGCCAAGGGTCGGCCACTACGAGATCACTACGCTCTCCGCTCGCCAGGCATCCGCGCTACTGGCCGCTGCGGAGGGGAGTCGTCTGGAAGCGCTGTACGTCATGGCCCTGACGACTGGCATGCGGCAAGGTGAACTGCTCGGGCTGCGTTGGAAGGATGTCGACCTCGACCGAGCCAGCATCCAGATCCGCGGGACGATGCAGGCGACCAAGGATGGGCTGCGATTCGCTGAGACCAAGACGCGAGGCTCGCGACGCCATGTGCTTCTGCCGGCCCGGACCGTCGAGGCGATCCGCCGGCATCGGGTCGCGCAGAAGGAGGAGCGGCTTCGCATCGGCGCCGCGTGGGAAGACAACGAGCTCGTGTTCGCGAACGAGGTCGGCAAGCCGATCGCCGCAGGCAACCTGCTCAAGCGGTCATTCGAGCCGCTGCTCAAGAACGCCGGGCTGCCCCGTATGCGCTTCCACGACCTCCGCCACAGCGCCGCGACGCTCCTGCTCGAACAGGGCATCCACGCGAAGATCGTGCAGGAGATGCTCGGCCACACGCGCATCAGCACGACGCTCGATCTGTACTCGCACGTCACGCCCACGATGCAGCGGCAGGCCGCGGATGCGTTCGATGCCCTGCTAGGATGAAATCAGTTCGGGACGCCGCGATCACGCTTGGGGTTTGACCTCTCTCAACGTCGACTAGCCGTCAATCAGAAATGAGCGGGTAATCTCCCGCAGAAAGATCTCGGCCCATGCGCAAGAAGACGCAGAAGCGAAGCACCGCGCTCCAGGCGAACCGTAGTGCCGCCAACCGCTCATCATAAGAGAGGTAGACCTCGTCACCATGGCGTGCATCTTTGGACCAACTCTCGCCTTGTCGCCATCGCTCCAGCTGGAGGGCTGCTCTCATTCTGTCCCAGCTAATGCGCCGCGCACGCTGTTCATCGGCGTCCGCACGATCCACAAAGTATTGTCGGATTGACTCTATCGCTCTAAATGTTGAATACGGAGTGTCGGTAGGAGAGAGAATCGAAGTGCGGAGGTCGGAAAGAGATTGCCGGAGAGCTCCATGCCGCGAGGCGAGTTCCCATATCTCCGGCTCGGAGACACCTGAGTCCACCAAAAGCTCCCGTAGGTCGCCAAGCCTCGAATCGAACCTTTCCGTAACGGCACCAGTCACTTCCTCCAGGTGCACGTAGTACGCTGCCCCTTGATAGAAGCCGAGCACATCCACGGCCACCCTTGCGCAATCGGCGACGGAGTCCCTGAGCGTCGACACGCGGGGCGTGCCTCGCCCGACGTCGGGGCGCACGGTAGCGGTGATTCGGCTGTCTTTTACCTTGATATCGACGGAGAACCTTAGCTCCGGTGTCTGTACTATCAATTCCGGCAGGTCCACCAACAAGAACCTGTTCTCGGGAGTAAGCCGACCCGTGAAAACATACTCGGGACGGAGTTCCAGCTCGTCGGCCATTCTTACGCCTAACCTTTTTCCGCCGCGCCCGGCTCCGCCTAACAACGTAAGTAGCCGAGGCACGGCGCGTCCGCAGCCGTCCGTATCGGTTGCTGTCACCCGTTGCTGTCACCCATCGTACACGAACGAAAAACGGCGCCCGAGAGCGCCGTTTGAAGCTACAACATGGTCCCAGGGGCTGGATTCGAACCAGCGATACACGGTGTTACAGACCGTTGCCTTAGGCCACTTGGCTACCCTGGGGCACACGCATGTTATCGCATCGCGCACGACACGCTACGCGACGCCGCCCGCACCGCAATACGAGGCGCGCCCACAAGGCATTCCCTGCGCCATCTGCGTCGTCTGCTTCATCTGCGGACGCCCCGCGCCCGACGACTGACGACTGACGACTGACGACCCATCCGCTACCCTGCCACCGCACGCTGCGAGGTCGTGCGCGCTCCGGATGAATCTGTCCAACATCCGCAATCGCTTGCTCGTGTCGATGCTGCTCGGCATCATCGTGTTCGCCGGGCTGCTCGCGTATGGCGACTTCCGCGAGGTCGGCCGCAGCCTCGGCGACTTCCACTGGGAACTGATGCCGCTCATCCTGCTGGTGACCTGCGGCAACTACCTGCTGCGCTTCATCAAGTGGGAGTACTACCTGCGCCAGATCGGCGTCCGCGGCCTGGCGCGAAGGGACAGCTTCCTCGTCTTCTTTTCTGGCCTGGGCATGACGATTACGCCCGGAAAGGTAGGCGAATGGTTGAAGAGTTACCTGCTGAAGGAAGTACACGGCACCCCCGTCACGCGCTCGGCGCCGATCCTGCTCGCGGAGCGGCTGACGGACAGCCTCGCGCTGCTGATCATCGCCGGGTCGGGCGTGATCTTCTTCGGGCGGGAGCTGTGGCCGGTCGTCGCCGTGATCGCCGTCGGCTCGGGGATCGCGATCGGCGTGTCGAGGCATCGGCCGACGGCGCACGGGCTGCTCGGCGTGCTGGCGCGCGTGCCGTTCATTGGCCGCTTCGCGCCGCGCTTCGAAGAGCTGTACGAGAGCACGTACATCCTGATGAACCCGCGCGGCGTGATCCTCATGACGGCGCTCAGCGTCGCATCGTGGTTCTTCGAGGTGATGGCGTTCTACCTGACGCTCGCCGGGCTGGGCGCCGGCGCCGAGATCGATACGCTGCTCAAGGCGGCGTTCATCCTGCCGATCGCGACGCTGGCCGCGGCGATCCTGCTGACGCCGGGCGGCCTGTTCGTCGCCGAAGCGGGCATCACGTCGCTGACGCAGGAGTTGCTCGACCTCAGCAAGTCGGCGGCGACCGTCGGCACGCTGATCATCCGCATCGCGACGCTCTGGTTCGGCGTCATCGTCGGCCTCGTGGCGTTCGCCATCCTCACGCGCCGCCTGTCGAAGCAAGGCAAGCTGCTCGATGGAAGCGGGACGCGCGATGCGGGCGGCGAGATCGCCGTTGGGTCTGATCCGGCCGGTTGATCCGCGCACGGTGCGCGTTCCTCACAAGGGAGGTCACATGACAGACGTTCGAGCCACGAAGGCGCTCGTGACGGGCGTTGCGCCGATGTTTCTCGTGGACGACGTCGTCGCATCGGCCGAGTGGTACCGGGACACGCTCGGCTTCAACATCGGCGAGTACTACTCCGACGATCACGGCCACGACGAAGACGGCAACGACATTCCCGGCTCCCCCAGCGAGGTGTTCTTCGTGATCGTCGACCGTGATGGGCACCGCCTGATGCTCGGCAAGACCGTTCGGCGCGGACTGGGCGTGATCTCGAACGTGTCGTCCAAACAGTACTCGTGCGATACCTACTTCTGGTGCGAGCGCGTCGACGAGATCTTCGCGCACGCCAGGGCCTCAGGGGCGCAGTTCCCGCAGGAACCCGTGACACAGTTCTATGGCATCCGCGAGTTCCAGATCAGGGACCTCGACGGCCGCGTGCTCACGTTCGGCGCGCCGGCCGCAGGCGGCGCGGAGGCGTAGGTGGGCGAACCAGCGAACCATGCGGCCGGAAGATGACGCGGGCTGAAAGCCCGCGCCACATTAACTTCCTGCGCGCTTCTGCGCCTCGGCGGTTCAGCAACCACTGCCGACTGCCGACTGCCGACTGACGACTGACGACCCCGCGTCTAGACGCGGAACGGATGCGGCCCGAACTCCGCCTCGTAGAACGGCGCCACCGAGTCGCCCCGACGCGCCACGCGGTTGATCGCGCGCAACTCGTCCTCCGTGAACGTGACCTCCGTCGATGCCAGGTTGTCTTCGAGCTGCTCCATCGTCCGCGGGCCGATGATCGGGCTGGTGACGCCCGGCTGCTGCATGCACCACGCGAGCGCAAACTGCGACAGCGTCACGCCCTTCTCCTGCGCCATCGGCTCCAGCCCTTCGACGACGTCGTAGATGCGGTCGTTGAGCCGCCGCCGGTACAGCGGGTTCGACGTGTCGGCGAAGCGCGCGCCCTCCGGCGGCTCCTCGCCGCGCTTGTACTTGCCGGTGAGCAGCCCGCCGGCCAGCGGGCTCCACGGGATGACGCCGAAGCCGTACGTGCGCGCCGCCGGCAGCAACTCGCGCTCGATGCGGCGGTCCAGCAGGTTGTACGGCGGCTGCTCGACGACGAAGCGATTGAGCCCCAGCCGCTCCGACGTCCACAGCGACTCGACGAGTTGCCACGCCGCGAACGTGCTCGTGCCGAGGTAGCGCACCTTGCCGGACCGCACCAGGTCGTCGAGCGCGCGCAGCGTCTCGTCGATCGGGATATCCGGCTGTGGGCGGTGGATCTGGTAGAGGTCGATGTAGTCCGTCTGCAGGCGCTTCAAACTCTGCTCAGCCTGCTCGATGATGTGGCGGCGGCTGTTGCCGAGGTCGTTGACGCCCTCGCCCATCTTGCCGTGGACCTTCGTCGCCAGCACGACGTTCTGCCGCTTGCCGTTGCGCTTCAGCGCTTCGCCCGTCGCTTCTTCGCTGCGGCCGGTACTGTACACGTTCGCCGTGTCGACGAAGTTGATGCCGGCGTCGAGCGCCCGGTCGATGATGTCGTAGGAGTCGGTGGGGTTGGTCTTGCCGCCGAACATCATGCAGCCCAGGCAGAGGCTGCTGACCTTCGTGCCAGTACGACCCAGTGCGCGATATTCCATGCCTGTCTCCTGTCCGTCGATACACGTACGTAGATCGATCGTGGATCAGATGCGCCTTACGCGGTAGCAGCAACGACGTGTGCCACGAAATCCACCGCCCCCGAGAAGCAAGCTCCCCCTCTCCGCTCGGCGGAGAGGGGGCCGGGGGGTGAGGTTCCCCGTCACATCACCGCGATCGGATTCACCGGCGACCCCGTGCCGCCCAGCACGACCAGCGGCGCGATCGTCAGCATGAACTCCCATCGTCCGGCGGCCGCGCACGCCTCGGCAAGCGCATCGAAGTTCGCGTTGTCGAGCAGCGGCAGCCCCATGTACGGGATCGCGATCGAATGGATCGGCAGCGCGGGCGCGCCGTACGCCTCCTGCCCCGGCGCCTCCATCAGGTCCCAGCCAAGCAGCGCCGCGTCGTGCTCGTACAGGAACTCGAGCGCGGATGCGTGCAGCCCGGGCGCCAGCCACGGCGGCTCGAAGTCGGGGTTCGCCGCCCAGAACGCCGCCAGCCCCATGCGCACGAGCACCGCATCGCCGCCTTGCGGCGTCACGCCCTGCTCGCGCGCGATGTCCTCGAGTTCCCAGCCGTGTACGGGCGCGTCATCCGTCACGTAGCCGGTGTCACGGTGCCGCGGCACGTCGTACAGCACGCCGCGCGTGACGATGCCTTCGCGCCACGCATCGACCGAGTTGCACGTCGCGCCTTCCGGCGTGATGTCCGACGACGGGCGGCCGCCGTACAGCTTGCCGTCTTCCGTATAGATGTGGCACAGCGCGTCGATGTGCGTGTTGACGAAGCCGTGATACGAGACGCCGATGTAGTCGCTGCAGCCGCCATCGCCGACGTTCATGCGATGCTCCGCGGGCTGCGCGTTGCGTCGCGGCCCGGCGACGCGCGCCGTTGCCAGCGGATTCGCGAGCGAGACCTTCGTGCCGTTGCGCACGAGCGCCCCCGCCGCAATACGACGCTGAGGCGTGATGTGATTCAGCGTCCCGAGCTGATCGTCGTCGCCCCAGCGCCCCCAGTTGCTGAAGCGCCGCTTGTAGTCCTTGTAGTCCGCCGGCGTCGGTGGTGTGCGGTCTGCCAATGCCAAGACGTGCCTCCCTTCGAGAAAAGTATGCGCTCGGGAAGGCTTGAAGGCATCGGTCGCCTGCATACAGCCTCCGAGCCTGCCGCTCGTCGACGGACGGCGCACGGCGCACTGCGAATCGCGCTCTTGACCGCCCCTTTATTCGAGGGCTACGCTCTCGACACTAACCCCACAAACCTGGCGGGACCGCCAATCTGTCTCCCACGGAGGCCCCCATGCGCCACTCCACCATCCGCCTCTTGTTCATCATGTCCGTCGCCATCCTCGGCGCCCTAAGCCTGAACGTGCGCGCGACGCACGCGCAGGAAGAACCGGCCGACGTCGTCGATGCGTTCGCCGCCGCCGTCGAAGCGGGCGACGCCGCCGCGATTCTCGCCCTCTTTGCCGACGACACGTCCTTCACCGACATCAGCCTGATCGGCGGCTCGTTCGCCGCCATCGGCAAGCCTGCCGTCGCGTTGATCTTCGAGGAGATCGCCGCCCAGAACATCGAGATCGCGCTCAGCGGCGTCAGCGTCGATGAAGACACGGGCGAAGTCACCGGTCTTGCAACGCTTTCCGACAATGACTCCGACGCAGCAGGCGTCGGCCGTTACCTGCAGCCATTCTCGATTACCGTCGTCGATGGTCTGATAACGAGCGCGAACTTCACCTACAACGAGACTGATCCGCAGACCCGCGCGTACCTGGAATACGTCAGTGAGCAGGAAGAGGACGACGGCGGCGGCGAACCCGGCATCGGCGAACTGCTCATCGAACTCGGTCCCGGCCGCGATGGCAGTCAGCTCGGTCAGGCGTTCCTCTTCGAAGCGTCCCCCGAAGTCACCGGCGTCGGTATCCAGATCGCGGCAGGCGCGGCGGGCGCCCTTCAGCCGGCGCACATCCACGACGGCGACTGCCCCGGCGTCGGCGGCATCGCCTCGCCGCTCGCCAGCGTGCTTAATGGTTTCTCATTCGCGTTTGTCAGCATCCCGATCGCTGATTTGTCAGCGGGCGACTACGCCATCAACATCCACCAGTCTGAAGCGCAGGCCGGGCTGTACGTCGCCTGCGGCGAGGTCGGAGCCGTGGCGATCGAGCCGACGCCGCCCGCGCCAGCGCCGAGCCCGACGCCGGCGACGGGTGTGATCGCTCCCGACACGGGGACAGGTCCCTCGGACGGGACCGCCACGAGGCTGTGGCTCATCGCGCTGCTCGTCACGGGCGGCATCGGGCTGTTCGCGGCGGCAGCGGCGGGCGCAACGCGTCTGCGCCAGCGTTAAGCGCGCGCTTTAACACCAACGCCGGGAAGGCCCGCTCATTCGAGCGGGCCTTCTCCAATACCCACGGTCAAAGGGGCTGCTCAGTGACGCCCGTGCATCGCGTCGTTACGGCGCGTCGCTGACGAGCCGGTACCCCATGCCGCGCACGGTCCGAGTCTGGCTGGCTGCGTTTTCCGCCGCAACCGACGCGCGCGTCGTACGTCTCGGCCAGCGAGCGCCCCGGGCGCCACGTGACCTGCGCCGGTCGCGCCGAGAACACGCGCCCGCCGCCGTCTGTCACGGCCGCATCGAGCATGGACGCGGCCTCATCGCCGAGCATGGCGGGAAGCGCCGGCAAGCCCTCATCTTCGATCGCAAGCAGACGCCTTCGAGCTTCGTCCATCCGCCCAGTATGAGTTCGGCGCGTGAGGCGCCGATGAGGCGTACGTGAGAGGACTCTTAGAGTTGGCGCCGGAGCGGTAACTGCGTACAAGCATCGCGATGAGCGACGCGCTATCATCGCCTCGAACTACCGTAGGAGGATCGTTCCATGCCAGACGCAAAGACTGCCGTCACCGCCGATATCGTGCCGTTCCTGCGGTACAAGGACGCGCGCGCCGCCATCGATTGGCTGGAGAAGGCGTTCGGGCTCGAGACGGTAGCCGTCTACGGCGAACAGGACGGCGAGATCGGTCACGCGCAGATGCGCATCGGCAACGGCGTCATCATGCTGTCGACCGCCAAGGACGATGGCATGGGCATGAAGAGCCCGCGCGACTTGCCCGGCGTCAGCATGGGCATCTACGTGATCGTCCCTGACGCCGATGCGCACTACGAACGCGCGAAGGCGGCGGGCGCGCAGATCCTGATGGCGCCCGTCGATCAGGACTACGGCGGCCGCGATTACACCGTCCGCGACCTCGAAGGCAACGTCTGGAGCTTCGGGACGTACCGGCCGGAAGCGTGACGAGCGCGCTCCATGCCTACCGCGTTGCGCGGCGAACGACTGTCAACAGGATATTTTTGCCCGAAAGAGGCAAGCATTTTTCAGAAGGGAGTCTGTGATGATTCGCCGAGCCGTGAGCACCGCCATCACCGTCGCAGTTTTGATATCGCTGGGCGCGCGATTTGGCTACGGAAGTGTCGCCGCCTTTGGCGACGCCACGCCGACACCGGCGATTGATTCGACGCCATCTGCCGTGCCGGCGGCACCCAGCAACGTCACCCTCGATCTGTCCGGCCCGATCACGTGGCAGGACAACTCTGACAACGAGGATGGGTTCCGGATTGTCTACTCACGTCAGGCAGGAGATGCCACGCCACAGTCGGAGGAGTATCAGGTAGGCGCCAACGTCACGTCGGTCGCGCTCTCGGCAACTGCGCGTGCGTTCACGGGTGATATTGTGCGGGTGTCGGTCGTCGCGTTCAACGCGAGCGGTGAGTCGCAACCCGCGGTCCTGGCAAGAGCGCTCGAAGACTCCCCACCGCCGGTTCCCGTGGAGACGGCATCGCCCGCACCGCCCCAGTTGCCTGGCACCGGCACCTCGGAGGAGCCGATCACCGAGTCCCTCTCTCGTTGGCTGCTCGGGTTTGCGTGCCTGGCGTTCGTGATGGGAGCATGGACGGCGCTCGCCGCGCTGCGACGACGGTGACTGCCGCCAGGCGAGTGCGCGCGCCTACCGCGTTGCGCAGCGAACGACTACGCTCAGCCCGTGAACACACGCAAGCTCGGCACCACGGACCTCAGCGTCTCCGACATCTGCCTCGGCAGCATGCAGTTCGGCTGGACTACCGACGAGACGGCGTCGTTCGACGTCATGGACGCCTTCGTCGAAGCCGGCGGCAACTTCATCGATACCGCGGACATCTACAGCAGTTGGTCGCCCGGCAACCCCGGCGGCGTCTCGGAAGAGATCATCGGCCGCTGGATGAAGCAGCGCGGCAACCGCGACTCCCTTGTCATCGCCACGAAGGTGCGCGGCAAGATGTGGTCTGCCCGCGACGGCGAAGGCCTGGGCCGCGCGCACATCACGCGCGCCGTCGCGGACAGCCTGCGACGGCTGCAGGTGGACACGATCGACCTCTACCAGTGTCATTGGCCCGACGATGACACGCCGATCGAAGAAACGCTCACCGTCTTCGGCGAACTGATCGCCGGCGGCAAGCTGCGATACGTCGGCGCGTCGAACTACAGCGCGGATCAACTGCAACAGGCGCTCGACGTCGCCCGCGCGAAGTCGCTGCCGGCGTTCGTCAGCCTGCAGCCGCACTACAACATGGTGCATCGCAGCGAGTTCGAAGCGGACCTCGCCGCACTGTGCGAGCGTGAGCGTATCGGCGTCATCCCGTACAGCCCGCTCGCCGCTGGCTTCCTCACCGGCAAGTACCGCAAGGGCGCCGGCGTCCCGAAGAGCCAGCGCGCGGACCGCATCAAGCAGCGCTACCTGAACGACAGGGGCTTCGCCGCGATCGACGCGCTCGCCGCCATCGCCGGCGCCCACGCGACGACGATCGCCGCCGTCGCGCTCGCCTGGCTGCTCTCCAAACCGGCGATCACCGCCCCGATCGTCGGCGCCAACACGCGCGCGCAACTCGCGGACCTGCTGCCGGCATCAGATCTCCGCCTGTCCGATGATGAGGTCGCCACGCTGGATGGCGTGTCGGCGGAGTTCTGACGGCGCCGACTCCACTTGCCCGGCCCCGTACAATGGTGCGGAGGCGCACCATGGCGATCACGCGCGAAGAACTGGCCCGTCGCACGCGACGCCTGCTCATCAGCGTTGCGCGACGTCGCCAGAAGCCCGGCTCTGGCTCTCTTCTCAAGCTCACGGATTGGAGCGATATGGCGCAGTGGCCCGATCTCACCGGCGCGCTCGAAGGTCTGCGATGGGCGATCGTCGGAGCCGTAGCCACGCGTCTCTATATGCCGGAACGCGCGACAAGCGACCTTGACGTCGTCGTGCTCGCCGGAGATGCGAACACGGCGGAGGCGCGTCTAAGCGCCGCCGGCTACGAGAAGCTGGGCGCGCTCTCGATCGGCGGTTCGACGTGGCGCGCGCCCTCCGGTCAGCAACTCGATCTCATCAGCGTGGATGGCTCGCGGTGGGTGACCGCGTTGGAACTTGCGACAACGAACGCAGACCCGGCTGGCTCGCGTGTTCTCACGCTGCCGTTTCTCGTGCTGATGAAGCTCGAATCGGGGCGGCTGCAGGACGTCGCAGACGTCGGCCGCATGCTCGGCTTCGCCGATGACCAAGGACTCGCGGATGTGCGCAACGTGATCGGCCAGTACGCGCCCGAGGTGGCAGACGACCTCGCGAGCATGATCGAGTTGGGCAAGCTGGAACACGATTCCGGCCCGGATGCCTGAGCGTGCTCACACCGTACGGATACGCCGCTAAACCCCCAGCACGCTCCGCTCAGCCGGCAACGCGTCGCCATCCGCAGCCGCCGCCTCGCGGTCGACGATCTGGCGCTCGTAGATCAGCCGTTCGTAGTACGAAAGCACCCGCTGGCTGACGCGCTCCCACGCGAAGTGCTGTGCGTGCTCGCGGCCGCGCTCGGCCATCGCGTCGCGCCGTTCCGGGTCGCGCAACAACCCGACGATCGCGCCCGATAACGCCGCCGCGTCTTCGGGGCGCACCAGCAGCCCTTCGACGCCGTGCGTCAGCACGCCGGCGAAGCCATCGATGTTCGACGCGACGATCGGCAGTCCCGCCGCCATCGCCTCCAGCAGCACGATGCCCTGGCTTTCGAATCCCGTGTTCGGCGCGCAGAAGACGTGCGCCGAGTGGTGGTAGCGCGGCAACTCGTCGAACGGCACGTTCTCGCGAAAGCGCACGTTCTGCAGTTTGGCGCGCCGCACGGCGCTCTCGTAGCGTCCGAAGTCGCCGGCCCCGACGACGATCAGCCGCGTGCCGGGGATCGCGCGCTGCACGCCGACGAAGGCGCGGATCAGGTGCTTCAACCCCTTGCGCTTCTCCGGCCGCCCGACGAACAGCACGTTGAGCTTGCCGTCGCTGAATTCCGGCATCGCGTCCGCATCCCGCGCAAAGTGCTCGACGTCGACGCCGTTCGGAATGATGTTGTAGTACCCCGGAAAGTACTTTTCGATGTGCTTCACGGCGGCCGTGGATACGGCGATCTTGCCGTCGAGATTCGCCGCCCAGCGCTTGATCAGCCGCCGTCCGTACAGGTAGACGAAGTTCGAGTCGCGCGCGGCGTGCCACGTGCCGACGTTCACGCTCGTCGAATAGCGCAGGAACTGGACCGGCAATTGCGGCATGAACGGCTCGTGTACGTGGATGATGTCGAACTCGTGCTCGTCGAGGAAGCGCCGCACGTGCCCGGCCACGCGCAGCGAGAGCGTGATCCGCGCGACGGAGCCGCTCACGCGCAACGGTATCGCGCGTCCGATCGTCGTGATCGGGCAGATGTCGCTCTGCGCCTTCTTTGATCCCGCCGCGACGATGTGCGGTTCATGCCCGCGTTCGACGAACTGCTCCGCGAGATGGCGGATGTGGTTGTTGACGCCGCCGCTTACGCTCCAGTCGTACGGCGACACGAGCGCGATCTTCATGGCGCCACGTCCTCGCGCGGTGTCTCCGGCGGGTGACGGTAGCGTCCACGGCTCGTGATGAAGCTGCGGATCGTCGGCGCCCAGCCCATGTTGCGCGGCGTCGCCATCATCCCGCGCCACGACTGCACGGCGATGTTCCGGTAGCCCAGTTCGTTCATACGTGGCGCGCGCCCCGCGGCGCCTTCCGTCGTCTTCGCGTCGATCGCGCGGCGCAGTTCGCCGGCCGTCGTGCCTTCAAAGCGTGTGTACGCGCTGCCGACCGATGCCAGGAAGTGCGCATCGCTGCAGCCCAGCGCCGCCAGGTGATAACGTTCGCGGTTCAGCCTTCGCGCGCGTGCCGACGTGACGCGTCCCGCGGGGCTCAGGTTGTACTCCTCGATGCCGTCGAAGTGGATGCCGCCATTCGGCGTCAGCGCCACGCGATCGAGCACCCGCGCGTGCACGCTGCGCGTCAGCCACGACAGCGGATGGGGCACGATCGCGAGCCCGCCCTGGCGGTGGATCGCCTCGAGCGTCGGTTCCATGCGCCGGAACGACGGCACGGGCTCTTCGATGAACAGCGCCAGTAGGTGGCCGTCGAGCGTCGTCACTTCTTCACCCATGACGAGCGCGAAGCGATAATCACGTCGCGCGTGCAGTTCGCGCGCCTCATCGGCGGCGCGCAGCGTGTCGTGCTCGGTCACGGCGATGACATCAAGGTCCGTCGTCTGCTCGACGTACTCGAGCAGGTCGGGCACGGTCGCCATGCCGTCGCCGTAGCGCGTGTGGATGTGCAGATCGGCCTTACCCACGGCGCTCCGTCCAGAACACGATCGGCGCTACAACGCGCCGATCACGATCATTGTACTGCCTGCGGTTCGGACGCCTGTTCGTCGGGGGATGTGCGTTCCGCCTCCGCGACGTCATCCCGCCAGATGCGGTCGAGCACGCTCCACTGCCCCGGATCGTTGCGCAGGTGCGCCTCGAACAGCTTCAGCAGCGCCGCGCTGTTGACCCGCAGATCGTGCTCGTTGTTGCCGGTGCGCACCATCTCCAGCGGCGGTCCGATCTTCGCGTGTACCTTGAAGCCGCCCGTGCGCTTCACCCAACCGGGCAAGACCACGGCGTTCGTGCGCAGCGCCAGGTCGATCGCGCCCGTCGGAAAGCGAGCCTGCGCCCCGCACAGCTCCAGGTCGATGCCGCGGTTCTGGATATCGCGGTCGATCAGGATCGCCACGACGCCGCCGTTGCGCAGCCACGCCAGCGCCTTCTTCACCGCCGCGAAGCTCACCGGCTCGTAGACGTGCCCGTGGACGCGGCGCAGGTTCCACATCAGCCGCCCGAGTTCCGGCGGCTGCAGCGGCTCGACGAGCGCGAATACTTGGATGCCGACTGCCGCCAGCCCCTGCACCGCGAACTCCGGGTTCGCGTAGTGCGCCGATGCCAGCACCACGCCCCGTCCCGCCGCCTGCGCCTCCCGCACGTAGTCGACGCCCTCCAGGACAAGGTCGTTCTCGTAAAAACGCCGCACGTCCATCCGATGCATCCCGATGACGTCGGCGTAATAGCGCCCGGCGTTACGCGTGCACTGCCGCGCGATGCGATTCACCTCGTCTTCGGTTGCATCCGGCCCGAGCACATGTCGCACGTTGCTGCGCGTGTTTTCGCGGATCGACCGGCGGCGGTTGTACAGCCGGTCGCTCACGAAGCGGGCGATGCCGTAACGCCAGCCGAGCGGCAGCCGGCCGATCGTCTGGATCACGGCGACCATCAGGTAGTACTTCCAGAGCCGCGGGCGCGGGATCAACGCCACGCCTCAGGCCTCCCCGGCGACACGCTGCGCCGCCGCCGCGGTCACTCGCTTGCGGGCCCACATGCGGCGGAAGATGAACCACTGCCCGGGATACGCGCGGATCGTCTGCTCCATCGAACGCATGATCAGCCGCGTCAGGTCCTGCACATCGCGCGTAGTGTCGCCGCTCGCTCTGAAGTCGCGCAGCGACGAGTCGATGATCGGCCTGATGATCATGTCATCGTCTGGCCCGCGCAGCACGACGGCCGGCAGCACCCAGGCGTTCGTCCGCAGCGCGATGCGCGCCGGCGCCGACGAAACCAGCGCCGGCGCCCCGAAAAACTCGACGCGAATGCCGCCGGCGTCTTTCGGCGCAATATCGACGAGCATCGCCAGCATCTCGCCGCGCCGCAGCGCCTTGAACACCGTCGGCCCCAGCCGATCGTGCCCGATCACCTTCATGCCGAGCCGCTCGCGCGAGCCCTGCACCAGGTCATTCATCGGCGGGTAGCTGAACGTCTCCGCGATGGCGTTGATCGGGTAGTCGTAAGCCGCGAGCGCCGCCGCGCCCAGGTCCCAGCTACCGAAATGCAGCGTCGCGATGATCACGCCGCGGCGGGAGTCCCGCGTTTCTTCGAGCTCGGCCCACTGGTCGAAGCGCAGCCGCCGGCGCACCTCTTCGCGCGACATCGACGGGTAGTGGATGAAGTCGACGACGTACTTTCCGAAGTTGCGGAAGGAGTCCCGTGCCACGGAGTCGACGAACCTGGCGTCGTCGCTTTGCAGGACGTGCGCCAGGTTCGCGTTCAGCGCCTTGCGGTGGCGGGGAAAGATCACCCAGTAGCAGATGAGGGCGACGCGCTCACCGAACCAGTAGCCCAGGCGAAGCGGCAGCGGCCGGGTGACGAGGATCGCCAGGCGGAACAGCCAGTAGACGAGCCTGTCGAGCAATGCGGCCTCACCCTGCTATGAACTCCTCCACCATGTCGTGGGCCACGTCGTCCGGGAACTGCTGCGGCGGCGACTTCATGAAGTACGCCGATGGGCCAATCAGCGGCCCGCCCAGACCGCGGTCCAGCGCCAGCTTGCAGCACCGGATCGCATCGATCACCACGCCTGCGGAGTTCGGGCTGTCCCACACCTCCAGCTTCAGTTCCGCGTTCAGCGGCACATCGCCGAAGGTCGTGCCTTCCATCCGAATGTAGCACCATTTGCGGTCCAGCAGCCACGGCACGTGGTCAGAAGGGCCGACGTGGACGTCCGACTCC
This sequence comes from Dehalococcoidia bacterium, assembly GCA_040902535.1. Lineage (NCBI taxonomy): Bacteria > Bacillati > Chloroflexota > Dehalococcoidia > Dehalococcoidia bacterium. Next base: position 58,840 of record JBBDXD010000023.1, on the reverse strand, counting down.
GGCAATTCGTAATCCAGCATGGATGTGACGGCGCTCGTCTTAGAGATTTTCTTCGACTCCAGCCGCTCCCGCTCCAGCATGTTCAGGAAGTCCGTGTTGCCCCCGAAGTTCAACTGGTACGTCCGGTCGACGCGCACGCCGCGCTCGCGGAAGAGCCGCGTCAGCATCCGGTGCACGATCGTCGCGCCCACCTGCGACTTGATGTCGTCGCCGATGATCGGCAGGCCCGCTTCCTGGAAGCGCTTCGGCCAGTACCCATAGTGGTCCCGTGCGATGAAGACCGGGATGCAGTTGACGAAGCCGCACCCGGCCGCCAGCACCTGCTCCACGTACCACTTGGTGGCTTCCTCCGAACCCACCGGCAGATAGCTGACGACGACGTCCGTCTCGGTGTCCTTCAGCAACTTGACGATGTCTTCCGTGCCGCCGCGCGACTTCGTGATCACCTGCGAGAGATACTTGCCGAGACCGTCGTGCGTCATGCCGCGCGAGACGCGCACGCCCTGGTGCGGCACGTCCGAGAACTTGAACGTGTTGTTCGGCGTTTCGAACACCGCTTCGCTCAGATCCTTGCCGACTTTGTTCGCGTCGATGTCGATCGCGGCGACGAAGTTGATGTCGCTGATGTGATAGCCGCCGAGCGTGGGGTGCATCAGGCCAGGGATCAACTGGCCTTCCCCGGCATCCTGGTAGAAGTACCGGCCCTGCACCAGCGATGACGCGCAGTTGCCGACGCCGATGATCGCGACGTTGATCTTGCCCTTCGAGCGTCCGTTCGCCGATGCGGCCGTCTTTGCGCTCGTCTTGCGGGCGGTCTTCGTTGCCATGCTTGTAGCCCCCTCGTCGTAGAACAGCCGGTGCTCGGGCATCCCGAAGATCTCACACACGGCTTCGATGAACTGGCGGCCGGGCTGCTTGGTGCCGGCCTTCAACTGCGACAGATAGCCTTCGCTCACGCGATACCCGCGCCGCTTCAACTCAGACAGCAGCCAGCGCTGCTTCTGGCCGCGCTCTTCGAGCACCTCGAACACCCGCGTGCGGATCATCGCCACCTCAGTTAAGTTTCATGAACCGTACGTGCCCACCTCGGACCCGGTCAAGTCACGAAAACTTTACCTTGTCCACAATATCGCGCGGCACCCAACCGCCCGGAATGGTGCGTACGCACCATCTTTTCTGGCCCCGGCGCCGCCAGCACACACCCAGGGCGCCGTTTTCGCTCGCGGCCGCATGGACCCATCCCCTTTGCTGTTTGCTGTCTGCTGTTTGCTGTTCGCCACCTGGTGTCTGTCTGGTTGTTCTCCGACCGCTGTTCTCCGACCTCCGGTCTCCGACCTCCGATGTCCGATCACGAACTTCCAGCGACCAGTGACCAGCGACCAACCACCAATCAGCTACGCTGCCCCCGCCATGCGCCAGCTCCTGCTCGATGCACGCTTCCGCCAGTACGCGATCGCCAAGCTGCTCCAGCTCGCCGGCCAGAACGCGCTGATCTACGGCCTGTTCATCCTTGTCATCGAGAAGCAGGAGTCATCGCTCAGCACCTCGCTCTTCGTCCTCTGCTCCGTGCTGCCGTCCGTGCTGCTCAGCATCCCCGGCGGCGTCGTCGCGGACGCGACGCCCCGCAAGATGACGATCCTGCTCATGCTCGTCGCGCGGCTTGCCATCATCCTCATGTTCATCCGCTTCGACGTCAGCCTGCCACTCGTGCTCGGCCTGACGCTCTTGATCTGGGCGATCTACCAGTTCTACTCGCCCGCCGAGAACGCCGCGCTCATCGCCGTCACACCGCCCGGCATGATGGTGCAGTCGAACGCCGTGATGTACATCGTCAGCCTGATCGCGCAACTCGGCGGCGCCGGCTTCATCGCCCCCCTGGCGCTGAAGACGTTCGACGCCAGCGGCCTCTTCGTCGTCACGTTGCTGCTCGTGTTCGGCGGCCTCTTCATGTTCGCGGGCATCCGAAACCTGTCCCCCGCCGAGCCGCCCAAGCACCGCGAAGGGCTCCTTCGGTCGTTCTCGTTCGGCCTCCGCTACTTCCGCGCCGACCCGCTGGCCACGCGCGCGATGCTCCAGTTCGTGCTCCTCAGCTCCGCCACGACGATGGTCATCGTGGCGGTGCCGCGGTACCTGGAAGACGTGCTCTCGACCGGCGTCATCAACGCCGTCTACATCTTCTCGCCTGGCGCGATCGGCGTGGCGTTCGGGCTCGCCGTGGCGCCGCTCATGACGCGCCTTCTCGGCGGCCCGACGGTCACCCTGCTGGGGTTCATCGCGTTTGCGGGCGCGCTCGCCGCCCTCGCGGCCGTCGACCCGCTATCGGAAGCGATGCGAGAGTGGGCGTACTTCGAATGGGCGCGCGAGACCTTCAACGTCAACCTGCCCGTCGCCACGACGATGGTCATCGTGCCGTTCGGCGGCCTCGGCATCGCGCTCGTGAACGTGTCATCGCGCGCGCTGATCTACGAACGTGCCGAGACCGCGCGCCTCGGCCAGATCTTCGCGACGAAGTCGGCGATTGGCAGCGTGGCCTCGATCATCCCGACGCTCACCGCCGGCGTCCTCGTCGACCGCGTCGATGTGCGATATTTCCTCGGCGCGATCGCGGCGCTGCTGATCGCATCGCTGATCCCGCTGCTGAGCTACGGCCGCAGCCGCGCCCGCATCCCCGCCGAACTGCTGATGCAAGAAGTCAGCGCGTCAGAATCGCCATAGAGATTGCTAGCAGCGACGGCCAAACCTTCCACGACTGACGGCTGACGGCTGACGGCTGACGGCTGACGGCTTGCGTCCCACCTTGTATCTCCCGCTACCGCAGGTAGCTCTCCAGCCCCTCCCGCAGCGGCGTCAGTCGCGGCTTCAGCACCGCCTCCAGGTTCGACGTGTCCGCCACCGCAGGCTCCGTGATGAAGTCGATCGCGTCCGCGCTCAGCGGCGGCCCGGGCAACACCGACGCGAATCGCCCGAGCGTCTTGCCGACGATCACCGGCTGGTGCAGCAGCCGTCGCTTCTTGCCCTGCACGTCGAGCGCCGTCTTGACGACGTCGTTCATCGACATCACCTCCGGGCCGCCCAGCTCGAAGACCTGACCTGCCGCCTCGGGCTTCAGCGCGGCGTCCGCCACCACGCGGCCGGCGTCGTCGATGAATACCGGCTGCATCGACTGCTTCCCGTCGCCGAACATCGGCACGAACGGCAGCAGCTTCGCGAAGCCGAGAAAGCGATTGAGCGACACGTCGTCCGGCCCGAAGACCCACGTCGGCCGCACGATCACCCACTCGAGGCCGCTGCCGCGTACGTACGCCTCGGCCTCCCACTTGTAGCGAAACCAGTGTTTGTCGGCGTCCTTGTCCGCGCCGGCGCCGCTCACGTACACGAAGCGCTTGACGCCGGCCGTCTTCGCGGCGTCCACCTGGTTGCGCGTGCCCTTCAGGTCGATGTCCTCGAACGTCCAGCCCTTGCGCCGGTTCTCGATCGGCGAATTCGGAAACTGCACGGCATTGACGACCGTATCGACGCCCTGCATCGCCGCGACGAGCGACTGGGGCTCGCGCACGTCGCCCTCGCGCGCCTCGACGTCATGGCCGAACTTCTTGCGGATCTTCTCATCGTCGCGGCCCAGTACCGCCACCGGCTGGTCCCGGCGCAGCAGTTCCTTGACGATCGCCGAGCCCACGAATCCTGTGCCGCCAGATATCAGGATCATCGCATCACTCCCTTTCCTGCGGGCGTCCCTCATCGATTGTGCAGGATTTCTCAATCCATTGTATGCCCGTAGCCATGCCGCGGGGGTCACTTCTCCACGGGAGTTCGCAGTGTATTTCCGTGATGCATCGCTGGCGGTCTTTGTCTTGACGGGCCTGAGTCGGAAGCCGTCGAGGCCCACATCGCCGGTTAACCTAGGGTCCGCGCCAGGCGTTTCTATTTGGTATGAAACGCATCGCCACCATCGGCATGATGCTCTCCGCGCTTTCACTGTTCGCCGCGACCTGCGTGACGGCGACGCGTCAAAACGCCCGGGACGGACCGTGGGTCGGCGAAGTCCTGAACACCGGGCGCGGCGTCGTCTCCGACTCGAAGGTCCACGCGGACATCACCGATGCGGCAGGGGCGCGATTTCAGGCGAGTGCGCGGACGTGTCCTGAGCAGCTTGCCCCCGGCGAGAAGGCCACCTACACCGTCTACATGCCCGGTCGCGAACCGACCGGTTATCCGCGCATCATCCCGACCGACGGACCGATTCCGCCATTCTCCGCCGTCATCCGGACCGAGAGCATCGACCACGACGATCGAGCCGTCGCGGCCGACATCCGCGTCCGCCTGCTCGAGCGGAACCTGGTCCGCGGCTACGCGTACGTCGAACTCAGCAACGACTCCAACGTCGACTACCGCGACGTCAAGTTGTGCGCCAACCTTCGCGCCCCAGATGGAACGCTCATCGAGACAGCGCACGCAGGCGTCTTTCCGTGGGACCTGCGGCGCGGTGCGCGCACGACGGCGATCCTCTACTTCAACGCTGCGCCGGCCGGTCAGCTTGAGTTCGTCACGCAGGCGAAGCTCGACTGCTGCGGCACCACGACGCTCGATCCCGACGACTTCCACGTCGAGTCGCGCCGTGAAGTGACCGACGCCACGGGCCGTCGCTTCGCCCTCGTCGTCGGCCAGTTCGAAAACACCACCGGCCGCGATCTCTACAGCGTCCACCTGGGCGCGCAGGTCGCAGGGTCGCCCGCCGATCGAGCCGATGAAGTTCCCGTCGGCTGCGGCATCGCGGCGCCGGCCGGCGAGCTCGTCCCCGCGACGTTCCTCCTGCCCCTGCCCGATGGCGTGGCCGCGCCGGACGTCGTCATCTCCGGCATCCAGGGCTTCCCCGGTAACACGCCGTCCTGGCGCTCGCTCCCCGTGAGCCACGTCCAACTCAACGGCAACCGCGTCACCGCGACCGTCTCCAATCCCGACGATCGCTTCTATAACATTGACGGCTCCTGTTTCCTGCTCCGCGATGGCAACGGCCAGCTGGTCGGGGCGGCGAGCACGTTCGCTCCCGGCGGCATCGACGCGGGTGAGTCGGCGGGGATTTCGGCAATCGTGCCATCAACCAGGCAAGCGGTGCGCGCCGAAGTCATCGTCTATGCCGCGCTGGCCATCCGCGTGCCCTGACTGCATCCGCCACCGCCGGACGATCGCACCCCGCACGCTAGCCATCGTCGATCAGTTCGTCTTCCATGAGCGCCAGCGGCATCCCGCCGGATGCGTCGTCACGGATCCCTCCGCAGCCACACGCGATCGTCTGCCCGCGCTTCCCTGCCGACACCATCCGCAACTCGTGGCCCTCGCCGTTATGCTCACTCGCGAAGTCAGCGAGCCGGCGCGCATGCTCCGCGAGCTTCGGATCGTCGAGCGGCAACACAACAGCCCCACGCGGAGATCGCGGACGTCCAAACAGGCTCACCTCTAACCTCTAATCTCCAACTTCCAACCCGAGGAATCCAGCCTCCAGCTTCCAGCCTCTAGCCGCCAACCTCCAGCCGACCATCCCGGTCGACCGGCACTTGCTCGTGCCGCACCTTCTGCGGCAACCCCCGCGCGATCGGCTCGCCGCGCACGAACGCCGCAATCGCGTGCGAGAGCGCGTCGGGGTTCTCTTGCCAGTACCCGCGTGTTGGCGCCGCGGCCAGGCGTGCGTGCGGCATAGCCTCGTACAGCATGCGCCCGGAAGCCTCAGGGTGGATCGGATCGCCGGGGTGCGTCAGCACCAGCGCCTGGTGTGCGATCTCCGAAAACCTGTCGACGGGCAGGCGCTCGTCGAACAGCACGCCGCGGATCGCCGGCACGACGCGCTCGCGCCGCTGCGATGCGAAGAACGCTCGCAGGCTGACGCCCGGCGTCGCCGCGTCCGCTGCCCGCACCTGCGGCATCCGCATCAGCATCGCCGACGTCAGCCGCGGCCCCAGGAACTGGTACATCGTCGCCAGCGTCCCGAAGAGCTTCCGCGCTTCGCCCGCTCCTTCGCCCATCGGCGGCGGCGCGCGCAGGATGAGCTTGTCGACCGCCGCCGGATGCGCGAGCGCCAGCACCAACGCCGTGCCCGCCCCCATCGACGCGCCGTACACGCTCGCGCGTTCCAGCCCGCGCGCGTGCATCACGCCCAGCATGTCCTCCGCGAGCGACGACCATCGATAGTCACGCCGCCGCGTCGTGTGCCCCGAGCGGCCGTGGCCGCGCGCATCGTAGGCTATGACGCGCACGCCGCGCTCAGCGATCGCCTCGATATTCTCGCCGAACGCCCGCCCCAGCTCCGTGCTGCCCATCAGCCCGTGCGCGAAGATCAGCGGCGGCCCTTCGCCGTGCTCCTCGTAGTACAGATCGACGCCGTTCACGCGCGCGTACGCCATGCCTACATCGTATCCCGCGACGAATGCCGCCGCGCTCGCGGACGCCGCGGCGGCATAGCAGTAGCATCCACGCAGCGACGCTCGCGGCGTTCGATGCCGCTCGTTGACAGACGCCCGTTCGCTTCGCCCGCCGTTCATTGACAGGCCGATGGCCCGGATCAACGATCGGGCATGCGCCGCCTCGTATCCGCTGCACTCAGGCACGCGCCCGTCATCGCCCTGGCGATGTCCCCGGTGCTCGCGCTCCTCGCCGCGTGCGGCGACGGCACGCCGCGCACGCGATCGGCTGGCGACGTGCCACAGCAGCGCGCAATCGGTCCCGACGCCCGTGACTTCGAGTGCCCCACGCGCGAACCCTCAGATCCGACGCCCATCCCGACGCAGGACATCACCGTCGAAAACCTCAGCCAGTGGTCGGGCACGGTGACGGCGCTGCATCGCGGACGCATGGACGAACTGCAAACACAACTCGTCGAGGCGCGAGCGTCGTTCGCCGGCGTCGAACGCAGGGAGACGCTGATCGACGGCTGGAGCGAGCCGGTCAGCGCAGCAGACGCCGCCGCACGCGCCGATGCCCTCATCGTCGGCAAGGTCACGGCTCAATACCTGGACTACGCGTCGAACGACCGCGGCGACTTCTTCGTGCTGGTGTCGGAGATCGAGACGGCGGACGGCGTCGTGCGTCTCGCGCAGGATGCCTATGTCGGTTGCGTGTCCGACGGCCCGCAAACCGACGCCCACATCGTCCTCGGCAAGAACCCCGTGCACCCGCTCGACTTCGCCGCCCGCTACGCGATCTTCGCCGAGCACGAGCCCGCCGTTGCGATGCGTCGCGCTCGATCCCCGGGCACACCTACGAAATCGACGATGACGGCGCCATTACGCGCAAGAACGCCGATCTGCCCGGCGTCAGCGCGCTCACCCGCCTCGACGACCTGACCGCACTGTTCGAAAGCGCGCACTGACGATCGCGTTTACGCTTGTCGCATGATCCGTGATGCCACACCCGACGATATCCCGTCGATCGCGGCGCTGATCCGCGCCCTCGCCGAGTACGAACGCCTCGCGCATGAAGCCGTGTTCGATGAAGACGAGTTGCGCGCGTACCTCTTCGGCGAGCGGCGGTACGCCGAGGTTATCCTCGCCGAGCACGCCGGCGATGTCGTGGGGTTCGCGCTGTTCTTCCACAACTTCTCGACGTTTCTCGGCAAGCCCGGCATCTACCTCGAAGACCTGTTCGTGCGCCCCGAGCATCGCGGGGGCGGCCACGGCAAGGCGCTGCTGTCGCGTCTCGCGCAGATCGCGGTCCAGCGCGGATGCGGGCGCCTCGAGTGGTCCGCACTCGACTGGAACGAGCCTTCGATCGCGTTCTATCGGTCGCTCGGCGCCGTCGCGATGGACGACTGGACGGTTTACCGCCTGACGGACGCTGCGCTGTCGGCGCTCGCGACGGCGGCTGATTAGCCGCGCTTCCTCGTGGCGAGCAGCAACACCGCGAACGTCGAGTCTATCGCCGGGTGCCGCTAGGCTACCGTCAGGGAGGCGAACATGGAAACACGTTGGGATGAAGTCCAGTCCAATGGCGCCAGGATGCGCTGCTACGTCACGCTGCCCGCCACGACGCCCGCGCCGGCGGTCGTCGTCATTCAGCATGCGGGCGGCGTCGACCAGTTCATCCAGTCGATGACCGAGCGCATTGCCGAAGCGGGCTTCGTCGGCATCGCGCCGGATCTGTATCACCGCGACAATTCCGCAAACGCCGACGATCCGCTCACGCGCATGGGCCGCCTCCGCGACCACAAGATCATCGTTGACGTCTCGGCGGCGGTGGCGCACCTGAAGTCGCTGCCGGAAGCGCGCGGCGACCGCATCGGCATCACCGGCTTCTGCATGGGCGGCCGCGTCGCGTACCTCATGGCGACGCAGGACGCGGAGTTCAAGGCGGTCGTCGTCTTCTACGGCGGCAGCATCATGCAGCCGTGGGGCGACGGTCCGGCGCCGTTCGACGAGTCCGCGAAGATCGGCGCGCCGCTGCTCGGGCTCTTCGGCGAGCAAGACGGCAACCCCAACCCGGACGACGTCGCGAAGATCGACGCCGCGTTGACCCGCCTCAACAAGCCGCACGAGTTCCACTCCTACGCCGGCGTCGGGCACGCGTTCATGAACGTCGGCCGTCCGGGCTATCGAGAAGAGGTCGCGCAGGACGCGTGGCAGAAAACCGTCTCGTGGTTCGAACGCTACCTCAAGTGACCACGCCTGAGCCGATCGGCGCTGGCACGCTGAAGCTGATCGTGCTCGACGCGCGGCGCGATCTGGTCGCGGTCGCCAAAGCCGCGCTTCACGCACACGTCCGCCCGCAAGACATCCGGCGCGCCGGCGCCAGCGCACTCATCGTGTATTGCACAGCCGCGCCCTCCGACGTGCGTGACTGGCTTGCGCCGCTGCTCGCCGAAGACGAGTCGGCGCTCGTCACGGAGTTCGAGCGCTGGTCCGCGCGCGGCGCTGCCATCGATCGGCGCTGGATGTTGCGCCGCGGCCACTAGTGATGTCACCCGCCGCGCGCTGGACGGCGATGGCCGTCGCGACGCTGATCGCCGCGGTCACGCTGTCGATCGCCGTCGCGCTCGACGACGTGCTGCCCGGCGAAGCGCGCGTCCTGCGCGAGATCCAGTCGTGGGACTGGCTCGGCGGCGCGTTCGCCGACACCGTGCGCTTCGTGACGACGACGCAGGTCGTCGTGATCAGCGGCATCGCCGTCGCCGTCGCGCTCTGGTTGCTCGGCGAGCGTCGTGCGGCCGTCACGCTCGCGATCGCGCTGGCGCTGCTCGAGATCGCGCAGCCATCGATCAAGGAGATCGTCGATCGCCCGCGGCCGAGCGCCGGTCTCGTGGAGATCCGCGGCAGCATCACGAGCCCGAGCTTTCCGTCGGGGCACGTCATGAGCCCGACCGTGCTCTACGGCGTGCTTGCGACGCTCGCGATGAAGCGCGGTGCCTGGTCGAGCGCGCTACGCGCCACGATCGTCGTCTTCAGCGCACTACTGCTCCTGGCGACGGCGCTCGTGAACCTTTACCTGGGAGTCCACTGGCCGACCGACGTGATCGGCGGCTGGCTCTGGGGCGCCGTCGTCGGGTGCGCCGCCTTCGCCATCGCGCGATGGCTGCCGCTGGAAGATCGACCGCGCTGAATCTTCGCCGACGGCCCGGACGTATACTTCGACGTTGCAGGCAGGGAGGTACGCGATGCGTGAGTTCACACGACGCAGATTTATCGTCGTCGGCGCGGCTGGCATCGCTGCGGCGTACGTGAGCGCCGCCTGCGGCGACGACGGCAACGGCGGCGTCGCTTCGCCTGCCCCCGACGCGACAGCCCCCGCAGCCGCGGCATCGCCCACGGTCGACGCAGGCGCCGACCGCGGCGCCGCCGGACTGCAGTGGTTCGGCCAGTCGATGTTTCTGCTCACGAGCCCGGGCGGCACGACGGTGCTGCTCGACCCCTTCGGCGAAATCGGCTACACGCTGCCGCCGCCCCTCAACAGCGACGTGGCGACGATCACGCACGAGCATCCCGACCACAGCAACGACGCGCTCGCCGGCACGGCGACCGTGCTGCGCGGACTCACCGCCGACGGCTGGGCGGACATCGACGAGACGATCGGCGACGTCAACATCCGCACGGTCCAGACGTGTCACGCCGCGTCGCAGGGCAGCGAACGCGGCCGCAACGCCGTCTTCGTATTCGAGACTGGGGGGCTGCGTATCGCGCACCTCGGCGACCTCGGTCACGTCCTTACCGACGAACAGCGCACCGGCATCGGGCAGGTCGACGCGCTGATGGTGCCCGTCGGCGGCGGATTTACGCTCGATGCCGCCGCCGCCACGCAAGTGGCAGGCCAGCTCGACGCGAAGATCGCCTTTCCCATGCACTACCAGACGGAGCGCGTGACGTTCCTCCGGGACACCGCCGAACCGTTCCTCGTCGGCAAGACCGTCGAGCGCGCCGGCAGCACCACGATCCGCCTCAGCGCCGCCGACTTGCCCGCCGCCCTGACCGCGTACGTCCTCGATTATGAGTGAACGCCAATCGCGTCATGCTGAGCGCGGCGAAGCATCCCGTCACGCCGCCGCACCCCACGCCCGATCGCCATACCGCCGATCGTAGGGACGTAGCTTTAGCTGCGCCCGAATGAAGTTACGTGGCGCAGCGAAGAATCCCGGCGTGCAACGCACCACCACACCGACCGGCCGCACACTCGATCGTCCCTCTCCGCCTCGCGGAGAGAGGGATAAGAGGGTGAGGTTCCGTCTTACCCCGCACACTCGATCGTCCCTCTCCGCCCGACGGAGAGGGATAAGAGGGTGAGGCTCCCCGCGCCCGTCGCCTCGCGTCATCCGTTATGCGATAATCGCCGCCACACGTCGAGAGCGAGAGCGGAGCACACGCATGGACTGGAAAACCCGTCACGCCGATAAGCTGATGTCCGCCGAGGACGCCGCGAAGATCGTCCGCTCGAACCAGAGCGTCTACCTGGGCATGTTCGGCAGTTGCCCCGAGGGTCTCGCGAAGGCGTTGTACGCGCGCCATCCGGAACTGGACGACGTCCGCATCTACCACTACGTCGCGCCGTTCCTCTGGTCGACGCCGGAGACGCAGGGCCACTTCCGCCTCGTCACGTCGTTCTCAACGCCCGCTGATCGCAAGCAGGTGCACGCAGGGCTCGCTGATTACCAGCCGGTCGGCGTGTTTCGCGAGTCGTACATCATGCAGCTCTTCAAGGACATGGACGTCGCCATGGTGAAGACGTCCCCGCCCGACGAGAACGGCTACATGAGCTTCGGCGGCTCGCTGTGGATCAACCGCACCGCCTGCAACGCCTCGAAGCAGATCGTCTGCGAGGTCGACGAGCGCTTCATCCGCACCTACGGCGAGAATTACGTGCACATCTCCGAGGTCGCCGCGCTCGTCGAGCACGTCGCCTCCGACGATCGCGCGGCGCCGATCCCGCCCCGCACCGACGAAGTGATCGCCGCCGCCGAGGTGATCTGCACGCTCGTCGCGAGCGAACTCGTGCGCGACGGCGACACGCTGCAGATCGGCATCGGCGACGTGACCGCAGCGATGGCGCTCTATCTCGGCGACAAGCACGACCTGGGGATCCAGACCGAACTGATCCCGGGCGGCGTCGTCGACCTGGTCGAGCAGGGCGTCGTCACCGGCCGCAAGAAGCGCATCGCGCCCGGCAAGGTCATCGGCTCGGCGTTCGCGGTGTTGCCGCCCGAGGAACTGCAGAAGGCGCACATGAACCCGAAGTTCGAGCTCTGGGACTTCTGCCACACCGATGACCTGCGCACGCTGCTGCGCGAGGAGAACTTCGTCGCGATCAACAACGCACTGCAGATCGACCTCACGGGCCAGGTGACGGCCGAGACGCTCAATGGCCAGGTCTACAGCGGCCCCGGCGGCCAGACCGTCTTCGCCACCGCCGCTTGTTCCGTCGAAGGCGGCCGCTCGGTGATCGCCGTCCCGTCCAGCTCGGCGGTCGATGGCCAGCGCTACTCACGCATCGTGCCCGAGTTGCCGCCGGGCACGGCCGTCACCGTCCCGCGCACGTTCGTCGACTACGTCGTGACCGAGCACGGCATCGCGCACCTGGGCGGCAAGACCGTCCGCGAACGCGCCGCCGAACTCGTCAGCGTCGCCCACCCCGACTTCCGGGGCGAACTCAAAGAGCACGCAAAGAAGCGCGGCTGGATGTAGCTGTACCTGCGCCACCCCGCACACGACTGCGCTGCATACCGTCATCCTGAGCGAACGCGAAGGATCCCGTCACGGCGACCCCCGCCATCCCGCAACCGGCGCGCCGCACACCGTCATCCTGAGCGTTGCATATCGTCATTCAGAGCGAAGCGAAGAATCTCCCAGCACGACACTCTCGACCGCGCACCAACCGCCGCATAGCGTCATCCCGAGCGAACGCAAGGATCCCGTCACGGCGACCCCCGCCATCCCGCAACCGGCGCGCCGCACATGTGATCCTGAGCGTTGCATATCGTCATTCAGAGCGAACGAAGAATCTCCTGGTGGACAGTCGCGTCGCGCACACCAACTCCGTTCACCGTCATCCTGAGCGTTGCATATCGTCATTCAGAGCGAAGCGAAGAATCTCCTGGCGGACAGTCCCGTCGCGCACACCAACTCCGTTCACCCTCATCCTGAGCGAACGCGAAGGACCCCCTCACGGCGACCCCCGCCATCCTCGCAGCCCACCTGCCGCACACGAGCGCCAGCGAAAAACAAAAACCGGCGATGAGTCGGAACCTCATCGCCGGCTGCTACTCGCTCTATGCCCGCCGCGCCCGCTACCCCTCGTCCTCGACAATATCGATCGCGCGCTCAGGACAATTCTCAACCGCCCGGTTCGCCAGCTCGACATCCTGTGGCGTCTTCAACACGCCGTCGCCGCGCGGTGTTGCGTATCCCAGTTCGTCGACCTTGAACATGCCCGGCGCCATCGCGTAGCACCGGTTGTGCCCCTGGCACTTTTCGCTGTCGACCGTCACCTTCTGAACCTTCATGACCCCCACACGATTGGCATGATGCGCGGGCCGCGGACCTGCCCGCCCGCCCACGTTACCACATCCGGATTCTCGAGCTTGAAGTTCGGAATCCGCTTCAACAGCTCCTCGATCGAGACCTTCATCTCCATCCGCGCCAGGTTCGAGCCGGCGCAGCGGTGAATCCCGACGCCGAACGCGATGTGCGGATTCTTCGCGCGGTCCAGGATCACCTTGTCCGGATCCTCGAACACCTTCGGGTCGCGGTTCGCCGCCGGGAAGTTCATCAGCACCTTGCTGCCTTCGGGGATCGGGCAGCCCGCGTACTCCGTGTCCTGCGCCACGTAGCGCGCCATCGTCACCGGCGAGTACGCGCGCAGCAACTCTTCGATCGCGTTCGGCATCAGCTCCGGCTGCTCGATGAGCCGCTTGCGGTCCTCCGGGTGCTGCGCCAGGTGCCACACCGCCGACCCGATCGAACTCCACGTCGTGTCGATGCCCGCGACCAGCAGCAGAAAGCACGTGCCCAGTACGTGCGACTCCGGCACCGGCTCGCCTTCGACCTTCTCGGCGAGCAGGCGCGTGATCAGGTCGTCGCCGGGCTTCGCCTTCCGCTCCTGGATCTGGTCATTCATAAACATGAAGATGTTGCGCGCCGACTCCTGCCGGAGCTGCGGGTTCGTCAGCCCCAGCTCCAGGAAGCCCCGCACCCACTCCGTGAACGTCGCCGTCATGTCCTTCGGAATGCCCAGCATGCTCGCGATGACGCGCGGCGGGATCTGCTGCGCGTAGTCCACCGCGCCGTCCGCACGCCCCTTGTCGATGAACGCGTCGATCAGTTCGTTGCACAGCTCGCGCGTCTCTTGCTCATACTCCGCCACTTCCGTCACGGAGAACGGCTTCAGCAGGAGCTTGCGCGCCCAGGTGTGAACCGGCGGATCCGACGTGATCGGCGGCGCCCCGACGTTGTACGTCTCGACCATCTCGGGCTCTTCTTCAAGCTCTTCGCCCGGCTGCGGCATCACGTCCGCGACCAGCACGTTCCGCGAAGAAAAGTTCTCGATGTCGCGCGCGATGTTGAAGAGGTCTTCGTAGCGCGTCGGCATGAACGACCCGCCCCAGCGCTCCGTGTGCGCGATCGGGCATTTGCCGCGGATCTCGTCCCAGATCGGGAACGGATCCTTCACGTACTCGGGGGAGAAAATGTCGTAGTCAGCCGTCCAGTTGCCTACAGGTTCAGCCATCGCGGTCGATCCTCCGTCGTCTGCCACGCCCGCCGCCGGGCGGCCTTTACTTAGCGAGCGCTAAATAGAATAATACGACATCCGTCCCGTGTGCAACATCATTCGTCGCCGGGCTGCCAGCTTCATCCTAAGCCGGCCTCAGCTTCGCGAAAAGCCCCCCGCGCTGCGATTTTCGTCGCCCCGGCGCCCGGCTTGACAAGCCGCACCCTCATCGACGGGTCGACGCCCCGCCCGGTTGGCGCTCCGGACGCCGCTACCGGCCGTCGCTGAGCCGGGCGGGGCGGCGATGCCAGCCGGCGCCCTGCCTACCCCGTACCGCTTCCGCAAGATCGCCGCTATGATCGCCAACGCGCGGCCACGGTCCGCCTGCAAGAAAAGACAAAGCGCCACCTGTGCGAGGAGAACGTCGACGATGAAAGCCGCAGTGTTCCACGGCCCCCAGCAACCCCTGACGATCGAAAACGTCGACATCGATGTGCCGGGCCCGCGCGAGATCGTCGTGCGCACCGTCGCGAGCGGCGTCTGCCATAGCGACCTCCACTTCGTCGATGGCTACTACGGCCACCCCGCACCGGCCGTGCTCGGCCACGAAGCAGCCGGCATCGTCGAGGCCGTCGGCAGCCTGGTCACCTACGTGAAGCCCGGCGACCACGTGATCTCTTGCCTCTCCGTGTTTTGCGGACAGTGCGAAATGTGCATGACCGGCCACCCCAGCCTGTGCGCTGACCCGTCGACCCGCCGCACTCCCGACCAGCCGCCGCGCCTCAACCAGCAGGGCGACGTGATGCACCAGTTCCTCAATATCTCGAGCTACGCGGAGAAGATGCTGCTCCACGAGAACGCCGTCGTGAAGATCCGCGAGGACATGCCGCTCGACCGCGCCGCGCTGATCGGCTGCGGCGTCATGACCGGCGTCGGCGCCGTCCTGAACACCGCCCGCATCGAAGCCGGCTCGACGGTCGCCGTCTACGGCGCCGGCGGCGTCGGCCTCGCCGCCATCCAGGGCGCGCTCATCGCCGGCGCCCGCATGATCATCGCCGTCGACATGATCGAAGCGAAGCTCGCGACCGCCCGCGAACTCGGCGCGACGCACATCGTCGACGCTTCGTCGAAAGACCCCGTACCGGCGATCATCGAGATGACGGGCGGCGGCGTCGACTACGCGTTCGAAGCGATCGGCCTCAAGATCGCCGCCGAGCAGGCGTTCAACAGCCTGCGCCGCGGCGGTACCGCGACGATCATCGGCATGATCCCCGTCGGCCAGAAGGTCGAGCTCGACGGCTACCAGTTCCTCTCCGAGAAGAAGATCCAGGGCTGCACGATGGGCTCGAATCGCTTCCGCGTCGACATGCCGCGCTACATCGACTTCTACCTGCAGGGCAGGCTCAAGCTCGACGAGATGATCAGCCGCCGCGGCAAGCTCGAAGACGTCAACGAAGCGTTCCGCGCCATGAAGGCCGGCGAGGTCGCGCGCACCGTGCTTATGTTCGACTAGCGCGCATACGGCGACCGTCGATCATTGCGACGCGCTTATAGATATAGAAGGCGACTAGCGCTCGTCGGATGACATCGAAGGGTGCAGCGCATTCGGCGCTATGCCATCGCCGGGCGCGCCTGCCCGCGACTCCTGCGCGAAGGAGATGCGCACGACGTCATCGCCGGCCGCGACTTCGTCGCCGTCCTCGAGCACGATGATCGGCGATGCCAGGAGCGCGCCGCCGACCGAAACTGCCGGTCCGGAGACCTGCTGCAGCAGGTAACGCCCGCCCTGACGCCAGATTTGTACGCGCGCCGGATCCGCTTCGCTGCCCAGCAGGAAGTCGCAACCCTCGTCTTCCGTCAGTTCCAGCTCGACAGGCCCCGAGGCTGCGGGGCGCAACTGCGGCCGCAACGCAAACGGTTCGTCCGCGCTGTCGTGGCCGTGACCCTTGGTGTGCTCGTGCACGACGGGCGCGTCACCGTCCACGCGCAGCGACAATATCCGTTCGTTCTCCGCTTCGATCCTCGCGTCGCGGTCGTCCGATCGCCCGCGGATGCGCTCCATCCAGGATCGCGGCGCTGGCCGCGCGTCCGGCGTGCGATCGACTGCCGCGGACGCTTCGATGTCTGCTGCGGCCGGACGCACGTACTCCGGCACGGGCGCTATGTCCGCCGCCTGCGAAGCGAATCGATCCATCGCGTGTGCGTCCGTCCGGACCGCATCCGCGCTGATCGCATCGACCGCAGCTTCGAACGACGTCGAATCGCTCATCTCAACGTCGTCCAGAACAACCGCCGTCGATTCCTCGATGTGTGCCGCGATCACGGGCTCCGACTCCGCCGAGTCGCTCGCCAGATCAACGGCGCTGGCCGTCGCGACCGCCGGATCCGCCGCGGACGCATCGTCCTCTGCCGCGTCGACGCAACTCGCGTCTTCGGGCTGAGCGACGGGCGCGGGTTCTTCGACGGCTGCTCCCCCGGCTGCCTCCGGCGCCGTCTCGACGCCCGCCGGTTGCGCCGCGCTGAGCCGATCATTCGCCTCGGCAGGCACCGCGTCATCGACGAGCGCTCCGCCGTGTCCGTCTTCGCCCGGCGGCGACTGCGCGGCGCGCCACGTCGGGTCGCATAGCTTGCCCGCCGCGTCCGCCACGGCGCGATCCCACTCCTGGCGATCGATGTCGCCCGGCGGACGGCCAGCGAGCACCTTCGACGCCAGCAGCGCGATGTCGAGGTCCGCCTCCTCCGTCACGAAGAGCGTCTCGTAGGGGTCGAGCGCTATGTGCGGCCGCTGTCCGCGGCGCGACCACCATCGCCGTCCGTTGCCGCCCTCGACCGGCAGCGGCTGCACGTGCACGCCGTTGCGCGCGATCGACTCGTACGCCGTGTTCAGCCGGTCGAGCTGGCGCAGTCCCTCGACGTCGTCGATGACGCCGTACTTCAGCCGGCGCACCAGCAGCCAGTACGTCTCCTCGACAAGCTCGCGCGGCGCTCCTTCGCGCAGGCGCAGGACCGCGTACGGCCCGGGGTTTGGTGCAACAGCCGTCTCATCCATGGTCGGCTTTCGCCCTTACGCCTCCTGGAACGAGCGGATAACAGCCAGGATCACGGGTCCGATGGTGATCAGAAACAGCGAAGGCATCAGGAACAACACCATCGGGAAGACCATCTTCACCGGCGCCTGGTGCGCGATCTGCTCGGCGCGCTGACGGCGGCGCATCCGCATCTGCTTCGCCTGCACGCGCAGCACGTCACCGATGCTTGTGCCCAGTTGCTCCGCCTGCACTAACGAGTTGATGAACGTCGTCACGTCGGGTAGCTGGATCCGTTCCGTCATCTCGGTGAGCGCTTCTCGTCGCGGCTTGCCGAGACCCATCTCGCGGAGCACGCGGTGGAATTCTTCGGAGAGCGGCCCCGGGTACTTCTCCGCGACGCGCTGGATGCCGAAGTCCAGGCTCAGGCCGGCCTCGACGCACGTCGTCAGCAGGTCCAGCGCGTTCGGCATCGACCGCCAGATGATCTGCTGGCGCTTGCGGGAGGCGCGCTTGAGGAGCAGGAACGGGAACAGGAATCCCATCACCGCCGCCAGTGGCACCGGCAACCAGACGAAGAACGGCGCAGAGCCTCCACTCGCTGCCCAGATGAGCAGAAACAGGATCGCCGGTGGCGCCGTCGCTGCGATCAGGACGATCGTCAGGAACTGCGAGATCACCATCTTGTCGCCCGCGATCAGCAGCCAGCGCCGCGCCCGCCCGATCAACGCCGTCGGCAAGATCGCCATCAGCACGTTCACCAGCGTGTTCACCACCGGAAATGCGACGCGCTGAGAGAACGGATCGCTTTGCTCCGCGAGCATGCGCTGCGGCTCCATGAGCGTGCGCAGGCGTACGTCATGACGGCTCCTGCTCTGGCCGTACCACACCGCCAGCACAAGGACCGACGAAGAGGCCGCTATGGAAGTAATCAGGGCGAGCATGTCACCTCTCCTCTAAATGTCGATAGCCAGGATCCGCCGGATCGAAAGGTATCCAGCCAGATTCAGCGTCAGCATGATGACCAACATGATGATGCCCGCCGTCGTTGTCCACATCAGTGACATCATGCTCGGATTGATGGCCGTGAAGATCAGGCCCAGCACCACGGGCCAGCCGCTGAGAATAATTCCGGCCAGCCGCTGGGATGCCGTAAGCGTCTTGATCTCGCCCCTGATGCGCTCGCGGTCCCGCATCGTCTCTGTCACGTTGTCCAGGATCTCCGCCAGGTTGCCGCCGGTCTGCCGGTGGATGAGGATCGCCGTCACCACCAGGTCAAGGTCCTCGCTGCCGATACGGTCGTTCATGGCGACCAGCGCATCTTCGGTGCTCGCGCCCAGGTTCAGGTCGAGCAGCATTCTGTTCAGCTCGATCGAGATCGGCGGCCCGGTGCGCTGCGCCGCAAGCTCTACGGCCTGCGCGAACGCGAATCCGGCTCGCTGCGAGTTCGACATCAGCGTCAGCGTCTCGACGAGCTGATCCTCGATGCCTTTCACGCGTCCCTTGATCTTCATACCGACCCAGAAAGCCGGCACCATAAATCCCGCGGCGCCCGCAACGCACGCCAGGATGAGACCCAGCGGACTGAGGAATATGAGCATCACGATGAGAAACGCCACGCTCGCGGTCAGCACGCGGATCAGGATGTACTCGATCGGTCGCAGCGTGAGCCCCGCTCGCTCAAGGTCGGCGCTCCATTGCATCGCGTACCCGCGGTTCGTCAGGAGCCGGCCGATGGCGGGGATCGACGAAGGATTGCGGCGCAGGATCGAGCCGTCGCCGCTCTGGTCGATCGTCACGTTGCGGCTCGCGCTCAGCCGGTGCAGCCGTGACTCCGAAGGCCGAAGCGACTGCGCCCGCACAAGAAACGTAAACAGGCAAAGGACCGCCAGCCCGGCGCCGGCGGCTGCTAGATACTCCATTACACCAACCTCACGCCCGGAACGCCCATCTCAATGTTGAAGCCCGCGGAGCGGAACTTGTCTGCGAACGTCGGCGTGATGCCCGTCGCGACGAAGTCTCCGTTGATCGTGCCGTCGCTGCTCACGCCCTTCTGGTCGAACCGGTACAAGTCTTGCATCGTCACCGTCCCGCTCTCCAGCCCGGTCACCTCCGAAATGTTCACGATGCGCCGCCTGCCGTCCGAGAACCGGATAAGCTGCACGACGATGTGCAACGCCGAAGCGATCTGCTCGCGAATGGCCCGCACCGGCAGGTCGAAGCCCGCCATCAGCACCATGTTCTCGATGCGGGCGAGCGCGTCGCGCGAGCCGTTCGCGTGTACCGTCGTCATCGATCCCTCGTGACCGGTGTTCATCGCCTGGAGCATGTCGAACGCTTCCGCGCCACGCACCTCGCCGACGATGATGCGGTCCGGACGCATGCGGAGCGCGTTGCGCACCAGGTCTCGCTGCGTGATCTCGTTGCGCCCTTCGATGTTGGCCGGTCGCGCTTCCATCGGGATCACGTGTGCCTGCTGCAGCTTCATCTCCAGCGGATCTTCGATCGTCACGATGCGTTCCCGGCTCGGAATGAACTCCGAGATCGCGTTGAGCAGCGTCGTCTTGCCGGAGCCGGTACCGCCGGAGATCACGATGTTCAGTCGCTGGTGGACGCAGGCACGGAAGAACTCCTCCATCTGCCGCGGCAGCGTGCCGTTCGCCACCAGGTCCTGCACGTGGTACTTGTCGGGGCGGAACTTCCGCACGGTGATCGTCGGGTGCGGCACGATCGGCGGGATGACGACGTTCACGCGCGAACCATCCGGCAGGCGCGCGTCCACGTACGGCGACGACTCGTCCACTCGGCGCCCGAGCGGCGCGATGATCCGCTCGACGATCCGCATGATGTGCTGGCTGTCGCGAAACCGCGCCGGCGCCTCGAAGATCATGCCGTCGCGCTCGTAGTACACCTCGCGAGGCGAGTTCACCATCACTTCCGAGATCGACGGGTCCCTGAGCAGCGAGTCGATCGGCCCAAACCCCACCGCTTCCTCGATGACGTGCAGGACGATTTGCTCGCGGTCGTCGCCCATGATCGCAGGGAACATCTGCGTCAAAAGCTGCCGCGTCGCCGATTCGACGGCCGCCCGCGAGCGCGAAGCCTCCAGCTTCTCCAGCGCTGCCGGATCCATGTCCTGCAACAGCCGCAGGTGCAACTGGTACACGACTTCAATCCAGTTCGAGCCATCGGCGTGTTCCATCCGGCTCGGAGTCAGTACCGTCTTCTCAGCTACCATGTCGCCTCCACATCGCCTTCGATGTCAGATCAGCTGCCTTCTGCGTTCGCCGCCCGCGTGCGCCCCGCAAACTTCACCCCGTTCGATGGCTTGCGTCCGTTGTCCGGGCGCCCGCCCGCCAGCACCGTCGCCAGATCGGCGATGCTGCGCGCCGCCGCCGATTGCGGCTGCGAAACCGCGATCGGCTGCCCGAAGTGCGTGCCCTGCCGGACGCGCTTGTCGTACGGGATCTGCCAGAATACGTCCTTCTGAAACACGTCCTGGAGCGTCTTGGGCCGCACGTTGTCTTCGGGCGAAACCGTATTCAACACGACGCGCATCCGCTCTTTCGGCAGCGCCAGCGTCTCCATCGCGCGCATCGCTTCCAGGCTGTCGCGCACGCTCGTGAATTCCGTCGTCGTCACCCAGAGCACGATCGTCGCCAGCTCCAGCGCCAACTCCGACACTTCGTTCAACGAGCCCGACGTGTCGAGCACGATCTTGTCGTAGTACTTCGACAGCAGCTCGATCGACTGGCGCAGGTCATCGACCGACAACTGCCGCCACTCCAGCACCGGCGGGCTCGCCACAATGTCCAGCCCCGAAGCCACATGCGTCGCCACGTAATCCCGCAGCTCCTCGCGTCCCACGTGGTCGACGTCGCGCGCAAGGTCGCCCAGCGTCCGCTCCGGCCGCACGTCGAGCATCGACGTCACATCGCCGAACCCCGTATCGAGGTCGACGATCACCGTCGAGGTGCCGTGCTTCGCGAGCGATACCGCCAGGTTCGTCGAAATAGTCGATTTGCCGATGCCGCCCTTCGCCCCGAACACCGTGATCACCGTGCCCAGCGCCGTCGGCCCCGAGACGTGGCCCTGGTGCCGCAACCGCCGGTTCTCTTCCGCCGCCATCGACCGCACGATCGACTCGCGCAGCGTGTCCGGCTTCAGCGGCAGCGGCAGAAAGTCCCGCACCCCAGCGAGCATCGCCGCGCGCACGGCATCGATGTCACGCGACTGCGAGTACGCGATCACCGGCGTCTCCGGGAACAGCCCCAGCAGCGATTCGATGGTCTGCAACGGACGCTCCATCGGTGTGTTGAGCGCGATGATCATCACGTCCGGGCGCGTGTCCGTCGCCAGCGTGATCGCTTCCTGCCCGAAGTCAGACTCCCCCGCGAAGGTGAACCCCGTCGGTCGGAGCATCTGCTTCACTTCAAAGCGAGCCTGTACATCGTGGTCGATGATGATTGCTGCTGGTGTTCGTGCCACTGCGCCTCCGGTTCCTCGTCGCCTCTGTCCCTGCGCTTATTCGTAAATCAGTTGCCGCACGTCTTCGATGGGCACGATGCTGTCTTCGCCGAACTTCCGCAGCACCAGCGTCACCTCGCCCAGCGAATCCGCCAGGATGAAGCTCTGCACGTCTGCCGGCGTCAGCGCCAGCGTCACGACGCTCACGCCGCCGTCCGGCTCGAAGTCTTCCGGCCGCTGCTCGAACGCCTCGCCGCCGGCCACCGCAGGCTCTTCGCCCGCTGCTGTATCTTCTTCGCCCGGCAGCGGATCGACGCGCTGGATGTCCGTCTGCTCGCGCGCCAGCACCAGCACGTTCTGCAGCACCGTCGAGATCCGCTTGTACGTCGGCGCGTCCGTGAAGTTCCCTTCCTTCTCTTCGTACGTCACGATGATGTCCACGCGGTCGCCCGGCACGACGAGTCCGCCGAACGTGCTCACGTCGTTCACCGCCACACCGACGCCACGGTGCCCGTCCGGCACCTTGAACGTCAGTTGGTCCGCGCGGTCGTCGTCTGTCGCCGCCGCGATGTGCGAGCGCGAGAGCTGCTGTCCCTTCAAGATGTCCGTCGTCGCCGTCTGTCCGACGATCGTCTCGGGGTTATCGATCGCGCTCGGCACGAGGTCCGCCTCGGCGAACGTTGCGACGCGGAACTGGTCCGCTTCGAGCTTCGAGCCCTGGCGGATCGTCTCCTTCGCTACCAGTACCGGCGAATCTCCCGTCGCCGCCGCTGACGATGCCGGGGCGTCGTCGCCGCTCATGCTCGACACCGCAGCGAACACCAGGATGCCCGTCACCAGCGCCAGTGCCACGCCGGCGATCAGGAGCCACCGATTCGTGCGTTCCGAATTTGCGTTTGCCGCGATGCTGCTCATAGTCCCTTCCTCCTACTCCACCAACGAAATGCTGAAGATGGTTGTTGCTTCCGTGGGCGCCGTAGTCCCGGAGCCCGCCGTGATCAAGTTCACGAACTTCCCATACACCACTACGTGTCCGACGCCCCCACCGGGACCGCCCCCGCCAGGTCCACCCCCGCCAGGTCCGCCGTCGTCAGGCGTCGGCGTAGCTGTTGGCCCTCCCGGGATTGGCGTGCAAGTTGCCTGGTTGCCGCGTCCGCACTGGCCCTGGCCCGCGTTGAACTGCACGAACTCCGCGTTCGCGGATCCCAGCGGCGCTGCCGACGAGTTCCCGTTGCTGTTGTCGATGTCGCACTTCTTGTTCAGGTCTGGGTGGTCCTCGTCGATCGAGTCGATCACCTCCGACGCGCACCCGATGAGATAGAAGCCCGCGAACGCCCAGATGGGCCGTCCTTGCGATGCATTGCCGCTTGGCTTTTCTTCCAGCACGACGATCGTCACCATCCGGGGACTGATCTGATCGCCCTCGGTGTCCAGGTCGCAGTCCACTGCCTCATAGATGCTTGTCGTCGGGTTCCCCGTGTCCGTCACGATACGCACGACATCGGCGAACTCGTGGATGCCGTTGCCGTCCGGGTCGCACGGCGTGCTCGGAAACAGTTCTTCCTTCGCGATCCGCATCCGCACGCCGTCGAGAATCTTCTGCGCATTGCCCGGCTGGATCGAAACACAGTCGTACCAGGGCCCGACGTTCGTCGGATCGCAGTCACCTGACGTGTTGATCTCGCAGTCCCCGAGGTCCACGTTGCCCGCGATCATCTCGTCTACGTTCGATACGCCGCCCTGCGTGTCGCTGCAGTAGTCATCCGGCGCTGACATGTCGATCAAGCCGCGCGCCGCCGGCCCGCCCTGCGCGCCGTACTCGATCCCGCACATCTTCGTGAACACCGGCTGCCCCACTTCGAAACACGGGCTCGTCTCGTGGTCAATCTCGAACGGCACGAAGTTGTTGAGTGTCGCCGTGCCCGCCGCCCCCGCGCACGCCTTCGCGTGCGCGCCGATGTCCGGCGCCAGCTCCATGCCGAAAATGCTCGAGAAGAACGTTCGCGATTCGTGCGTGAGGTTCACGGACACACCGTCATCCCGGTCATCGTTTGGGAAACAAGAGTTATCGACCGTCACGTCCACCTTCAATGGGTCTTGTCCTGCATTCCCCGCCTCATCGTTCGTCGCCGCCGAAGCGTATGCTTCGTCCTCGGCTCCGACGCCGTCCGGCACAGGCTTAGCCAGCTCCAGCGCCCCAGCCAGCGCCGACAGGTCGGCGTCCTTGTACGCCCCCCGCCGCTCGCTCTGCCAGATGCTCGCATCGACCGCCACCGCGCCGAGCACGAACGTGATCGGCACCACCAGCAGCGCGAACATCATGATCATCTGGCCGCGCTCGCCGCGCGACCATCGCGCCCGCGCCCGCACCCGGCGGGCAATCCGCATCCACTTCCTCTGTCCGTCCGTCATCGTCGTCTCCACGACTGGTCGCCCATCGCGGGCCCTACTCCCACAACGCGATCGTCTTCTGCCCGTATCCGTTGAACGCGCCGATCGTGCCGATGTTCAGGATGTTCATGAAAAACCCGTACAACGACGCGTGGCCCAGCGGTGTGCCGTTCGGCGGGTTGCAGTCCACGTAGAACGCGGCCTCAATCTCGCAAGCGTCTATAAAGAAGGATGCGAACGCCAGGATCGGTGCCGGCCCGTTGCCGTTGTCCGTGAACGACTCGATGATCACCAGGTTCACCAGCCGCGGGCTCGTGCAGTCCCGCCGCCCGAACGTGGTTTCCGGTCCCGGCGTCGGGTCGCCGTTGACCGGCTCCACGACCTCCAGCCATTCGTCGATGCCGTCGCCGTCGCCGAAGAGCGTGTCGCACTCACCTTCGCTGCCGATCAGATCCGAGAACGCATTCTGCGTTGGATTGTTCAGCGGTTGCGTCTTCGGCCAGACACAGAAGTTGACCGTCTCCCCGTACGCCCAGTCCACCGGCACCGTCTCGCAGCAATCCGGATCGCCGTTTGCGCATGCGGAGATCTCCGCGGGCGGCGCCACGTAGCAGGTCGTATTCGCCCCGCCCTGCTCAATCTCGTCATTCAGAGTGTTACCGCCGCCCGTGCTGTTCGAGCTGCAGGTCGTATCGCCATCGTCAAACATGCGAAGGAATCCGCCCTCGCCCGATGTCGTGTCGTTGCCGTCATAGCCGAGCCGGCAGTACTCGCCGAACAGCGGTAACTCCGGCGTATTCGGCGCCGGCGTGTTTCCGTCGCTGTCGTGATCCTGGAAGCAGTCGCTGTCGAACCCAGACACCTGCACGCCGATGGGGATCAACCCCTTGCCCTCGATCGGCGAGCCCATGCACGCACGCGCGTGCGCGCCGATGTCCGGCGCCAGGTCCAGCCCGAAAATGCTCGAAAAAAACGTCTGCGACTCGTGCCGCACGTTCACCGTCACCGAATCCAGTTCATCGCTGTTGAAACATGTCTTGTCGACGATCACGTCTTCGATGTCGTCCTCGTCGATGATCTCTGCGTTGCCGCTCTCATCGTTGATGTCTTGATTCGTATCTACCGCCTGCTGCGCCGCATCGCGCGTCATGCTTTCGCCGGCCGACTGCTCCAGCAGCTCGTACGCCCCCGCCAGCGATGCCAGGTCGGCGTCCTTCTGCGCGCCCCGCCGCTCGCTCTGCCACAAGCTCGCGTCCACCGCCACCGCGCCCAGCACGAACGTCACCGGCACGACGAGGAGCGCGAACGTCATGATCATCTGTCCGCGCTCACCACGGACCGTGCCCCGGTGTCGGCGGCTCAGGTGCATGTGGGTATCCCCGAAACGGACTGCTCGAGCCGCGCCGTCGCCCGCGGCGACATGTTCACGGTCAGGCTGCTCACCCCCATCGCCGAAAAGATGCCGGTCGAAGGGATGATCGTGTAGTCGTAGCCTTCGCTGCCGTTGTTGCCTTCGTCCACGTACACGCGGATCGAGTCGCCGACGCTGCCCGTCGAACCGGCAGGCAAGCACCAGTCGATCTCGTTGTCGTCGAGCGTGCCGCCGGAGTTGCCCGCCGCCAGCGACTGGACGTCTGCCAACGACTTGCCGACCGCCGCCTGCCGCGCGCCTTCGCGCACCGCCTGCTGCAGGTTCGAACGGTCGTGCAGCCCCAGCGCCACCATGATGATCGCGCCGATCATCAGGATCAGCAGCGGCATCATGAACGCAAACTCGATGAGGTTCTGCCCGCTTTCGAAAGTAGCGCGGCCGCGAGGCGTTGCGCGCCGTTCCGGCAGCAGCGCGCGGAAACGAATGCCCCCGAGCGCAGCCCTTGCGCTCGCGAACACCATGTGCGGCCTCTTGATCAGCGTTGTGGTCATTGGGAGCTGCATACGTTGGATCTGCTCAGTTCTTCGTAGCGAGACGCGATTGGTCGTTGGGGGGGGGGGGGGCACCCCCCCCCCCCC
>JBBDXD010000023.1:0-32761 GCA_040902535.1 Dehalococcoidia bacterium | reverse complement strand
GGCTGGTGGCGAACCACCAGCCCCAACTTGCTTAGAACGGTGTGCAGGGAGTGACGGTGTTGTAGTCGATGCAGTTCCCGATGCCGGTCGACATGGCCGTAACCGCCCCTGTGTACAGCGCGAGTGCCCCAACGGCGATGAGGAACAGCGCGATCACGCCACACCACAGCGCATACTCGATGAGGTCCTGGCCCCGCTCTTCGCTGCGGAGGGCAGCGAGCGTCGAGGTCATCCAAACGTGAATGCGAATTGCCAGATCAGACATTGAAGAGAATCCTCCTGCGTAAGGTGTTGCTTTGCGTCCCGCCCACACGGACGGGATCGTTCGAGCCGGTAAGAACTGTCGTCTGCCGATGCCACCTCCTTTGCGCGGCAACAGGCTCGTCTTCCGGTCCCTCGCGGAGGAAGGGGACGCCCGCCCTGTTGGAGCTGGGCGTGATGCACGATACTGTCGTGCAACCCGGGGGCCTCATGCTCCTGTTGCCATGGCCCCGCCGGTCGCACCCGCGCGGGGTCATCTCCTCTATTCGGTTGTCGCTCCGACGGCCGACGGCAACGCCGTGCTGACGATCATCGATCGAGAGCCCCATCCCTCCCGGCCGTGTCGGACCCTGGTGTAACGCCGCCGTCTCGCCGCGCGTCCAAAACTACGCGCGACTGTTCGATGTCATAACGGACGCCCGTGCGTCACGTTACGGTTCACTCCAATAAGGTGTCAACGGATTTCTTTACTTTCGGACGCATTGCAAGCGCACGTTTGTCAACACGCATGTCGCTGTGCAAAACCACCGCTGGCGACACCCACAACGCGTAACGCACAACGCCCGCGATCATGTCAAGTCGCGCGATGAAGTTCCGCGATCATGTCAAGTCGCGCGATCATGTCAAGCACGGACCACGCGCGATCATGTCAAGGACAAGCGCCGCTCCCAACCGGCCGTTCTCAGGCGCGCAGCACTTGAACCGTGCGATTCGGCGACCCCTGACAGACTGAGAGACTGACGGTTGACGGCTGACCGCTGACAGCTGATAGCTGACCGCTGACCGCTGATAGCTGACCGCTACAACGAGACACACAACGACGCCGCCACAACCGTGACGGCGCCTGCTTTGCCGCTGTTATCGACGCGCGTGTCAGCTCACCGCGTCACGGTGCTTCATGCGGAGGCTGCCCGTCCGTACTTCTTCTTCGACGATCACCTGGTGGACGCGTTGCCGCGTCACCCGGAAGTGCCTCGCCAGCCGCACCTGGTCGCCGCGCTCGAACGCGTCGTTCGTCAACAGGTAGCGGATCGCGATGCGTAGCCTCTGAAGCCGTTCTGGATCTCTCTTTAACATGGCGCCCCCCGGCGAACTTGTGCTGTCCTGCTACCTGCGGTGTCCGAAAAACCCTGCACGCTCAAGAATCCGCGTCGTCGAAGACGTCACCATCCACCCCAGGATCATGGCCACCCCAAGGATGCCCATGCCCCACGGCAGGTAATCGGGAAACGGTCCGACCGCCCACGCCAGCATGCCGGCGAGGATCAGCGCCGCCCCGAACGACCCCATCCCCAGCGATGTCATGAACATCAGCCGGTAGCGGTTCAGTGCGCGCAGATGCCGAGTAGCGTCGATGCTCATACCGGGCCGTTGCCTTCCCTCTGGACCGCACACCGTGCGGGGACATAGCAAAGCCGCCGGACAGACGTCCGGCCTTGCTGCAAACCAGGGACCTTCGACACAGAGACGCAGGTGCGGGGCGGGGGCCCCTCCGCGCGAGCAAACAATAGGGCGCGACGGCCCGGCGGTCAACGATCTGGCTTTACATTCGCCCGATCTGTAACGCCGCTTGTCAAGATCGCGCGCCGCCGCCGAAGCTAACCCGCACGCCGGCCGTCACAATCTTCACGACATAACGGTGACCAGAACCAACGGAAGACCGGCGCTCAGGAGAACATATGTTTCACGTGAAACAATCCGCGCCTGCGCCAAACTCTTTGCGAAACTCCGCCCGAACGTTGCTGACACAGCACCTTGACATCGTCGATAATTTCACGATGAACGGAATCGGCATCGGCACAAGCGTCGGCCTCGGCGCAATCATCGGCCTCGGCATCGTCAATCCCGGCGTCCAGGTGATCGAGTACGTCTCGACGTTCGTCTTCTACGGGTTCTGGGCGGGCCTGATCTTCGAGGCCTACCGCATGGCCTTCAATTGGAAGCACCCGTTCCGGCGCTAGGCGCGCTGCCGTTCGGAGCAAGCACCTCGACCCGGTAGTGATACGGGCCGATCGAAAACTCGTCCCCGTCCTCGAGGATCAACCAGTCCACCGGCCGCCCCGCCGATAACGTCTGCCGCACGCCGCCGGTGTGCCGCAGCATGATCTTGCCTTCGCGCACCCAGAGCAGCGCGTGCTTCGGCGCCACCTCGCGCGAACTCGCCAATCGCACGTCCGCCTGCTTGTCGGACCCGATGACGATCGGTATCGAACCGAACGCTACCGACGTGCCCGCCTGATCGCCGCTGACCGCCGACACGCGCGCGTGTCGTTCCGGCGCATGCTCGAACGGCGCGCCCGGGAACGGAGGCGGCACCCCCTGGTCCGACTGCTGACCGGCGACGCGGTCGCGCTCGCGCTGTTCGCGACGCGAGCGCAGTTGCCGCACCGCCACGACGACCACCACGCCAACGGCCGGCACGCCGACCAGAGCCAGGAGCACGAACGGCAGCAGCGATGTGCCACCGTTGGTGTCCGCATCTGCGGCGGGCGGCCGCGGTGCGCTCGTCGGTACTACCGCCGCCGGCGGCGCCTCCCCGCGCACGAACGGCGCCGGCGGCGACTGAACCCGCTGCCCGCCGACGTCGACCGCCACGACCAGCGATGCATCGGCGCCGTCAGCGGCCGCCGTCGAACGGAGCGTCAGCGCATACTGGCCGCGAAGCTGCTGGGCGATCGCCGTATACACGGCCGCGACATCCGTCGCGCTCGCCGCCGAGTAGCGGCCGCCGCTGGCATCCGCGAGCCGGCCCAGGTACGCCGGATCGGCGCCGCCCCCGAAGCCAATCGCAAACACCGGCACGCCGGCTCCGCGCGCCGAGTCGAGCGACCCGGCTTCGGTCGCGTCGGACGTGAGCGTGTCGTTCTGGCCATCGGACAGCATGACGATCGCCTGCCGGGGCGCCTGGCTCGAGCGGGCGGCGAAGACGCCGGCCTGCACCGCTTCGTACAGCGAGGTGGCGCCTGCCGCGACGAGTCCATCGATGCCGGCGACCAGTGCTTCGCGGTCCGTCGTGAAGTCGATGACCAGTTGGACGTCGTCCTGGAAGGCGAGCAGGGCGGCTTCGTCGGCGGGGTCAAGCTGGCGCACGAAGGCCGTCGCGGCTGCCTTCGCGGCGGCGAGCGGCTCACCCTCCATGCTGCCCGACACGTCGATGATCAGCACGACGCCGAGGCTCAGCGAAGCGTCAAGCACGGGCTGGACGGCGGCCACCTGGACGGCATTCGCGCCGTCGCTGGCGGTGAACGCCTCCGGCGGCAAGCCGCGCACCGTCGTGCCGTTGGCATCGAGCACCGTCACGACGGCGGTCATTTCCGGATACGACGCGCTGTCAAGCTGGCTTACGGCGACGGACGGCTGCGGGTCCTGCGCCGAGGCGGCGCCGCGCCCGATCGCGCCGCTGCAGACGAGCAGCGCCAGGGCGACAAGCGTCACCCGCGCGAGGTTGGGTCGAATGGCGTGGGGCACGAACGGGCGAGACATGATCACCGGCACCACGAATCGTGCGCGCCACCCCTCGCGCAACATAACGAAGATCGAGTCACAGGATAGCCTCCGGATCTGCGGATGTGAAGATCGCGACCACGTCTTGACAAGGCCGCTGGCGGCGGCCCTGCCATAAGATCAACTATGTTGTGCCCCGTTCGTTTCTTTATGGAGGGCGCATGACGACCTTAATTAGTCCACGCAGCGAAACAGCTCGCGTCGAGCCGGTGACCCTTTCGGGGCTCGGCGTCAGCCCGGCGGTCGTCCGCGACCTGCTGCTGAAGACGATGTTCTATCGCGGCAGACTGACCCGCACAGAGCTGTCCGACGAGCTGCGGGTCGCGCTCGCGCCGATCGAAGAGCTCCTGCAAGCGATGTCGCGCGAAGGACTCGCGTCGGTGCTGACATCGGATACGCCGAATGCAGCATCGTACGGATATACGCTCACGCAGCAGGGGCACCGGCGCGCGGAGGAGGCGCTGGCGCGCAATGGCTACATCGGGCCGGTGCCGGTCGCGGTGAGCGACTACGTGGCGCAGGTGCGCGCGCAAAGCATCGCCGATATCGATATTCCGCGCGACGAACTGGAGCGCGGTCTGGGCGCGCTCGTCCTCAACGATGACACGCTGCGACGCATCGGCTGGGCCGTGCGCTCGCACAAGCCGATGCTGATCCACGGCGAATCGGGCAACGGCAAGACGACGGTGGCGCACAAGATCGGCAATGTCGTCGGCGGCACCGTACTGGTGCCGTACGCGGTCGAAGTCGTCGGGCAGATCGTGCGAGTCTTCGATGCATCGAAACACGAGCCGGTCGCCGACGAAGATGACGGCGACGACATCGACAGGCTGATGCGGCCGCGGCTTGATGGCAGATGGGCGCGCGTGAAGCGGCCGGTGATCTGGGCCGGCGGCGAGCTGACGCGGCACAGCCTGGAGCTGGTGCTGGACAGCGACACCAAGCTCTACGAAGCGCCGCTGCAGCTCAAGGCGAACGGCGGCACATTGATCATCGACGACCTGGGCCGCCAGCAGATCCCGGCCGTGCAGTTGCTCAACCGCTGGATCGTGGCGCTCGAGTCCGGCTCGGACCACCTGACGCTGCACACCGGTCAGACGGTGGAGATACCGTTCGACTCGCTGCTCGTCTTCTCGACGAATTTGCCGCCGGAGAGTCTCGCCGATGAGGCCTTCCTGCGCCGCATCCGCTACAAGGTGGAGATCCCGGGCCCGGACGAAACGGAGTACCGCGAGATCTTCCGTCGCGAGTGCGCGGCGCGCGGGATCGCGTACGACGACGCATCGGTGACGCACCTGTTCGCGACGTGGTACGGCGATCGGCGGGAGATGCGTGGATCGCACCCGCGTGACGTCGTCGAGGCGGTGGTCGACGCTGCGCGCCACGACGACCGCGCACCGGAGATCACGCCCGCCGCGCTCGACGATGCCTGCAAGAGCTACTTCCTGGCGTAAGCGGCGAACGCAGGAGCGACTGTCCGCGTCGATCGGCGAAGGTGATCGCCATCGCAGCCGGGATGTGAGTCGCGTGGCTCTCAAGGTTAAGTCTGAACACCATGACAAGACGAATCGCGGCTCTGCATGAGGCGTAGGCGAGCCCTCTAATCCGATGGTCGCAGGTTCGCACTTTCCTGGGGAGCCGGTCGCGCAACAGGCGCCTGCCGCGTGGCTCCGATGTAGTTCCCGACGATCTGAACCTCGCATGGCGAACCGTGGTACTGTCAGTTCACCTCGTAATGTAGAGCGGGATGGAGGCGCGCATGGTGACGCTGCAGACGACGTCGTACGAACTGGAAGCCCGTGCATTCATCGATAATCCCGGGCAGGATGAGCTGCGGCGGATGACGGCTGAGATGCCGAACGCGAAGCCGACCGCGTTCGGCAACCTCGACGTCCTGACGCGCGTCGATGCGCGCAGTACCGCCAGCACGTACATCGTGAGTGATGATCCGGAGTCGTTGTTCGGGCTGCAGGTGATGTCGCGCAGCGACTACGACGCGATCGCGCAGCGCCAGGACGCGTACGTGCGCGAACAGGAGATGATCGTCATCGACGGTGACATCTCGAACGCGGCGGAGGTGCGGACGCCGGCGCGGCTGATCATCGAGCGTCGCAACGCGAACGTCGCCGGCATGCAGAAATACCTGTACTTCGACAAGGCGGCAGCGGGCGAGCCCGCGGTGACGATCATCGATACGCCGAACCTCACCGCTCCCGGATACCCGAACGACCGTTGCATCGCGGTCGATCTTGATAGCGGCGTGACGCGCGTCCTGAACTCCGACTACTTCGGGGAGTCGAAGAAGGGCGGGCTGCGCATGTGGAACAAGATCGTCTACGACATGGACGGGCTGGCGATGCACGCCGGCGCGAAAGTCATACCGACATCGAAAGGGACGAAGACGATCGTCATCATCGGGCTCTCGGGGACCGGCAAGACGACGACAACGTTCCAGAGCGCCGGCGGCGCGAAGCCGGTGCAGGACGACTTCATCGCCTGGATGCCGGACGGGCGCATCCACGGCAGCGAGAACGGCTGTTTTGCGAAGACCTTCGCGTTGAGCGAAGAGACGGAGCCCGAGATCTACCGCGCGACGACGAGTCCGGACGCGTACCTCGAGAACGTCTACCGTAACGACGATGGCACGCTGGACTTCTTCAACGAGTCGTTCACGCAGAACGGCCGCGCCGTGTTTCCGTTCGCCGCGTTGGGGCGCTACGAGGACGCGCGCAACATCCCGCCCGTCAGCGCGATCGTGATCCTCAACCGGGCGCGCGGCGTCGTGCCGGCGATCGCGAAACTGACGCAGCGCCAGGCGGCGGCGTACTTCATGCTGGGAGAAACCCAGGGCACGAGCGCCGGCGGCAAGGACGAGGCGGGCAAGGCATTGCGCGTCCCCGGCACGAACCCCTTCTTCCCGATGCCGCACGCGCTGCAGGGCAACCGATTTCTCGAACTGCTGCGCCGCTCCCCGGTCGACGTGTACTTGATGAACACCGGCTGGATCGTCGACGACGCGGGGGAGGGGTCGAAGAAGGTCAAGGTGCGACACTCGTCGGCCTGCGTGCAGGCGGTCGCCGAGGGTGGCATCGATTGGATCGACGATCGCGACTTCGGGTATGCGCTGGCGGCGCACGTGCCGGGCATCGCGGCTGAGGACGAAGATTTGCTGCGTCCGCGCGAGCGCTTCGAGGCGATGGGGCGCGTCGACGAATACGATGCGTGGGTAGAGAAGCTGAATGGCGAGCGCGCCGAGTTCTTGCGCGGGTTTCCGGGCCTGGATCCTTCCATCGTCGACGGCCTCCGCTGAGCCGCGCCATGTACGCCTTAACAGGACAGCTCCGTGACATCCGCCTTCCCCGACTGGGTCGAACCGATGGCCGCGACGCTCACGCAGGAGCGGTTCACGGCACCGGAGTGGGTGTTCGAGCGCAAGTTCGATGGCATTCGCCTGCTCGCATTCAAGAACGGGCGTAACGTCCGGCTTCTTTCGCGTAACCGGCTGCTGCAGAATGCGAACTATCCTTCCGTCGTCGAGGCGGTCGCCGAACTCGGCGTGCGCAACGTGATCCTCGACGGCGAAGCGACAGGCGTGTGGGGCAAGCGGGGTGAGGTCGCGTACAACGTCTTCGACATCATGTGGCTCGAAGGCCGCGACGTCACGGCGCTTCCGCTTGAGGAGCGACGGCAACGGCTGAGCAGGCTACGGCTGCGGTCGCCTCTGACACTGGTCGAACGTCTCGACGATGCCAAGCCGTGGGAGCGGGCGTGCAACGAGGGCTGGGAAGGCGTGATCGCGAAGCGCCGCGATTCGCGCTACGAACATCGTCGCTTGCCGCACTGGCTCAAGATGAAGTGCGAGGCGACGCAGGAGTTGGTGGTGGGCGGATTCACGGATCCGCGCGGCGGACGCGTCGGGCTGGGCTCGCTGCTCATCGGGTACTACGACGGCGACGATTTCGTGTTCGCCGGCAAGGTGGGCACGGGCTTCGACACGAAGCTGCTGCTCGACCTTCGCGCGCGGCTCGACCGATTAGAGGTGCCGGCGCCACCGTTTACGAGGGCGATTGGCCTGCCGAAGCGCGCGCACTGGACGCGCCCTGAGATCGTGGTCCAGGTGGCCTTTGCGGAGTGGACGGTACACGGCAAGCTGCGGCATCCACGGCTGCTCGGCGTCCGCATCGACAAGGCGGCGCGCGACGTCGTGCGGGAGACGCTTTGATCACGCATCCGGAGAAGGTGCTGTTTCCCGACGACGGCATCACGAAGGGTGAACTCGCCGCGTACTACGAGGCGATCGCGCCGCTGATGCTGCCGCACGTCCGCGGCCGGCCGGTCACCATGGAGCGCTATCCGTCGGGCATCGGCAAGCATGGCTTCATGCAGAAGGACGTCTCGAAGGGCTTCCCGGCGTGGCTGCAACGCGTCGAGGTGCCGAAGAAGGACGGCACTGTGCGCCACCCGCTTGCCAACGACGCGCGATCGTTGCTCTGGCTCGCGAACCAGAATTGCATCACGCCGCACGTGTGGACGTCGCGTGCGCCGCACTTGTACGAGCCCGATCTTTGCGTCTTCGACCTCGATCCGTCGGCAGATGAGCCGGACCAACTGCGTAACGCCGCGCTCGCGTTACGCGATCTGCTCGACGAGCTTGGCCTGCCGAGCTGGGTGAAGACGTCCGGCTCCAAGGGGTATCACATCGTCGTGCCGCTGGACGCGAAGGAGGGCTTCGAGGAGGTATCACGCTTCGCGCACGATGTGGGATCGAAGGTCGTCAGCCGTCATCCCGATGCGCTGACGCAAGAATTCAGCAAGTCAGCGCGTCGCGGACGCATCTACATCGACACGGGCCGCAACGGTTACAGCGCGACGTTTGCCGCTCCGTACGCCGTCCGCGCGAAACGCGGAGCGCCCGTGTCCGCACCGTGCACGTGGCAGGAGATCGAGCGCGGAACTGCGGGCCCACAAACGTTTACGCTGAGGACGATGGCCACGCGTATCGCCGACGTGGGCGACCTCTGGTCAGGCATGCGGCGGCGAAGGCGTTCGCTGCGGCGGGCTGGCGAGCGGCTCCGGCGCTGAGGCCGACGACGGGCCTAGCCGCGGGACGGCTGAACTGCGCGGCACTCTCGCTCGTGTCGGTCGTTGCTTAGACCGCATGTGACAGGGCAGGGCTTCGACGGCGGCCGCCGCTTTGGGCGCGCCGGCTGAGCCGATGGCCCTTGCACGACGTTCAGCGCCATTCCACCCTGCCGCGTTGACCATCAATGGGTCACCCGAGGTGGTGCACCCCTTCTAAGGTGTCGTGCGGGTCTAGACGCCGGCGCGATCGACCAGCGCCAGCGCCTGAGCTGGTGCATCGTCGCCCTGGTACGTGCCGACGATATCGCCCTGCTTGTTGATGACGGCGATTGCGATCTGCTTCGTCACGTCCTCGACGCCAAGCGCCTTGAAGACAGCGCCGTCCCAATCCGGCGTGATCAGGACGTAATGCTCGGGATCCCGGCCGGGCAGCAGGTTTTTGACGGCGTCGTTGTACGACGACTTCATGATCTGCTCGGCGATCTTACGGATGAGCTTCGGGAAGGGGCGCCCGTCGGCGACGCTGATGATCGTGACCTGCGCCGCTTCCGGATAGCGTTCGCGCACCGCCGTCACGACGTGTTGCGGCTGGTCGGATGTCTGGCGCGCGACGCAGACGACGAGCGCCGTTGCGCCAAGATTGTTGAAGGTGAGCTTGCGGCGTGTCCGATGGCCTTCAGCGTGACGTCCGGGGCGGGACCGATGACCTGTTCCTGCATGTCGAGATCTCCTCTGTGATGGCCGGGGACGAAGGTGTGCGCAGTATTACGGACCGCGAGCGCTGTCGCTGGCGCGGTGGCCGCAACCATCGCTTGAGCCACCGCGGCGAGCGTCAAGGCGCCGTCCCTTTCACCGCCCACGCCCGCGCGATCAACCGAATCGAACCATCGCCCTCCGTGGGCAGACGTCGTCTTATCAGCTCTCGCAGCGCGGAGCGGCGATCTTCGCTCAAGGACATGGCGTACGCAGGCGCCGGCGCGCGGCCGCCGAGAAACGGTTGCCAGTAGTCGTCGAAATCTGTGAAGACCGTCGGTACGTCGATGGCGCGCGCCTCGACGGTTTGGAAGCCGGCCGACTGCAACAGCGCCGTCAGCAGTTCGGGCTGGCAGATGGAGCAGCGTTGCCCTTCGTCGAGTTCACGCGCCGCCGGGTCAAGCGCACCAGCGGCGTCCCAGAAGTGGCGCATCATCTGCATTTCGCTGCTGTAATCCCAGACGTACACACCTGCAATGCCGCCCGATCGCAGGGCGCGGGCGAACTCGAGCACTGCGTCGCGCGGGTCGGGGACGAAGTTAAGCACGAGACCGGACACGACGATGTCGAATACGCGCTCAGGTGCCGCGACCGACTGCGCGGCGCTCATGGCGAAGGTCATGCGGCGATCGCGGATCTGCTCGCGAGCGGAACTGATGAACGCTTTCGAGAGATCGACTCCGTGCACCCAGGCGGGATCCTGCGTCGCGATGATCGTCTCGCTGAGAGCGCCTGTGCCCAACCCGACGTCGAGCCAGCGTCCGTTCGCCGGAGCGGCGAGCCAGGGAACAAATTCGTCCGCAACCAGGCGGCTCCAGCGCCCCACGTATCGTTCGTAGACTTCTGCGCTGGTCCAGAGCTGGCCAGCTTGCCCATCGTCAAGCATCGTGCGCGCGCGAATACGCCTCAACATGCACGTGGCTCACTTGTACTTGGGCTGATAGAGCGGGATCGGGCCACCGCCAGGAAGGTCAAACGACGTCACGCGGCCCCAGTCCTCTTCGGCGACCGGCTGGTTGAAGATCACGCCTCGCTGGCTCATCTCGGCGACGGTTGCGTCGATGTCGTCGCAGGAGAACGAAACGGCGTGATAGGCGCGGTCCGATGGGTGGCAGCCGATGTCGGCGGATGCGACGTCGAAGATCAGCCAGCCGCCACCGGAGTCGTACGACGGCAGTCCGAGCTTGTCTCGCAGAAACGCGCGCGCCGCTTCCGGATCCGTTGTGTAGAACAGACCATGGAGCCCCACAATCATCGCGTCCCTCCTGCTTACGGCAGAGGTTGCGACTCTGCGTGCAACCCGGCCGTCCGTTGGCATGAGCGGTCCAGCGTCAGTCGCTCACCACGAGGTCGACCGAGCCGCCCACGTCAGTCGGTGTGTTCGATACGTCGCCCGGACTGAGGTCGAAACGGCTTCGGACGCCGCTGCCGGCGCAGTCGCCGCCATCTTTGCCGGAGTTCTTCGTGAGCTCCGACTCGAAGACCGGCGACGCGCCCGAGAAGACGCCCCAGGGACTCTCGCACCGGGGCACCACCCACGCGTGGCTCATCCAACCGGCCTGGCCGTCGGCTTTGCGGCCGCCGCGCGCCGCGCACTCTTCCTCGGTGGTCGTGCTGTCGCCTATGACGCCGCTGCCGTTCACGCACAGCGCATCGTGCCGATGGTAGTGGTCGTTGTTCCCGGTGAACCCCTGCGTGGGCTCCGCAGTTCCGGCGTGCCGAATGTAGTACGACAGGCCGACGACGCGCGAGTCATCGCTCGTGCCGTCGTAGAGGATCATCTCCGGTTCTTCGATGTGGAACTCGCCGTCGACGAGCCCGAAGTTCATGAAATGCGCCGCGATGCCCGGAAGTACGGGGTGATCTGCCTCCAGCCCGCCGCCTTCACGTCGGCAACCGTCGGATACTTCAGCGCCGTCGCGCGTGCGAGCGCGAGTTCTTCTGCGAGCTTGGTGCACTGTGTCTCGTCGGTCATCGCGTGCCACGCCTGAGGGCCGACTCTTGATCGGGTGCGGTGTGTGCGAAGTTAACCATCTGGGTTCCCCGTTCTTCCCGGTGGTGTAAGCCGTGGGCGGCCGCTGGTTGACTGGATGATGTTCAATTCTATGCGGAGCCGAGGCATATCGCCACACGGGAGAGGGCTTCGGGCCGCCCCGGTCGTGGCCGACGATGTGTAACTGTGCGGTGAAGAGGTAAACGCGCTCCAGCGTGCGGCAGCGAGCCACGCATCCTAGACGCGGTCGGCGACGGCGAGGGGCTCCTGGCCGTCATCGAACGGCTACGGCGCGCCCTTCAGCTATCCATTCGGGCCAGCCGCCTTCGAGGCGTACGGCGTCGTAGCCGCGTTTTCGCAGCAGCGCGACCGCTTCGTCGGCGAACAAGCAGTAGGTTCCGCGGCAGTACGCGACAATGCGTTTGTCTCTCGGCAGGTCCTTGAGCCGCTTTCCGAATTCGTCGATTGGAAGGGAGAGCGCGCCCGGGAGATGGCCGTGCTGAAACTCGACGGCCGGACGAACGTCAACCAGGACAGCTTCACCTCGCTTGAGCATCCGCTGGAGATCGGCTCGTGGCAGCGCCTGTCGGACGTCGGACGCATATTGGTCGCGAAGTCTGCCTATCTCGGGCAGGCGGTCCTCGGCGACGCCGCGGAGCGCCAACCAGAGCGACACGACGGCGGGCGACGCGAGCCGATAGGTGACGGCGGTCCCGCTTCGCTCTGATTCGACGAGACGCGCGTTCTTCAGCACCTGGAGGTGCTGCGACACATTGGCCATGGTCATGCCGGTCTCTTCCACCAAGGCCTCCACCCGTCGCGGCGCCTGCACGAGCAGGTCGACCAGTTCCAGGCGTCGATCGCTCGACAACGCCCGGGCGATGCGCGCGAACTCGGGATAGAGCTTGTCCTTGAATTCTCGATGAGCCACGGCGCCAGTGTGCCTCATGCCCGGCGGATAGTCAATTATTCAAGCAATCTCTTGACAATGATGCGCCGGACGGCTAGGATCGCCGTATCCGCTAACTACCAAGGGAGGTCGACATCGACATGACGAACAAGATCCAGCAAGTAGCCGCCGCAAACGTCGACCGGGAGCGACTACGCAGCGGGATCAGCGCCAAATACACGGAAGTAGCGCTCGATCCGGAGAAGGGATTCCACTTCCACACCGGGCGGCCGCTCGCAGAGATGCTTGGCTACGCGGCGTCCTCCTACGAGACGCTGCCATCGGCGGCGATCGATTCGTTTGCCGGTACGGGGAACCCGTTTTCGATGGGCGACATCAGCGCCGGCGACGTCGTGCTCGACATGGGGTGCGGTGCCGGCTTTGACCTGCTGCAGGCCGCGTTACGCGTGGGTGCGTCCGGTGGCGTGATCGGCGTCGATATGACGGCCGCGATGCGCGAGAAGGCGCGAGAAGGCGCCGAAGCGCTCGGCCTTCGCAACGTCGACGTACGTGAAGGCTACCTCGAAGCATTGCCGGTCCCCGATGCGAGCGTGGACGTCGTGATCAGCAACGGCGTGCTCAATCTCACGCCCGACAAGGAAGCCGTGATGCGCGAGGTCTACCGCGTGCTCAAGCCCGGCGGCCGCTTCCAGGTCGGTGATATCGTCGTGCACGTCGACGTTCCGCAAGACGCGAAGGACGACGTCGAGCTGTGGTCGAATTGCATCGCCGGTGCGCTGACGAAGGAAGAGTGGCAATGGGTGCTCGGCCAGGTGGGATTTCTTAACGTGCGATGGGGCGCAGAAACGGACGTCTATTCCGGGTCGAAACACGAGTCCGACGCGAAGGAGTTCGACACGCGCGGCGTGAGCTTCTCGGGCGTGAAGCCGAGGTAGCGCATGGCGCTCTCGGCAACGCTCAGCATCGGCTCGACATCCAGGGCTACTCCTGTGTCGACGACGCGACGCTCGCGCGGACGCAGATCTGGCTCCGGATGTCGCCCGCGCTGTGCGCGGCCATCGCGGCGATCGGCACGGCGCTCGCTTCGCCACCGATCCTCTGGGGGTTGATGGTGTTCGCGGCGCTGGGCGGGCTACTGCCATTCCATCCGTTCGACCTCATCTACAACCTCGGCATCCGTCACGTCACGGCGACGCCGGAACTGCCCCGCAACGGCGCTCCGCGGCGGTTCGCCTGTGCGATGGGCAGCGCCTGGCTTCTCGCTGCGGGGACGCTTTTCTACGCCGGTCTCGACGTCGCCGGATACATCATCGGCGGCGCGTTCGTCGCGGTGGCTGCGCTCATCACTGTCTCGCACGTGTGCATACCGTCCCTCGTCTATGGGGCGCTGTTCGGACGCGCAGATCTCGACAGAATATGAAGCTCGCGACGGGAAACGTGGCGGAACGAGCGAGCGGAGCCAAACGGGGCGCGGGACGGACCCTGGGCGTGGCCGCGAACTGGCAGCAGTTCGTGCTGCTCGTGGCGACGAACGCATTCGTCGGCGGGATGGTGGGCCTGGAGCGCTCGATCCTGCCGGTGCTCGCCCGCGATGAGTTCGGCATTGCATCGAAGACCGTCGCGGTGTCGTTCATCGCGACGTTTGGCCTTACGAAAGCGCTCGCCAAT
Source organism: Dehalococcoidia bacterium (assembly GCA_040902535.1). Lineage (NCBI taxonomy): Bacteria > Bacillati > Chloroflexota > Dehalococcoidia > Dehalococcoidia bacterium. The sequence goes on along the minus strand of JBBDXD010000023.1, from coordinate 18,590 downwards.
CTCTTCGCCGGGCGGTTGTCGGAGCGTTTCTCGCGCCGGTCGATACTGATTGTTGGCTGGCTCTTCGGGCTACCGGTGCCTTTTCTCATCATCTTAGCGCCGTCGTGGGGGTGGGTGATCGGCGCCAACGCGCTGCTCGGCATCAACCAGGGCCTTGCATGGTCGATGACGGTGAACATGAAGGTTGATTTGGTGGGTCCGCGCCGGCGCGGCCTTGCGCTCGGGTTGAACGAGGCGGCCGGCTACCTCGCGGTGGCGGCGGCCGCGTTTGGAGCAGGAGTGATCGCGACGCAATACGGACTGCGTCCCGAGCCGTGGTATTTGGGAATTGCGTTCGTCGCGTGCGGGCTTGCGTTGAGCGTGCTCTTCATCCGGGATACAGCGCCATTTGTCGCGATGGAGTCGGTCGCTGCCCGGGGCCGTGCGGCCGACGTGTCGCTCGGACGGAGTTTTGCGCGGGGAACGTGGCGCGACCGACATCTCGTCGGCATCTCGCAGACCGGCTTCGTGAATAATTTGAACGACGGGCTCGCCTGGGGAATCTTTCCGTTGTTCTTCGCCAGCCATGGCTTGTCGCTCAACCGCGTGGCCATCCTCGCGGCGACGTATCCGCTAATCTGGGGAGGCCTGCAGCTTTTCACCGGGTGGGCGAGCGACGTTGCCGGACGAAAGCCGTTGATCGTCGCCGGTATGCTGCTGCAGGCGGTTGCGATTTCCGTCGTCGGATTCTCGAACGAGTTCGGCCTCTGGTTGGGCGCGCTCGCGCTCCTCGGACTCGGTACGGCAATGGTCTACCCTGCGCTTCTCGCTGCGACCGGCGACGCCGTTCATCCTGAAGAACGGGCGACGGCGCTTGGCGTATATCGCTTCTGGCGTGATGCCGGCGCGATCGGCGGCGCGCTCGCTGCGGGGTTACTCGCCGATGCATTCGGGTTCAATACGGCGATCCAGGTTGTCGCTGCGTTGACGGTCGCATCCGGCGCGATCGCGGCCTTGACGCTCCGCCCGCCAACATCTGCCGCATCGATCGAGGCTGTTACATGAACATCATTCCATTCGTGCACGAAGGGCTCGGCAACAGTTCGTACCTGGTCGGGCTCGGCAATGACACGGCGTTACTGGTCGATCCCGATCGCTCGGTCCAACGATATCTAGACGCGGCGGCCGATCGGCGTTGGCGCATAGAACACGTGCTTGAAACGCACCTTCATGCGGACTTCGTGAGCGGCGCGCACGAGCTTGCCGCTGCCGTGGGCGCGAAACTCTTCCTGCCCAGGGACGCACACTCACGCCTGCCACACGAGCCGGTGGGTGCGCTGGCGAGATTTGCCTTTGATGGTGTGGAGATCGAGGCGGTAGGCACTCCTGGCCACACACCTGAGCATCTGAGTTACGTGGCGAGAACAGCTTCGCAGCCGCCGGTCTTGTTTAGCGGTGGCTCCCTCATCGTAGGCGGGGCCGCGCGCACCGATCTGATTACGCCCGACATGACGGAGCGCCTGACGCGCGCCCAGTTCCGCACGTTGACGACCGCGTTCAGCGCTCTGCCCGACGAGACATGGTTGCATCCGACGCATGGCGGTGGATCGTTCTGCTCGGCTGGAAGCGGAGGCGAGCGCGCATCCACGCTCGGACAGGAACGCGCATCGAACCCGGTGTTGGGAGTGGAGGACGAGGATGACTTCGTGCGCTGGTTCCCGGGCACGTTCCCGGCTGCGCCGGCGTATTACTTCAGGATGCGGGCATTCAACCAGGACGTGCCACGCCTGCGACGCGATATCCCGTCGCCTCCTCGTCTTTCGGCGCGAGACTTCGACGCGTTGCAACGCGATGCGGTGATCGTCGATGCGCGTCCGATGGATGCGTACGCCCGGGCGCACATTCCCGGCTCGCTGAGCATCGCGTTTCGAGATGCGTTCGCGGTGTGGCTGGGATGGCTGGTCCCGGAAGGCGCGCAGCTTCTGTTCGTCACCGGCGACGCTCCGGTCGAGCGCGTGATCGACGAATCACTGCTCGTCGGTTACGAGCGGTTCGGCGGCGTGCTCGACGGCGGCATCGATGTGTGGGAAGCAGCATGGTTGCCCGTCACTGACTCCAGGATGGCAGATGCTGCCGAGGTCCGCGGATCCCTGCTGGCCGGAGCAACGGCGTTGGACGTGCGCGAACGGGATGAGTACGCGGCAGAGCATATCCCCGGCGCCATACACGTCCCACTTGGCGAGTTGGCTCGCCGGGTGGACGAACTGCCCGACGATCGGCCGATCGTCGCGTACTGCGGTCACGGCGAGCGCGCCGCAAGCGCCACGTCTCTGTTGGAGCGAGCAGGGCACAAGGTTGTAACCAACCTGGACGGCGGAATGGGGGCGTGGCGAGACGCCGGTTTCGCCACTGAGCGCTAGATCAAACGCGGGCTGAGGCCAGCGTCTTCGTGATTTGCTCCAAGTGCTCGTGGTCGTGGCTGGCGACGTTTTCCAGCACGCTTACGACGCTGTACTGCTCTTTCCCCAGCGCGCGAAGATCGTAGAACGTCGGCTCGTCGACGCCCTGGATCAACGCGAGGAGGCGTTCTCGCGCGCGCGCCAACGCAGCCTCCGCCGCTTTCGGCGACGCAACGTCTTCGTCGGTCGCGTTCGGGAGATCGACCGGGCTCGAACGCAGATAGCCGATGACCTTTGTGTAGGACACCTCGGCATCGATCACATGACGAAGGACTTCTTGCACCGACCAGCCTCCACGCCGCGTGCTGCGAAGATCGTCGGGTTGCAACGTTCGCAACTGCTCCAGCAGTGCGGTGCGGGCCACCTCGACCGCTCTCAGATTTTCCGCAAGGTCCGATTTGAACTCGTCCATAGACAGCCTCCAGGTGACGCATAGAGCGTCACAGCATACCTCGGCGTCGCAGAACTGATCGAAGATGTCCAGGGGAGGCCCGTGCGGTCGATGTCAGTCCGATGGTCGAGCCGGCGAGGCGTCGAGAACACCAAACTCGCTTTGAGTTCTGCACGCCGGACGGCAGCGGCGAGACCGAGCGAGCGAGCGGACTTACTTCAAGCTCCGACGGCAGCGGGTCGCGCGACACGTTGACCTTCAAGATGGAGCCGTTCATGTCGTGGCGATGCTGTCGCAGCCCGCCGCCCATCGGCAGCATCTCTTCGTACGTCAGTCCGGCGACGTCTCGCCACCAGGCGAGCATGGGCTCGGGGTCGTCGGTGAAGAGTCCGACATCGACCTTCGGCTTTGCGAGGTCGATGTGCCCATTCTGCGGGCGTCACGGGATGTGGACAACCGCCGCTCGATGAGCTTCGCGAGAGCCGCCCGGCGCGCAGCGATCTATCATGCTCTCAACTGGCCGCGCCGACCGTCGTTGGGCGGCGTCCACGAGGAGTTGCGCTATGACGACCGAACGCCGCAGTCGCATCGAACAGACGGCGCCGAACGGCACGGCTTCGCCATCCACGTCCGCCTTCACGACGCCGGAGAAGGCGGCTCGCTATGCATCGGAGCAGTATGCCGGGGCGACGGGGCTGAACTGGTATACGTGCGACCCCTCGCTGCAGCGCACGCTGCGCTACTACATGCCGGCTGACGACCTGGCATGGGCGGAGCCGCACCTCGAGCGCTGGGGAGAGCTGATGGGCGGGGAGGTCTCGCGTCGCGCGGAAGAGACGGACCGCAATCCGCCGCGCCTGGTCAAGTACGACCGCTGGGGCCACGACGTCAGCGAGGTCGTGATCCCCGAGTCCGCGCAACAGACGAAGCGCGATGTGCTTGCGAACCGATTTTCATCGGCGGCACTGGTTGAGGCTGCGCGCGCGGCGGGCGTGCGGACCGAACTGCCGGCGATGGCGGAGTCCTACATGTTGAACCAGGCGGAGGTCGGCATGACCTGCGCCATCGGCACGGGCTCCGGCATGATCCAGCGTCTGGTGGCCGAGTTCGCGCCGACGGACATCCGCGAACTCGTCCTGGGCAAGTTCGCCTCGGGCGAATGGGAAGGCGAGACGGCGCAGATGTTCACGGAGCGCACAGGCGGCTCGGACCTGGGCGCGATGGAGACGACGGCCGTACCCGACGGCGACGCGTACCGGCTGAACGGACTCAAGTGGTTCGCTTCAAACGCAAACGGGCAGGTCTTCGTCGTGCTGGCGAAGCCGATCGGCGCGCCGGACAGCGTGAAGGGCGTCTGCTCGTTTCTCGTCATGCGCCAGCGCCGCGACGGCACGCCGAACGGCGTCCACATTCGCCAGTTGAAAGACAAGCTGGGTACGCGCTCGGTCGCCTCGTGCGAGATCGAGTTCCTCGACGCCGAGGCATTCCTGATGTCGGGCGCGCCCGTCGAATCCGAGAATGTCGGCGGTGATGGCCAGGGGCTAGCCCGCATGATGCAGATGACGAACGACGCGCGCATCGGCGTGGCGCTGATGGGCCTCGGGTGCGCGCGGCGTGCGCTCGTCGAGTCGCTCTGCTATGCGCGCTCGCGCGCGGCCTTCGGCAAAACGCTGGTCGACCACCCGCTGATGCGACGCAAGCTGGCGGAAATGATCGTCGATGTCGAAGCGGGCCTGGCGCTCGTGCTCGACGGTGCGGGCTACGCGAACCACCAGCGGCAGCGCGACAGCCGCGCACGGCTGCGCATCGCGCCGGCGATCGTGAAATTGAAGACGGCGCGTCTCGGCATCACGATGGCGAGCGATGCGATCGAGATCCACGGCGGCAACGGCTACATCGAGACGTGGCCGGTGGCGCGTATCCTGCGCGATGCGCAGGTCAACACGATCTGGGAAGGCCCGGACAACATCCTCTGCCTGGACGTGCGACGGGCGATCGAACGCGATCGGGCTGACGTGCCGCTCGTCGAGCGGTTGCGCGAGGCGGTGGCGAACGCGGGCGAATCGCCGGCGGCGAACGTCCTTGCGCGCCGTATCGACGACCTGTCGGCTGCCATCGAAGCCTGGAAAGAGTTGGACCGCGTGACGGCGGAGGCGCGTCTCTTCCCGCTGGCGCAGTTCATGGGCGACGTCTACGCAGGCGCTCTGCTCTGCGAGCAGGCCGAATGGGAGCTACGCGAGCTTGGCGATACGCGCAAGGGCGTCGTGGCCGATCTGTTCGTGCGACGCTACCTGGATGACCAGAGCCCGCTTCGCGGCATCGACGCGCCGCGCGACCCTGCACTCGAGCACTTCGACGCGCTGGTAGCGGGAGCGCTGATCGACGATCGTCTCGCTTAGCGACGCTATGACATCGCGCGCGCATACGTCAGTCGCGCGGCAAACCTAGCCCGCGCGTCGAGATGATGCCGCGGTTGATCTCGCTCGTGCCCGCGGCGATGGTCAGCGCAGCGGATTGCAGATAGAGCGACTCGATGCGGCCGGCGAGCGGCGCCCACGCTGACCCCGGCGCAAGCTGGCCGCCGAGACCCATAAGCTGCATGCCGGTCCGCGCGAGGCGCTGCGTCAGTTCGGAGCCAAACAACTTCGACACCGATGCCTCGTAGTTCGGCACGCGACCCAGGCTCTGCAACCATGCGACGCGATACGAGAGCAGGCGTCCGACCTCGAATTCGATCTTCAGGTCGGCCAACCGATGACGCACGCTGTCATATCCGATGGCCGGATGCCCGCCCGCTGCCAGTTCGGCAGCGTAGTCCACCAGGTCACCGAACGTACGCATCGATCCGATGACGCGCTGGATACCGGAGCGCTCGAAGTCGAGCGTGGACGTCGCCACGTACCAGCCGCGGTGGAGTTCGCCGAGCAACGCGTCGCGTGGGATGCGCGCATCCTGGAAGAACACCTGGTTGAACGTGTGCCGTCCGGCCATGTCGGCCAGCGGCGTGACCGTGATGCCCGGGGTGTTCATATCGACGAGAAAGTACGAGATGCCCTTGTGCTTTGGTGCGTCAGGCTCCGTGCGGGCGAGCAGGACCATCCATTGCGCCAAATGCGCGAGGCTGGTCCAGATCTTACTGCCGTTGATCACGAAGCTGTCGCCATCGATCACCGCGCGCGCCTGCAGCGACGCGAGGTCGGAGCCGGCGCCCGGCTCGCTGAAGCCCTGACACCAGACTGCCTCGCCGCGCATGATGTCCGGCAAGAAACGCTGCTTCTGTTCGTCGGTGCCGTGAAGGATGATCGTCGGTCCGACGCGGTCACTGCCCAGGTCGTTCGCCGGTGCGTCGGCGTGCGCCATCTCTTCGTTGAAGACGAGTTGTCGCAGATGGCCGGCGCCCGCGCCGCCCCACTCCTTCGGCCAGCTCAGCGTCAGCCAGCCGCGCTCGGCGAGCTTGCGGATGAACTGGCGATGGAACTGCCAGGCGTCGATCCGGTCCGGCGCGCGCTGCGGCATCTCATCCCGCAGAAACTGGCGCACCTCCTCGCGGAACGCTTCCTCTTCGGGTGGAAAGCGGAAGTCCATGTCACTGCGTCCCTTCGCCCATTTTGCGGTCGCGCTCGATGATCCGCTCGCGCGTCCACACGACGCCTTGCTCGATGAGATGGTTGATCTCCTGCTCCGGATAGCCGAACTGCGTCAGCACCTCGACGCTATGCGCGCCGAGCGGCGGCGGCGGTGCCGGCGTCGCGGGCGGCGTCAGGCTCATGCGTACTGGGGAGGCGGGCATGCGCAGCGGGCCGACGATCTCGTGCTCTATATCGATCATCAGGTCGTTCGCGAGCACGTGCGGATGCTCGAAGATCTCCTCCGGGAAGTTCACGGGCCCGCACGGCACGTCGGAGTTATCCAAGGCTTCGATCCACTCCGCGGTCGTCCGGTGGTGGAATGCGCTCTCCATTTCTTCGCCGAGTTGCTTGTGGGTGCTGCGCACTTCTTCGGAAAACCAGTCGTAGCGCAGACCGTCGACCGTCGGGTCGCTCACGCCGAGCGCGTCGCGCAATGCACGCCGCTGTTCGTTCTGCAGGCATGCGACGGCGATGAGCGCGTCGCGCGTCTCGTACACACGGTAGTAGTTATTGCGGCCGCGCGGCGAGACGTACTGGCGTCGCAGCGCCTCCGCGTCTTCGTGTCGGATGCCTTCGGCGCGGCGGTCTCGCAGCTCAGCGAGGAATCCTTCGCGCACCGGGCGGTCCGTGTCTTCGATCGACATGAGCGGGCGGTACTGCGCCGCGAGCCCCGACGCGAAGAGGCTCGTTTCGATTCGCTGACCGAGGCCGCTCGAAGCGCGTGCGAACAGCGCCGATACGACGGCGTACGCCATGAACATGCCGGTCGTCAGGTCCGCGACGGCGAGTGTCGAGATGTAACCGGGCGTGCCGCCGCGCTCGACCTTGTTCTCGTAGAGGATCATGCCGGTCGCGGCCTGCGACAGGATGTCGAAGCCGGGACGCCCCGCGTAGGGGCCTTCGCGGCCGAAAGCGCTGTTCTCGCAGTAGATCAGGCGCGGGTTCGCCGCCGCGAGTTCGTCGTAGCCGATGCCCAGGCGCACCGCGACGCCGGGGCGGTAGTTCATCACCGCCACATCGGCCTGCGCGAGCATCTTCTGCACGATCTGCTGCCCCGCGGGAGCGGCGAGGTCGATGGCGATGCTGCGCTTGCCGCGATTCACGCCGAGCGCCACGCGTCCCTCGTACGGCGCCACGGGTGCGGTGTGGCGCCAGGCGTCGCCGTGCGGCCGCTCGACCTTGATCACGTCGGCGCCCATATCGGCGAGCATCATCGTGCAGTAGGGGCCGGCGATGTACTCGGTGAAGTCGATGACGGTGATCCCCGAAAGGGCTGCGGGCATGGCGCCTCCGTGTTGTGGTTCGAGCGCGCTGATTCTCCCGCGACGGAGAGGCCGGCGTCAAACGTCGTGGTGGAGCCTTAGGGAGCGCGGGCGCATGATAGCTCAGTGACAGAGACGTATGACGTCATCGTCGCGGGGGCGGGGAACGCCGCCCTGTGCGCGGCGCTCTCGGCCCGCGAGCAAGGCGCGAGCGTGCTCGTGCTCGAGCGCGCGCCGGAGCATTTCCGGGGTGGCAACACGTATTTCACCGGCGGTGGCTTCCGCTTTCCTTACGAGGGTATCGACGACATCCGCCGGTTGATCCCGGATCTGAGCGAAGCCGAGACGGCAGCGATCGATGTCGGTGCGTATCCCTCGCAGCAGATGTATGCCGACATGATGCGCGTCTCCGAAGGCCTGGCCGACGACGGACTCATTGACCTCGTCGTGCAGCGCGCGTATCCGACGATGTGCTGGATGCGCGACCGCGGCGTCAGGTGGGTGTTGCAGTACGGGCGGCAAGCGTTTGAGTCCGGCGGCGTCCGCCGGTTCTGGGGCGGGCTGATCACGGAGTGCGTCGGTGGTGGCAAAGGGCTGTCGGACGCGCTGTTCGCGATCGCCGAGCGCGCCGGTATCGAGGTGCTGTACGAGGCGAAGGCGACCGATCTGCGGATCGACGCGACCGGCCGCGGCGCGGGGCTTGTGTGCCGGACGCCCGAGGGGCGGCGGGAGATCGAAGCGCGCAGCGTCGTGCTGGCGTGCGGCGGCTTCGAGGCCAACGCGGAGATGCGCGCGCGCTACCTGGGCGCCGGATGGGAACTGGCGAAGGTGCGCGGCACGCAATTCAATACCGGCGATGGCATACGCATGGCACTGGACGCGGGCGCCATGTCGTACGGGCACTGGAGCGGATGCCACGCCGTCGCGTGGGACTTGAACGCGCCGCCATACGGCAATCGGAACATCGGCGATCTGTACCAGAAGCACTCATACCCGTTCGGCATTGTCGTGAACGTGGATGGCGACCGGTTCGTCGACGAGGGGGCCGATTTTCGCAACTACACGTACGCGCGCTACGGACGCGAGATTCTGCGGCAACCGCATCGCGCGGCGTTTCAGATCTTCGATGCGAAAGTCGCGCACCTGCTGCGTGATGAGTACCGCATCCGGCAGGTGAGCAAAGCCGAGGCGGACTCCGTCGATGCGCTCGCGGACGCATTGGGCATCGACAGATCCGGGCTGGTGCGGACCGTGCAGGCGTTCAATGCGGCGGTGCAAGCGGGCGAGTTCGACCCGACGGTGCTTGATGGCAAGCGCACGGAAGGTGTCGAGCCGCCGAAGTCCAACTGGGCGCTGCCGATCGACACGCCGCCGTATGCCGGCTACGCGGTCACATGCGGCATCACGTTCACGTTCGGCGGCTTGCGGATCGACGAGTCCGCGCGCGTGTTGGACGGCGACGAGCGGCCGATTCGCGGGTTGTACGCGGCGGGCGAGCTGGTGGGCGGGCTGTTCTACTTCAACTACGCCGGGGGTTCGGGGTTGATGGCCGGATCGGTCTTTGGACGGATCGCCGGCGCATCTGCGGGCGTCTATGCGGCGGACTCGCGTGGAGAGCAGTAAGCAGATCGAGCAGGTCGCTACGCAGCGAGGCTCTGGGGATCGTCGGTGGAGGTAGTGTCTTCGTCCGCCATCCCGGGCAGGACACCGCGCTCGTACAGGCGGACCAGCGCATCGACGACGCGCGGACTGAACTGGCGGCCGGACCACGCCTGCACCTCGAGGATGGCATCCTGCAGCGGGCGGGCGCTGCGATAGGGCCGGTCGTTGGTCATCGCGTCGAGGCTGTCGGCGACGGAGGTGATGGCCGCGGCAAGCGGAATCTCGTCGCCGACGAGGCCCGCCGGATAGCCGGTGCCGTCCCAGCGCTCATGGTGGCAGCGGGCGACGGCGGCCGCGAGCGCGAATTCGGGCCGGTCGCCGAGAAACTCGCTGCCCCAGACCGTGTGATGCTTCATCAGCCGCCATTCCTCATCGCCGAGAGACTCGGCGCTCGCAAGGATGTAGTCCGGCACGCGGATCTTGCCGATGTCGTGCAGGACGGCGGCGACGCCGATCTCCTTGGCCGCCTCGGCGTCGTGTCCCAGTTCGCTCGCCAGCGCTTCGGCGATCGAACGGACGCGGTGGAGGTGATGACCGGTCGAGTGGTCGTGCGCCTCGGCGGCGCTCGCCAGCATGAGCACGGTCTCCTGGTGCGATTGAAGGAGGCGGCTGGAGGCGTACTGCAGTTCTTCGACGAGCGAAGCGGTACGCACGATCGCCGTGACCTGCGTGGCGACGGCGTGCAGGAACTGCGCATCGCGCGGGCCGAAGGCGGCGATGTCCCTGCCGCCGGCGGAGAGTGTGCCGACGACTTTTCCCTGCCAGATCATCGGCGCGACGATCGCGGAGTGGATGTTTGCGGAGAGCAGCAGGCTGCGCCGTTCGTTGATGAACGGAGTCGTCGCGATGTCGTCCATGATCATCGGGCGCTGGGTGCGCTCGAGAATAGGACGGATCGGCTGCTCGACTTCCGGCTCGTCTTCGTTGGCCTCGTCCCATCGTTCGACGAGTTCGCTGGGCGCCTCCGCGAACGAACTCAAGTCGGCCGGATCGCTCTCTTCCTCCTTGAACAGCGCAAAGCTGACGCCGGCGTATCCCGCGCCGGTGGTGAGGCGCTGCGCGACCAACCGGAGCTTCTCGTCCAGGCTCCCCGGCGTCGTGAGGAAGGGCACCAGCTCGCCGACCATCGTCGCGGCACGGTCCGAGGCGAGCGCCCGCGTCGTTTCGTGCGCGGCGGCGCCCGCGGCGCGCTGGCGCTTCATGACGAACATCGCGCTGTCGGATGCTTTGATCAGGTCTTCGACGGCGTTCGCCTCTTCGGGGTAGATCGCGAGGCCAATGCTCGCGAGGACGGGGACGCGCGTGCCGGTCTCGACATCGGTCAGGTCCGCTTCGGCGAGCCCCGCCATGACGGCGCTGCGATACCGTTCCGCGGCGTCACGGTTGGCGCCGGGGAGGATGGCCATGAACTCGTCGCCTCCGTAGCGCCCGACGATAGCGCCGTCACGGTCCAGCGCTTCGGCGATGACGCCGAGGACGGCGTCGCCCATCTGGTGTCCGTAGGTGTCGTTGGCAGCCTTCAGTCCATCAACATCCACCATGGCTACAGCGAGCGAGCGGCTCTCGGTGCCAGCGACCGCATCGCTGAGCGCCCCGGTGATCACGGCATGGTTGAGAGCGCCGGTGAGCGGGTCACGGCGCCCGCGCTCGCGTTCCGATTCGAGCGCAAGCTCGAGGAGCGCAGACTTCTCTTCGAGCAGGCGTTGGTGCCTGGCAAGGCCGTCCTCAGCCGCGGACCAGCCGACCATCGCCATACTCTCAGTTCTGTCTCAAGTGACGCGCAAGAGCAAGACGACCGGCCTCGCGAGCCAGTCGTAGATTCGACCGTCTAGCACAGGTGGACGGACTCGAATCCTCGTTCGCCATTAAGAGGTCGTCGCCGGCCGACTTACTCGGCGGCCGCAAGCAGCAGTGACTAGATCATGGTGGGAAGTACGTCGGGGTACGCAAGCACTAAGAGGCCGTACGCGATCAGCGCGAGTGCAGCGAGCATTCCCGCAGAGCGGCTGATCGGCAGCGACTTCTCTGCGAAAATAAGTGCCGTGATGAGCGCCAGCGCAGCGATGTTCATCATTCCGAGCGGAAACAAGATCACGAACAAGAGCCAGCAGCAACCCAGGCAATACGTGCCGTGCTCGACTCCCATCCGCAGCGCGCCGCCCGCACCGTCTCGCCATGAGTTGAGGATCCAGGACATAGGCGAGCGACATCTCGACAGGCAGGTGCGCTTCAACGGCGAGAGCTGGTACAGGCCCGCGACGATCAGCACGCCGCCGCCGACGCGCGCGGCGTTGTCCATCAGCCACATCGAGCGTTCCGCGAGCTCTTCGCCGGCCGAAGCGACCACGAAGGCGGCGACGCCGAAGGCGGTCCACACCAGGAGATAAGCGGCGACGAAGATCCACACGGGCACAACCGTCTGTCCGCGCGCGGCTTTACCTGACTGCACGCGCGCAAACGTCAGGATCATCGGCATCGCCGTCGGAAACATCATGGCGACCATCATGGCGATCCATATGCCGAGGAAGACGGGCGCCGCCAGGCCCATCGTGGGACTCATCATCATCTCGTCATCGTCATTGATGGACGACTGCCAGATGATCAGTGCCCATGCGGCAACGGCAAGCGCGATGAGCGTGACGATGATCAGGTTTCGCTCGCGCGGAAGCGGATAGTCGCTCGCCGCTGCCGTCATCGATAGTTCCTCGCCCAATCAGGCCTTCCAGTCGAACTTGTGGAGTGTGCCCGAATCGCCTGACCATGGGCGCAGATCAGGATCTCTCCAGTTGCTCCCTTTGCTGCTCGCCAGATCCATACTCTCGATCTGAAACCCGGCCTGTGCGGCCGCGCCTTTAACGCTGGTTCTGTTTCCCATCGGATCCTTCACCGGATCGAGCGTGCACTCTCCCACGTCCCCGACCTTGAGCGATAGTTTGTCGCCCCAGTCGATGTCGATCTTCACGAATTGCGCTGGCAGCCACGTTTGGACGACGGCGCCGAACAATCCCTCGAGGTGCCCGCCTTTGTGACCGCTAAAGATCGCCTCGAGTTCGCGACGCTGTTCGGGGCTGGCGCTCTCGTCGATATAGAGTCTGGCTTTGCCGTTCCCGGCGAAGAAGTTGCCGGGCCATTCGGCGGTGAGCGCCACCTTGGAGCCGACAAGGCTCAACCCGTCGGATTCGCCCTCCTGAACATCGAAGGCAAACGCCCCACCGCACCAACCCAGGTCAGGACGTCCCTCCGGACCGAGCCAGCATGGACAGAGCATGTTGCAACTGCACAGTTCTGCACTGCGGCCCTTGATGCGCCACGTCATGATGACCTCCTATGCTTAATCTCCGCTGTAGTTGAAGTGGAAGGTTTCGCCGTATTGGCCGGAGTGGTCGTACGACATCTCCGGGTGATTGATGCGGAACTTCGATGACTTCATCAGTTCGGCTTCGTCTGTGAGAAGGCCGGCGGTCATCTTCAGTGTGAAGCCGCTCTTGTCGCCGGTCACCGGATTCTCGATCATCGCCAGGCGAGTCTCGGCGTGATCACCGAACACGGCGTAGCTGTTAGGGCCGTCGAATTTCCACTGGACCGGGGCGTATTCGGGACCTATGACCTTCACCATGAGCGACGCCAGCGCCGCGAACGGACCACCGACGGCGCCGCCGTAAATCTATCCGATCGCAGCACGCTGCGCATCATCTGCCTTCTCGTCTACGAGGATCAGGCCGACGACGTTTCCGAGATGGAGCGCGGCCGGCGAGTTGCCGAACCATCCGACGTTGAGGCCACTCAGCTTCGTACCGTTGTAGTCGCCTTCGTTGATGTGAAACGAGTAGCCGCCGTGGCACCATCCCTTTGTCGGCGGCGCGTCGAAGTTGCAGGGGCATCCCCAGTCACAGCTGCACGCCCCGAGCGCATCTCCTTTCAGCATCCATTTTGCGGCCATGGCTCCCTCCGTTCGCGACGTTTTGGGGAGACGATTATCGACCGGGCGGTTCGCATCGTCAATCCCAGCGCCATAACAGTCGAGCCGGTGCGCGAGGAGGCAGCAGCGCCGGAGCAGCGTCATCCTTGTCGGCCGCTGGTTGTCGGGAAGCCGCTCCTGCGCGGCGATCAGGCCCTCGTAGCCGCCGACGGTACGGTCCACTCCCATGAAGAAGTCGAGGCAGGCAGCCATCGCCTCGGGTAGCTGTCTCTTCAGCTCTTCGATGTTTGAGATGACCTGCCGGACGGCGTGCTCATCGAAGTTCAGCGACTTCGCGACGTCATCGAAGATGCCGAGGTAGTCGACGATGAGGCCGTGCGACTTCCCTTGATACGGACGGTTCGTCCGGCAGATCGCCTGCAACAGGTTGTGGTCCTTCATCGGTTTGTCGAGGTACATCGCTTGCAGGATGGGCGCGTCGAAGCCCGTGAGCAGCCGAGACGTCACGATGAGGATCTGCAGCGGGTCCGCCGGGTCGCGGAAGCGATCGAGCAGCTTCTCTTCGTCGTCCTTGCTGCGCCCGAAACGATCGCGCCAGTCCTGATCGTCGCCGTGGCCGACCGACATCACGAATTCGCTCCACTCAGGCGGTAGGATCTCGTCGAGCGCCGCTTTGTACGCGACGCATGCTTCGCGATCGAACACGACGACCTGCGCCTTGAAACCGTTCGGCTGCACCTTCGCCTGGAAATGCTCGGCGATGTCGTTGACGGCCGCGCGCACGTGCTCGGGCGCCTTGAGCAGGATCGCCAGGCGAGACGCGCGGCTCGACAGGTTCTCGAGATCCTCCTCCGACAGCTCGCCCGTAATGTTGGCGAACGCCTCGTCGATCGCAGCCTGGTCGACGCGATGTTGCACGAGCCGCGCCTCGAAGTGCAGCGGCAGCGTGGCACCGTCACGGATCGACTCGTCGAACGAGTAGCGGCTCATGTAGCCCTTCTCGTCCTCCTCGGCGCCGAAGGCGGCGAACGTATTGCGGTCGCGCTTGTTGATCGGCGTGCCGGTGAGACCGAAGAGGAACGCGTTCGGCAGCGCCTCCCGCATCTTGAGGCCGAGGTCGCCCTCTTGCGTGCGGTGCGCCTCGTCGACCAGCGCGATGATGTTGTCGCGTTCGTTGAGCTTGCCAGGCGCCTCGCCGAACTTGTGGATCGTCGTGATGATGACCTTGCGCACGTCCTGCTCGAGCATTTGCCGCAGTTCGGCGCGGGTGCCGGCGGCGACGCAGTTCGGCACGTCGGCTGCGTTGAACGTGGCTGTGATCTGCGTGTCAAGGTCGATGCGGTCGACGACGATCAGCACTGTCGGCGCCTTCAGCTCGGGATGCAGCCGCAGCTTCTGTGCGGCGAACACCATGAGCAGCGACTTGCCTGATCCCTGGAAGTGCCAGATGAGCCCCTTGCGAATACGACCCCGCCATGACGCGATCGACGATCTGGTTCGTCGTGTAGTACTGCTGGTAGCGGCAGATCATCTTGATCTTGCGGTGCTTCTTGTCGGTCGCGTAGACGGTGAAGTGGCGCAGGATGCCGAGCACGACCTCCGGCTTGAGCTGCTCGCTGACTGTGGTGCGGACGTCCGGCAGCCGCGATGCCTCCCCCAACGCGGCGTCACGCCATGGCGCCCACAGCTCGAGCGGCATCTTGATCGAGCCGAACTTGTACTCCTTGCCGTCGGTGGCGAACGAGAAGACGTTGGGCACGAACATCTGCGGCACGTTGTTCTCGTAGTCGACATTGATTTGGTGCGCGCCGTCGAACCACGTGACCGCGGGTCGCACCGGCGTCTTCGCCTCGCCGATGACGAGCGGGATGCCGTTCACGAGCAGGACGATGTCGAAGCGCCGCTCGACGTTCGCCTTGTACGTGTACTGGTTGGTGGCGATGAAGTGATTGCGCTTGATGTCGTCTAAGTCGATGAGGTGGACCGTGCGATGCTCGTTGTTCGGGCCGAACGGCATGCTGCGCTCGCCCTTGAGCCACGCCGCGAACTCCTCGTTCGCTCGCACCAGCCCATCGTTCCCCACCGAGAGGAGGATGGCACGAAGCTTGTAGATGACCTCGTCGGCGCGGTCCGGCCGCTCGGCAATTTCCGGGTTCAGGCGGATGAGCGCCTCGCGCAGTTCGGGCTCGACCAGCACATCGCCCGGTGCGCGTCCCAACTCGAGCGCCGGCACGTACACCCAGTCGCCGGCGTAAAACGGCGTTCGTGGCGCTGCGACGCCCGTAGCCGGCTGCTTAGGTCGCTTCGGATCGAGCGTGTCGAGGACCAGAGCTTCGACGGCGTTGGCTTCGTTGAACATCAGCAGCGCGTTCCTGCGAGCAGCTCTTCGCGAAGTGCCTTACACACTTGGATGTCCGTATCGCGCATTGCTCCGACTTGGGTCGCCGCCGAGTCGATCTCGGCGAACTCGCGTACAGCGAGGTCCTGGTCTTGGGCGGGAGGGAGCGGTATGAGCATCTTCCTGAACGCCCCGAGGTTAAAGTGCTTCTGAGCGGTTCCAGCCGTCCCTCTCAAGAACTGCCTTCGGCCTGACTCTGAGTTCAGGAAGCCGGTTAGGTAATGCGGCCTTAGTCGCATCACAGGACGCGCGATGATCAGATCAATGCAATTGGCACCATCAAGTTGTGGACCGATCACAGCCGCGTCGCCTGGTCGTCCGGATCGAACGATTACGACATCTCCCGTACGGAGTTGCGACTTCGGGTGAAGTCGGTGCCCTCCATCGGAGATGTGTACTAGCTCGTCGAGATTGAAGCGATCGGGGAAGACGTTTAGCGAGCGAATCGCAGGGACGCCGTCGCGCACGTAGTATTTTGCCGGGGTTACCACAATACCCACAGTCGTGTCGCAGATAGCACCCGCTTCGACTCGTTCGACGGCCTTAGATGCATGCCCGAACCATTTGTCGTCGACTGCGGCACTCATTGCATGGAGCGAAGCGAACAATTCGTCGCGCTGCTGAACCACTGCATCCGCTGCCCAGAGGATCTCCGCAATCCGCCGCTGCTCGTTTTTCGGCGGGAGCGCGAACTCGTACTTCGCAAGTTCCGTCCATTTGGTGCGCGGCGATAGTGAGCCCGCGGAGGTCTGCAGCGCCTGCTCGAAGAACGACTCTGACTGCACGATGAACGGAAGCAGCTCCGGCATCATCTCCTCGCTCACCGCCTCGAACACCAGGATGTCGCCGGAGCAGATGCCGTCGAACCCGGCGTAGGCGACCTTTCGCTGGTACGCGCGGCGCTTCCCGAACAGCACCTGGCCGGCGCGGAACGCGCGCGTGAAGCTCGTGCCATCGGCCACGTTGCCCCACTCCCGAATGTGCAGAGAACCCGGCTCGATGTGCTCAAGGCCGACGACCCGCTCGAGTCCCTTCGACAGCGGATCGCGCTCAGCGATGTCCACGTTCCGCACAACATCGCCGAAACGGACGCGACGCCAACCATCGCCTGACATTGGCCGTACGAGCGGCTTGTCGCTAACGACCAATGCCGGCCTCCTCGAGCGTTTGGAAGAGTTGCTCCATCGACTCACGTAGCTCCAGGCTGCTCGCCTGCCACTCACTGAGCACGGCGGCCAACGGGACGTCACCATCGCCGTTCGGTGTCCCGTTCGCCTTGCGCACGTAGCGGGCGATGCTGAGGTTAGAGTCCTTGCTGCGGATCTCATCGAGCGTCGCAACCTTCGCGAATCCGTCGACGTCCTCGAACGCCTCGCACGCCTGCACGATGCGGTCGACGTGCTGCGGCTCAAGGAAGCTTTGCGCCCGCTCTCGCGTCACCTGATCGACTGCATCGATGAACAGCACCTCGCCGGCCCTCTCGGGCGGCTTCTTCATCCGGCACACGACGATGCACGCCTCCATCGGCGAGTTGTAGAAGAGGTTCGGACCGAGCCCGAGCACGCACTCGATGACGTCGTGCGCGACCCACTTCTCGCGCATCTTCTGCTCCTCGTCGCGGAAGAGGACGCCGTGCGGGAAGAGGATCGCGCATCGTCCGGTGCGCGCATCGAGGCTGGCGATGATGTGCTGCAGAAACGCGTAGTCGGCGCGGCCTTGCGGCGGCACGCCGTACATGTTTCGTCCGTAGCGGTCGGACGCCCACGCATCGCGGTGCCACTGCTTGATCGAGTACGGCGGATTCGCCATCACCACGTCGAACGTCTTCAGCCGGTCGCCCTCCGTGAACGTCGGCGCGTCGAGCGTGTCGCCTCGCTCGACACGAAAGTCCTCGATGCCGTGCAGGAACAGGTTCGTCCGGGCGATCGCCGACGTCATGAGATTGCGTTCCTGACCGTAGAGCCTGAGCGTGCGCCACTCCTTGCCCTGCCGCTTCAGCTCGACCGCCGCCGACAGCAGCATGCCACCGGTACCGCACGTCGGGTCGTAGACCGACTCGCTTGGCTGCGGCTGTAGCATCCGCGTCATGAGGTGCACGAGCGTGCGGTTCGTGTAGAACTCCGCAGCCGTGTGGCCGCTGTCGTCGGCGAACTTCTTGATGAGAAACTCGTACGCCTGCCCCAGCTCGTCTTCGGGCACGTTGGCGATTGACAGCGTCAGCGTCGAGAAGTGCTCGATGAGGTCACGCAGCGTGCGGTCCGGGGAGGCGGTCCTTGTTCGTCCATTGCGCGTCGCCCCAGATGCCGTATAGCCGTTCCGGGTTCGCCGTCTCGATGGCGCGCATCGCGCGCTGGATCGCCTGCCCGAGGCCGCTGCTTGTCGACCGGATGTCGCTCCAGTGAGCGCCATCTGGGATCTGGAAGCGGTGATTCTCGGCGAACGCGGCGAAGCTCGTGTCGTCGCCGGAATCAGCCAGCGCCTGCGCGTACTCCTCGTCGTACACGTCGCTGATGCGCTTGAGGAAGAGCAGCGGAAAGATGAACTGCTTGTAGTCGCCGGCGTCGATCAGCCCACGCAGCAGCGTCGCCGCGCCCCAAAGTAGCTTTCGAGCTGTTGTTGCGTGATGCGGGTCGTCGTGGTCATGTACGCTTCCAGATCGCCAGGGCGCGATCCGCCATTTCTTTACTGCGCTCTTCGATTCGTGACTCTGTCCAATTGGCCTCGTGCACGATTCGCTTGTTGAGCTCGAAGTTCGATTGTTCAAGGATGTTCTTCTTCGCGTCAAAGGAAAGGTTCCCCATCTCCGTGTTGTATCCGGAGTAGGTTAAGTTGCCGATGGTGACCTGCCCCCGATCTTTGGTCCACTCATTGTGAGAGTCCGACCGGGTCCT